>JANQHV010000555.1 GCA_028282505.1 SAR324 cluster bacterium | reverse complement strand
GATGAAACGTTTGCGTAGTTAGACTACGTGGGCGTTTTATCAACGAAGAGGAGCAGGAAAAAAACAAGCAAATGGGAAAGTTATTTTTGGAGCATTCCTAAGAATGTCCAATTCTTTTCTGGCTTTTTTAATTCTTTGGGAGGCAGAGAATTCCCTTGTTATATACCCTGAAAAAGGGTATACTTCATTCATGTATGAGACAATCATCAAAAAGAAAGTAAGAAAAACACTAACATCTCTTCCAAAATGGGTGCAAAAGAAATTTGCACTTTTGGTGCTTGATTTAAATAGCAAAGGACCAAAACAGCCAAACTGGCAAAATTACAGTAAACTCAAAAATAATGAGTACCATTGTCATTTAGGTTCTTCCTGGGTTGCCTGCTGGAAGCATGAAAAGGATCAAATTATCATTGAGGTTTATTATGTTGGCAGTCGTGAAAATGCGCCATACTGACCAGACGCTTTTTGAAATAAAAGGAGACATCCCGCAAGAAGATTTAGACTATCTTCAAAAAAAGTATGGAGAAAATTTGAAGATTCAAGGAGATGATGAATATGAGAGGATTACAGAGACAGAGTGGTTTACAGAGATCCAAAAACAAATCACTCCAGGAGACTGTATTAAAATTTATCGTGAAAATTTAGGATGGAGTCAATCCGAACTGGGAGAAAAGATAGGAGGATTGTCCATTCAAAAAATATCTGATCTGGAAAATGGAAGACGAGGAATTAGCAAAGCCATCGCCAAAAAATTGAGCAAAGTGTTCAATTTGCCAGTCGAACGGTTTATTTGATGATTTCCCTGTCTTTTGATTCAGCAAGACTTTTGGGTTAATCTTTAGAATGAGGATCAATCCCCCGCTCCCTCAATAAAGCTTCCAAACGCTCTTTCTCTTGTAAGGCTTTCTCCAATTCCTGTTCTTTTTCTTTGCGAGTCTTCAGTTCCCGCCGCAAGGCTTTTTCTTCCCGTTTTAAAGCCTTTTCCTCTCGTTGGCGGGCTTCTTCTTCTCGCTTGAGTGCAGCTTCCAGCTCCCGTTCTTTGACAACTCCCAATCGAGCGACTTCCTTGATTTGCTGGGTGGCATGTTCCAGGGCCTTCTTTTTGAGGGTCAACTCGGCATGAGGCAAGGTGTGGGTTTTCAGGTGTTCCAGGTCGAGAAAAACTGTAGGTGGGAGTTCATCCCCTGTTTGTTCAGGATAAAACTCATTCAGTTTTTCCAAACAGGCATGATAAATCGTTCGTTGCAATGAACCCACTTTTTCCAGCAAGGCTTCAGCTTGTTGTTGACTGACCCGGAAGCTTTCCGGTTTGTAGCGCACACCCACATAAGCGTCTTCCAGCAGTTGAAACAGTTCGACTTCTTCCAGAGTGGCATGGTCAATCCACTGGAGGATCGGAGAATAAAAAGCGGTGGCTTCCCGTGTCAATTTTTCCAATTCATGAGTACGGATTTTGTAGTTACTCCAGACCAGGTGCAGGGCATGGAGCAGATGCTCGGCCATCTGGTGCAAATTGAGCAGGGTCAGGGGGTACTCACCGGTTTGATAATGATATTCCGCTCCATTTTTTAAGCCTGTGGCCAGGCGGTACCAGTCCCGAAAATAAGCTTCGGCTTTGCGGCGGCGCAGGCGAGGCTGGAGGTCAACGGTTTCCACCAGAGGATGGCCTCCGTCCCACAATAAGCGTCCTTCCTTGATCACATCCACATAAAAGAAATCTCCTTCCCGCAAGGCTTGATCGAAATTGTCTGTGTTCTCAAAAACCAGATGAGGGTCGGTTTGGACATAGGGAGTGTCGTGTAGTGACATATACAAGCGCCGGATGGCTTTATAGTTGAGTCCCTCCTGTTCGACGATGAGCAACAAATCCAAGTCGGAATTGTAGACTGAAATCACTCCATGCTCATCGACATTGCGGCGGTTGATGAAGTCGCCACGAGAATAGCTGCCAAACAACCAGACCATCACCACTGGCATTTTGGAGCGCTTGATGATTTTCAACGCATAGTGCAATTCATCCTGGATTTTGGTTGGCAGGTCATCAATGTCTGTCCGAGGCGAGGTCTGTGTTTTTGCGGTTATTTTGCTCATGGGCCATCTCCTAATCATGGTTTGAATACGAGCAATCACTGTAGCAAATATTCAAATAGAGGGCAAACTTACAACAGCACAGGTAGGATGAGGGGATACTCATTTCAGCAGGAACAAAGATTTGAGATAAGCTAACGGTAGCGCCGCCTTACATGGCGGCAAAGTACTTGGCATGGCGGCACGTAGACCCTTAAATCCTTTTGATCTTGATTTTATCTGCGTCCAAAAAATTGTTATACCAAGTTGCGTTTAAAAAAGTGACATTCCAGAGTATTTTGTCATTCTGAGCTTGCGAAGAATCTCAAT
>JANQHV010000532.1 GCA_028282505.1 SAR324 cluster bacterium | reverse complement strand
TAATCCCTCAATTTCCAGAGATTAAGAGTAAGATTAGGATTAAGAGTAAGACGGTCACAACAAGAATTTGAACACTTATTGCTGATTAGCAGTACTTAGAGGGTTTCCCGAAACTATTTCTGAAGCGAAAAATCGTCCAGATGAGGATGGTTTTGCAAAAATTTAACGAAAATTTTTGGTGGTCCGGCATTCCGGAAATCCACACCATTTCTGGAGATTTTCCAGCAGGATAAGAGTTTCGGGAAACCTTCTTAGCCGTCGATATTGTATAAAGTAATGGTGAGAGAAAAGCAATAGCGAATGGAGGAATATGCTCAGTTAAGTGAGAAGTGATTTCTATTCGATGATTGGCAATGGCGATAGTACTCAGCCAAACCAGTTACTGCTCTGACATAGGAGAGTTGTGTTTTAGGCGAGAGCCTTTTCCGCAAAACACGCTTTCAGCGAAGAAAAAAGGACTTTCTGTGTACAAATATTCACAAAACACAAGTGACTAAAACAAATTGTATTTCAAAATGCATCGTATGGCACTGAATCCATCCTTCCAGTTAATTTTCTTTCCCTCGGCGTAGGTTCTACCGGCGTAAGAAATGCCCACCTCATAAATACGGCATTTCAGCTTGGCCACTTTTGCGGTGATTTCTGGTTCAAAGCCAAAGCGATTTTCTTCAATGGAAATCTGTTTGATGATCTCTCGTCGAAATGCTTTATAGCAGGTTTCCATATCCGTTAAATTCAGATTGGTCATCATGTTCGAGAGGAGAGTTAAAAACTTATTTCCCACCGAATGCCAAAAATAAAGAACTCGATGAGAGTCACTGCCAACAAAGCGTGATCCATAGACAACATCTGCTTTGTTGTCCAAAATAGGCTGAAGCAATCGGTTGTATTCCTGTGGATCGTATTCTAAATCAGCATCCTGAATCAGGACAATATCCCCTGTTGCTGCAGCAAATCCAGTCTTCAGGGCTGCTCCCTTGCCCCGGTTGAGTGCATGATAGATAATTTGATCCACCTGGTTCTCCATTTTATTTTTTAGAAATTGAGAGGTTCCATCGGTGGAGGCATCATCAACGATGATGATTTCTTTGTTTTCGACTGGAGCTGCTTTGACGGCTTGAACAATTTCTTCAATCGTTTCTATTTCATTGAAACAGGGAATGACAATTGATACTTTCATTACGTTATCCTACAAGTGATTTTAAAATTTCTTTTCCACCATCATCCAGTATTTGTTGGGCAATCGATTTACCTAGATATTCTGCGTCAGGACGTGTGGATGTCGCTTCACGTCGAATAACTTGAGACCCGTCGGGATTAGCGACCAGTGCTGTGAGGTGTAGTTGATCCTGAACCACCACACAATGTCCTGCCAGAGGGATTTGACAGTTTCCTTCCAATGCTTTTAAGAGTGTGCGTTCTGCTCGCAAACAATCCGCAGTATCAGAATCATGCAAATGGTGAAGATACGATAAGGTTTTTTCATCACCAATTCTGGTTTCGATGCCGATGGCTCCCTGGGCAATCGCAGGCAGCATAATCGAAAATGGGATGGATTGGCGAATATGCTCCGATAATCCGAGTCGTTTCATCCCGGCTACTGCCATGATGGCAGCATCGTATTCATGATTGAGCACTTTTTTGAGCCGGGTGTCTACATTACCACGCAGATTTTTAATTTGTAGATCAGAGCGGAATGCTTTCAACTGTGCAGCCCGTCGTAGTGAACTGGTTCCAATCACGGCATTTTGAGGCAATTCTTTCAGACTGGACACTTCGGATGATATCAGCCCATCAAATGCATTTTCCCGCTTTGTGATGATAGAGATTTCCAAACCTGCGGGCAAAATAGCAGGGACATCTTTCATGCTGTGAACCGCCATATCGGTTTGATGTTCCATCATGGCAGTCTCCAGTTCCTTGACAAATAATCCTTTGCCTCCAATTGCCGAGAGAGGGCGATCTACTATTTTATCTCCCTGAGTTTTAATAATGACCAGTTCAATCTGAAGAGAGGGATGCTGGGCAAGAATTTGATCACGGATCCAGTTTGCTTGCCAAAGGGCTAATTGACTTCCTCGTGTACCAATACGTAGTGTTTCCATAGAATATGCTGTTCGTTTGTCAAAAAGTAGGGTGATTCTTTCAAGAAGAGGTTGAGTTCTTTTTTAGAAGTTGCAGGCGGGGTGGAGACGATGATTCCTCTACAGAGAAATGAGGTGGTGACAATTCAAATAATTGAGTTAACGTATCCAAATAAAGATAACCATCTTCCTGGTTACTGAACTTTCTCAGATTACAAGTAGGGGTGTGTAATAATTTATGCAGAATAGTATGGACCAAACGCTTCACTTGTTCTTTTTGTTCGGGTGATAATGTATTTAACTTCTGGAATACTTTCTCTAATTCGTCAAAACCGATCTGATGAAAAGAATTGCGCAATGCCCGAATGGCGGGAACTGCCGATAATGTCTTGAACCAGTTATGCAGCTTTTCCGCTTCTTCTTCAATAATTTCCTCGGCAGCTTCTGCTTGACGCTGGCGTTCTCTTCGGTTGTCATCAATCACATTTTGTAAGTCATCAATGTCATAAGAATAAACATTAGCGATTTCATTGAGGCGTGGATCAATATCCCTGGGGACCGCAATATCAATAAAAAACATGGGCCTTCCTTTACGCCGCTTGATGCTCTGCTTGACGATCTCATGGGTGATGATGAAATTATTTGCACCCGTTGAGCCAATAATAATATCAGCATTATCCAGATAATCGGAAAGTTGTTCGAAGCGGATAGCAGAACCTTGATATTGCTCTGCAAGAACGACTGCATTGGCAAAGGTACGATTCGTGACCAGTAACTTGGAAACCCCATTTTTAATGAAATGTTTCGCTGCCAGCTCTGCCATTTCTCCCGCCCCAATAATCATGACGGTTTGTTCAGAAAGATCGTTGAAGATGCGTTTTGCCAACTCAACTGGCGCGAAGCTGATGGAGCCCGCAAAATGCGAAATTTGTGTTTCAGTACGAATTCGTTTTGCTGTTGAGAAGGCACGAGGAAAAAGTCCTTTGAAAAATGAACCAATGTATTCGTTCTCTAAAAAGTATTGGTAGGCAGTTTTGACCTGACCTTGAATTTGAGGTTCTCCCACAATCATGGAATCCAGGCTGGAAGTTACCCTGAATAAATGTTTGACAGCTTCTATATCGTAGGCTTCATAAGAAAGCTCTTCTAATTCTGGCAAATTATAATGTCTGACCAGTTTATATAGAAGCATTTCTAAAGTAGGACGTGTGTTTGGAGCTACAAAATAAAACTCAGTACGATTGCAGGTGGAAAGTATGGATAGTTCCTGCAGGGCCAAGTCATTGGAGAGGCTATCCGCTAGACCCAGTTGATCTGCTTGTGGTATGGCCAATTGTTCTCTGATTTCAATGGAGGTCTTTCTATAGTTCCATCCTAATACAGCAAACTTCATGGGATTTATTCAATTGTCTAATAAATTGATTCAACTTGTTAAAAACTGTTGCCTAATTTTTTCATTCAGTTAGAATTTGTAGCTCTTTTGTCAATAATTCGCAATTTCGAAAAAATAAGAATGATACATTTTTTTCAAAAATGGATCACTGCTAATCAATTAACAGTCCTTCGTGTTATTCTGATTCCTGTTATTTATTTCCTGGTTGTTTTAGACACCAGGAGTATGCTTTTGATCGGATGGTTTCTTTTTACGTTTGCCTGTTTCACTGATTACTGGGATGGCGTTTTAGCACGTCACACAGATACTAGCACAGATCTGGGAAAATTACTCGATCCAATCGCTGATAAGATTTTAATCGCGGCGCTTTTGATCCTTCTTGTTTCGATGGGCAGAGCTCCCGCCTATTTGGTGGCCGTGATCATTGGACGGGAATTTGCCATATCGGGCTTGCGCTCTATTTGTGCCTCAAAAGGCATTGTGATTCCAGCCAGCTCTGGCGGAAAAGTAAAAACAATCTCTCAGATGTTTGCTGTCGGTTTTTTGATCATCCACTACAATACTTTGGGCATCCCCTGTCATGATGTGGGGATTGTACTCCTCTGGGTCGCTACGTTGATCACGCTATGGAGCGGAGGCATCTATTTCCTGGCCTTTCGCAAAATCACCTTATCGACTTCAAACACTTGATGCTCTACCAAAAAATTCTGCCTGTAGTTTACACGACTTTTCTTTTTTTCAAAAACAATTTTCCAGAAAAAAATCAAGGAACCCATGCAAATCCCATTTTCCCGGATACCCAATCCTCCGATATGGAGATAGACATAATGTAAATCGTTTTTTTGAATGACCTGTTCAATAGCCCCAATCGCTGTATAAGGAACAGCGATATCAAGATCTTTTGTAAATTGATGAATCGTATCGTCTTCCACGTGTACCCACATGACAACCCCTCCAATCAATGCGTATTTTTCTACTTTGGCTTCTCTCAGAATTTCGACTGCCTTCTTTGCTGAAATATTCGGATCAAACGAAACCAAGCGCTTTTTTATAGTTTTTGAGTGCTTCTTGACTCTTGCTGGGTATCGTTGATTTTTCATAGAATTGCTTAGGGGAGGGGTTCTTCGGTATCAAAAATCATCATGGGCAGTTCCTGGGAGGTATATATTGGCAACAAGGAATGGGATCTGCGTTCCCTGGGATACCCCAGGCAGCAGGAAATATAACGCACACCTTCGACCATCCGATCACGGTTACGATGCTGGTGACCATAGACATGGATAATAGAGTTCAACTTTCGAAGTTGATGTTCTATCCCCTGGCAACCGGCAACTCGGCTGAAATTAAAATAAGGATGAGGATCTTTGAACACCATGCCACCCCGTTCTTTCTCTGTGCTGAAAATCAAATCCTGTCTGGGAAGAAAGTGGCTAAAGGAAATTACAGGGGCATCATAGGTTTTCTCAAGATAGCGGGCATTCAGACCAAGGAAGTATTCTGATTTAGTAAGTCCTCCTAAATCAGGCCACTTGGTACAATGGAAATCATTCCAGACTTCCATAGTCCGATCATGGCCAGGCTTGGTTTTAAATAGGCTATGACTTCCCTCCTCCGGCAGAGTATACCAGGAAAAGAGGGGTACAATCCACAGCCCTGCCCCATTTTTGTGATTCTCCACCTTCAGAGGGTGAGTGATGATGCCCAGTTGTTTGCACAGCAATAAGATTTGTTCAAACTTTTCTACCGAATGAGTATAGTTGCCACGTCGGATCCATAGCTCATGATTACCAGGGACAAAAAACACTTTGGCAAATTTGTTTTGTAACGCAATGAATGTCGCTTGGAGATGTGTCCAGTTATCGCTGATGTCTCCGGCAATAATCAACACATCATTGCTATACTCTGTTTCAGACAACTGCTGCACCCACTGTTGATTCAACTGGTGATCAACGTGGAGATCGGATATTGCAAAAATACGCATGTATTTTTATTCTCCTATTCTTCAGCCAGTTGTCCTTCCATCTCTGCAAAAGACTGCAAACCTTCATGCAAAGAATGAATGGCCTTATGATGTTTCATTTCATTGGGCAAGCTTTCGATAACAGATACTAAATAACGGAACAGCACTGGACGAATCGTATTGGGAGTTTCGAAACTTTCCATGCAATATAGATTACCATCAATATGACGATTGAACCATTCAATGGCAGATCCTTCCACGGGGACGACAGGCTTTTTATGGAATACCTGAAAGTAACGGGTTGGTTCATTGGGACGTTTAAAAAAAGTCTCTCCGAACGCAACCACACTGCCATCTTTTACTTTTAAATAGATGGCTTCATCAATGTGCGGCTCCTTGATTTTTCCATCAATATAAGGGCGTTCCACTCGTTTGAGATAGCCGTGTCCCTTATAAAACTCTATAGTTTGTTGGATAAATTCCTGGAAACACGGATACAAGAACAATTGATAGCGTTTGTGTTCAAAAAAGGTCAGTTGCAGATTGGGCATTTGAGGGGTATAAATTTCTGAACGCACTTCCTTACCAAAACCAACCCATTCGACTTCTGCTCGTGGCAAAGGTTTTCCTCCTGGCATCTTTTTAAGAGCAGTTTTTGTGGGTTGAGGAATCCCCTTTGGCAATGAACTGAGTTTTGTCGATACTTTTCTTAAAGTGGCAAAAGCGAGTTGAGACAGCTTTTTACTGAATTTTTTGGTTTCCCTCCATTGTACTTTGAGAACTGAAGCCTGACAGGCTTTTTCCATTTTTGCATGGTTTCCCAACTCAATGGATCGGATACGCATTGCTTCAGGAATTTCGCCTTTCAAAGCCCCTTCTGATTGTAGGGTTGCAATGCCCTGGTGGACATTTTCTGCCAATGTCGCCAACTGGGCAATATTTAGGGAATCCAACAATACTTTTTCTTTTGCTCTGGCGTCAGCAAGTGCATCACTTGCTCTATCATAAGGGTCCAGCGAAGCAAGGTAGTTTTCACTTTTTCGAAAACTCTGACAGGTTGTTTTATCCAATTGCTTACTTTGATCAAAGGAACGATCCTCTCCTTCCAAAGTTGCTAAGATGGCTCCTAATTTTTGATATGCTGCAATTTTAGCTAAAGCATATTGAGGCTTTTCTGCTTTTCCTGAAGTCAAGTTTCTGGTATCCATTTCATGCAGTTCGGTATAAAGCCAGTATTTCAGGTATTGATGTTTCCAGGCCAAATAATGAAAGATGCCAGGATCACACATGAGATGGAAAACAAATTCACGGAACCGTTCAACAATCAAATTGCGGTTATATTTAACCGAGAACATGGAGTCTCGCGTAGCCAAAATCTTACAGATATTATTTTTTAAGGTTTGCCGGTTCCAAGTATAGGGCTCCTGCATTTTTCGGGGTAATAAATTTTTGATTCGCTTCAAAGGCAACTCTGCATAATCCTGTAACTCCTTCTGGAAACCTGCGGCATTGGCATCCGCAAAACCATCAAATATCTTGGGGGTCTTCCGAATTAAAAAAATAACATTATAAGTCCCAATAATTTTGGATGCATAGACACGAATCGACTGTTCCTTGGCAACAATATCGCCAGCAAATAAAACTTTGATATAGTCCAATAGTCCTTCGGGACTACGATAAAATGGAAAGATTGATTTCAATAGCTGGAGCTGTTCTGCGCCCAAAGAGTTTGATAGGAACTTCTGAATTTCTTGACAAAGAATCAACCCCTGTTTGATGGATGGTTCATCAAAAGCCAGTCCATCATCAGCAACAACCTGTGAAATCTTCTTTTGTGAGGCATCTTGGATCCCCCATACATTGTTCACCACAGAACCTGCGACTAACTTGTGCTCCAGCTTCTCAAAGTAATCAATGGATTTTTGGATGAATAACTCTGGTTTTTGAATCGGAGGTTCTTGAAAAAAAGTAGAGCCTCCCTCATCTAAACTTGCCAAAGTGCTGGTAACTTCTTCTGTATCCTCTTCTCCGAAGCTATCAAAAGAACCTCCATTTTCTTCTTCTGCATCATCTCCCCCGAAGCTGTCAAAAGACCCTCCTTCTTCGCTAAAGTCAGAGCCATCTTCACTGAAGCTATCAAAAGAGCCTCCACTCTCTTCTTCTGCGTCATCTCCCCCGAAGCTGTCAAAAGACCCTCCTTCTTCACTAAAGTCAGAGCCATCTTCACTGAAGCTATCAAAAGAGCCTCCACTCTCTTCTTCTGCGTCATCTCCCCCGGAGCTGTCAAAAGACCC
>JANQHV010000523.1 GCA_028282505.1 SAR324 cluster bacterium | reverse complement strand
CTTGAGCAAGGCATTGGAAAAATTGGATTTGCACGCTTCACTACCGTTCAAGACAGCACCAGAAAGGTCGGTATTGACAAAACTGCACTGATTCAATTTCGCATTGGTGCCGATCCAGTGCTTCAAACTGGTATTTTCAAAATTAGATCTCTCAAAGTTGCAGGATCGTATGCTGCCACCATCCATCTGACAGGACTCAAAATTAACTTCGGTTCCGTAAGAATCATCCAGGGTGATGTTACTCATTTGAGATGCTTGAAGTTGTGTTCTTGTTAAGTTACAGGCAGTGATACTGCCTTTGACCATATGCAGCTGGGACCAGTTTGCTTCTGTCAGATCCGCTTCTATGACTGTGACAGCCAGGGTGGCATGAGAAAAGTCACTATGATTCAATTGCACTTTGCGAAACAGAGAATTCATGATAGCACTTTTGCTAAAGTTGCAGGAAGACAGATTGGAATCTTGAAAACTAACAAATCGCAAAGATTGTTCCTGAAACGAAGAATGAGCCGCGTTTATTTTTTTTAAGTACAAGGTAGAAAATATTCCTTCTTCCAGATTCAAGCGTTCCCAATATGGTGCCACTTCTCTGACTAACGCTTCCGGTGCTAAAGTGGATGCCGTTTTGAGCCAATTCACAAATGGTATGGCTTCACTGGCAGAACAGGGTTTCCATGTTTGGTTCAAGTAATGATGGGTTTCCTGTAATAAACGGAAAACAAACATACCTGCGTACATGTTGCAAAACACCGTAGAACACTCTGTCTGGTTGATTACTTGAAATTGTGTGTGAAAACTCAAATCGTCGATGAGTTCTTCTTTGATAAGTTGATGAAAGAAAGGATGAAAGCGTTGAATGAGGATATTAGCGATTGCGTTCCCATTGGATTGGCTATCCAACCATTGCTGGAAATTCTCGAAAAGAGGGGAAGTGGTATGCGTCGGCAGCTGTGATAGTAACTGGAGCAGGACCTGGGCATCTGACTTATTCCATTCCTCTTCCCTGGGATGTTTTTCAACCCAATTGAATATATTGCGGTACAACCACTCTTGATCCAACACATGTTCTCCTTTTTCCTCTGACGGCGAAACGACAAAAGAAAGTTCACGGTTCTCTACTTCTGGTGTGGATTCCAGGGCCATTCCATCTTCGGCACTCGATGCCAGTTGCAATTCATTTTCTGTCATCACCATAAGTCATCTCTCAACGGTATCCGAATTGTGATTTTTTAGATATTCTGTAAATTACTTTTTCCTTCTACTCCTTTACAGAAAAGATGAGAAAATGGGAAGTAGATTTTCTTCTCAGACGGAGTCCTTATGTTTCTTTGCCATGTAAGATATGTGATTTTTGTCCTGGTCTGGTATCATTTGCTGTTTTCTGTTGGTGCAACAGCAATGGAAACAGGGGACTGGGAAATATTATATCGTGAAGCATCAAAAAAGCAACTCGCAGAGCATTCTTACTGGCTCCGATTACTACATTATCATCATCCTGGAGAGTCGCCAGGGCAATGGAGTTCTCGCAGTGACGTGCAGAATCAATCTTTTTTCCTGTCTGCTCATGGGCAAACCGACCCGGAAGCTGAATTGCAAGCAACCTTGCAGGCATTTTTCAGCCCCGACAGGGAAGACCCCAATCAACATCCCCAATGCCGTTTTATTGCTCGGTTGGAATGGTTAAAAACACAATTGGATTTTTCCCAGGTGAACTTGCCCCAGAAAAGTTGTCCCCTTTTTGAACGCTGGGCCAATTTGCCTCATGTCAAATCCATTAGTATGGTCTTTGCCTCGGCTTACATGGGCAATCCAGCTTCGATTTATGGGCATATCTTACTGAAATTCAACTTCTCCGAAAAAAATATTTTTGGCCATTTTTTACTAAGCCCCACTTTCAATTTTGGGGCAATGGTAACTTCGGATGATGGTCCACTCACCTATGCACTCAAGGGGTTGTTTGGAGGCTATACAGGGAGATTCACCGATGAGCGGTTTTATAATTACAATCATGTCTATGGAGAATCAGAATTGCGTGATTTATGGGAGTATGTCCTCAATTTGAACGAACAGCAGAGACATCGGATCATTTATCATACCTGGGAACTGTTGCAGGTGGTTGATTTTGATTATTATTTTTTTCTGGATAATTGTGCCTACCGGATGGCTGAATTATTAGAAATGGCCTGGGATGAAAAAAAGATTAATCCACCATTTGCCCTTTGGGTGATTCCTTTGAATGTGTTTTACCGTCTTGAAGAAATCGAAAATGAGGGGAAACCTTTGATTCAATCCATTCGTTTGATTCCTTCCCGGCAGAGACGCTTGCAACAGAAAATAGCATTATTGGATGCTGCTCAGAAAGACTGGTTCTCAAAAATCATAAACGATTTTTCACTCATCAATTCTGATGCTTTTTCTCGTGTCTCTGATGTACAGCAGGCACAAATTTTAGATACGTTGATTGATTACCATAAATATTTGCTCGCACAAGAAAAAACACTCTTGTTTCCCAAGCAAGAAAGCGAGTTATACTTAAGGCGAAGTCAGCTTCCGATTGTTTCTTATGAGAAAAACGAGATTGCTTCTCCAGCACCTCCGACAGAAGGTTCACCCACCACCCGTTTTCGTATGGGAACCATTCATAATTCGGAGTTAGACAACGCCTTGGAGTTGGGAACCTGGACATCCTTTCATGATCTGATAGGACGTGATACGGGACATGTTCCCAATACGAATCTCACCACACTGGATTTCAGAATTCGAATCAATGAAGAGCGTATTTATTTGCATCGTATTGATTTTTTTGATTTACAGTCCATTGAGATTTCACCTGTGGATTCTCCTCTTCCGGCAGAATGGTCCTGGCAAGTCCGGGGCGCATTTGAACCTCGTGATCTAAGTTGCGAGCATTGTTCGGTCTGGCATGTCACCGGAGGTATGGGAAAAGCTTATGCCTCTCCCACCTGGAATGGCAACTATTTTGCCTTTGCCAATGCCTTTCTCAAAGTATCGGACCAGTTTGAGAGTGATTATGCGGCAGGAATTGGTTCTTCTCTGGGAATGATCGTCGCACCAACGGATATCTGGAAATTTGAGTTGCGCTGGAATTATTCAGGGGCGATGAGCCAGGAACGTTTTGCCGAAAATCAAGTGCAATGGCATCACCGTTTGACCATCAACAAGCATTGGGACATGCGTCTGGAAGCCAATCATCATCAGGCCACAGAAACCGGCCTGATTCTCAATTATTATTGGTAATTTGAGTCATCTTTTTGATTTTGTAATTGGTTTCATCTTTGCCCACAGCCGACTGGGTTGGACATAGTTGAGATACCTTCAAATAGCCTACAAATCCTTTCGGGGAACCCTGCGTTACAGGATCGAGTCCAAATTTAATCATTTCTCCCATAGTTGCTCTCCTTTTCATTAAGTTAACTATAGTGTCCCAAAAAAATATTTTTTTGATAGTTCCCCCTTTTTTTCAAAGGGGGCCAGGGGGATTTTGAAAATATTTTTCTGGAACACTATAATTATCTTTCTTGCCTTATTTTTCAACAATTCGTTGGAGTATTAGAACCTATAAAGTCCTTCGATAGCTTCTTTCTTCTTCTTCTAAATATTGATAAAAGTAATCCTTTAAGTCGACTTCTTCGACTTCTTCAGCAAATTTATTTAGAAAAACAACCTTTTCTTCTTTTTGCATGATATCACTCAGCTTCTTGACAAATTCTCCGATATATATTTTCTGTGACCAAAGGAAGTTTAAATAATCAATTGTTTCAATGATTTCTTTCATCAAATGAGAAGGAAACTCATATCTTGATAAGATGGGGTCGATTTCATTGATCGCTCTCGCCAAATTTCTCAACCCAATAATTTGATCGAACAATATTTTCATAAGAATTAGAGTACATATAATAACAAAGAGTAATGATATAATAATTGGATAGCCATCTCCGCTCTCATTGGAAGTTTGATAAAGTAACGAATATGTTTGAGGGCTCACTTCTTTGATTTGATGGAACAATTGGTTTTGCACATCAGACAAATTGTTCATCCATGGACTTGGGAGAATTTGCGCACCAATCGCTTTAAATTCTGTAAATAGAAAGTTATTTCTATTCATTACCAAGATGAATAAATTAGCTCCTAAGAATCCTATTGTTACGCTTCCTAAAGATACCCTGTCTTCAGAGGGTCTCTGAAAATAAAGGATATATATATAATAGAATAAGAGACCAGTAAAACTCCGTGTATAATGGTACAATACCCCTCCTGGAGAAAAAACAAAATTTAGAATCAGTAGAGACAAGGGACTAAGAAAAATGAGCTTTTTTAAGATGGGTTGATCGCTTTCAAAGAGAAAATAGAACAATATCATACTGCCAAAACTGATCGAACCCAAACATCCTAAACACTCAGAAGTAAAAGCGTAGTCTAAATGAAAAATAACGTGACTCAAAAATGTGTAAAATGTATAAGCAACTGCCCCGATGCATAATATATTCGCCAATACGAACACAAAATACACGGGCAACATTATTTTCATCACATTTGAATGTTGTGCACTTTTAACAATAGCAGGCATAGCGTTTATAATTCTTCCTTCTATGAAAAACCGCCAAAACTCTTTTAAAATTTGTCTTACCGTCAAGTGCATTTTTAATTTTCCTTCAGTCAGGATAAAAAATGCTCTTTCAGAGACCCAATTGCTCTTGTCTTGCAATGCGCTTTGAATGAAATTAATGTTTTCTTTTGTTTTATCAAATTTCAAAGTGTCTAAGATTTTGACTCTTTCTAAACTATTTCCTTTTTGATATGAATCGATGAGAATTTCTTTGCTTTTATTATATAATCGGTCATTAGAAAATTTAAGACTACTGTAAATACAGTTGAATGCCAGAATAGCCTCATCCAACTTGATCAATTTATTAATGGTCGGATCTTCTGCCTCAAAGGCATCTCTTTCATGCAAAATTTTCTGTATTATAAAATCAGGATTTTCTTCAAGGCCCGCAATAAACAACACGGTTTCCCGCCACCAAATATTGGTAAAGAAATTTTCAGGATAGCTGAAACCTTCCTCTTTGTATTTCTGAATAATTGAAAAGGATGAAAAAAACTCTTGGAACCGATTGTGAATGAAACGAATACCTCCACTATTCTCATTGTATTCTAGCAAACCTCCTTTGATCGCATAGTCAATGACTGTTAAGAAATGATCTTGATTCGGATGGGAGGCGATATGTTGCTGAAATTCTTCCAGATTGACGGTTGTTGTCATTTTTTGGATGGCGAGATAATAAGCAAGCTCTGAGATTACCAGAATGAGATCTTCTCTAGTAAGAAAAAAACTCTGAGTTTTTTCATTTTCACGTTCTACGAATTTATCAATTATAAAATTGAATAATTCTGATTTACTTTGGGGAGGCAATCCTTGATGGGCTTCAGCAAACAAACAGATCAAATGGAGATAAAAGGGATTGCTACACAATTCATAGATCAGGATATTGTTTTTGATCCTGTTCAAAAGTGATTTATATTCTTTTCTTTCAGAAAAATACTTTTGGATATATTGACGGATATGCTTATCATCAAAAGGTTTGATGAGAATTTGTCGGAAGGATAAACTCTTCTCATAATCCAATTCTCGGCATGATAAAAGAAACCGAGCATTGGGCCACTGTTCAATAAATTTTTTGATAAAAAGAGTTCTTTTTTCATATTCTTCCCTACTTCTTGGTAATTCATCAATCGCATCCAAGAAAAAAAAGGGAGGTTGGTTACTTAATAATAATTCTTTCCATTTCCCTTCGCTTAGATAATGATAATAGGAGTTTTTAGAAAAGAAATCTTCTAAAAATGAGTCAAAACTGATGACTTGCTCTTCTTCATCTTTCTGAGTGTAATGACCAAGATTGATAAAGATTGGTAAATACGGTGTCTGTCCTAAGAGCCGATCTTCCGATACCTGAATAGCAAGATTTCTAAGAGAGACTGTTTTGCCGCCTCCTGGTGGTGAAATGACCACAAGCGTCGATTCTTGTGATGCTTTTACGGCAGCGGGTAACGATTCATAGGTGGTTCCTCTGGAACTATCTATTTTTTCCAGATTGCTCAAATTGCTCCAATCTTGAGCATCCAAATGAGGATTGATACATTTGGCCACATAGTATTTCTGCCGAATGTAATGAATCGAAGCTTCCTCCGGTAATTCAGTATCAGCAGGGATGTAATAAAACTTATCATCCCACTGATTGTTCAGATTCTTCGCTTCAAGGTCTTTTATGAGGGCGGTTAAATAAGAAGATTCTTCTTCTGTTAAACGGCCTGCTTTTGTTATTCTCTGAAAAGATTTTTTCAACTGCGGTAGAATCGCAATGATCGCTGCAATAGCGCCAAGAATTGCAGCGACCTCAACAAAATTTTGAATTTCGAAGAAATTTGAATAATTCATAATAACCTTTGATTTTCTCAATAGGGCTCAATAAATCACTGATTGGATCTTCGGTTTCCTCAAGAATCTTTTCTTTTTTTACTTTTTTGATTTCGCCTGAGAAGCATTATGATTATGTAGGAACTCTTAGTACAGGTATTCACAATAAAGTGTACAAATTCTTAATCTTTTTCTTAATCTTAATCCCTCAATTTCCAGAGATTAAGAGTAAGATTA
>JANQHV010000511.1 GCA_028282505.1 SAR324 cluster bacterium | reverse complement strand
TGGATCAAACGATGAAAACGGGATTGGTTGAATCGGCCCTTCAAATGGCCATTGAGCGTCGAAACCCTGCCTCTGGGTTAATCTTCCACTCGGATCGGGGCAGTCAATATGCCATTGGATTGGTAATGACAGACTTTTTTACAGATTCTGTCTGGATTGTGGAACTGGAAAAGGATCTTTCTCAAAAATGTTATTGTTTAATGCCAAATAATTTGTTAAAAGGAGAAAAATCAGCTTTTATAGCGCTAAAGTTTTCCTGAACTCTTGCTTATCATAGGCCCAAATCTTGGCTTAAGAAAAGTAAAGCAAGGAAAATATTTTAGAATTGTAGCCACGGTTTTTGATGATGGAGTAAATATAAATAACTTAACAATCAATCAAGGTTACGCATCAAGAAGTATGATAGCAGTAAAAAACTTCATAGATGGTCTGAATAAATTAAAAAAAGGAAAAGAAATGAAGAAATTTATAGTCAGCATTTGTCTGTTGTTTTTTCCTATAATCACTGTTTTTGCTCAATCTGTCCCCCCTTTAGTGGAACAAAGAATAAAGCAAATCTATGCAGAGAAGTATCCTGACGACTATTCAATGCAGAAAATACTGATCGATGATCAATTAGAATCGTATGTCTTTATTCAGAGTTGGTCTAGCGAACCTGGTGTACCACAAAATGTTTTTGACAGTATTAAGGCGAAACATGCTCAAAAATACCCTGACGATTACTCGATGCAGAAGATTCTAATGGAAGATCAATTTAAATCGTACAAATCTCTGCAAACAGATGCATCAGCTCCTGAAGTAGATAAATCCCATTCGGATTTACAAAGGCGCAAAGAAATTTGGAAAGATTCGTTTCTGGCAATAAGAATGCCCGGTGGTGGGATAGAGTTAGTAATGAAAAAATATAATATTACTCTCGCTCAGTTTGAACAAATTTTTAAGGAAGGTAAAGAAAACGATTGGCCACACCCTCCGAAAGGTGAACCGTTTAACCCTCTAATATCCTCTGATACACTCACAAAACATAAGAGTGGCGAGAGTAAAGAAGTTACAGATGTATTATGCTATAAATTAGGTCATTTATTTGCTCTGTATCGGGAAACAGGGGTTGATCCTGCTAGCGTTCTTACCCCTGAGAATCTTACCAGATTGGAACAGTGTCGAAATAATCCTGAATTGACAAAGGGAATGGAATATGGGATTCAAGAAGCTTCTCAGTTTAAATGATTAATACCCCCTGGAGTACTAATCATTTAAAAGGGCATAATTATTCTGGGACAAAACTTTCCCTGTTCCCTCCTACTGTACACTCCATTGTCAATAGGCAAGTTGATATAAAATCATTTGGCTCTTGATGGTATCTATGACTTTGTCAAGAGGAAATTACCTATTAAGATTATAAATGAGCCGAATCTTAAAAAACAACAAAAAGTGTAGTGGTCAGAGCAAAGAGCCTTAAATTTTAAAGCGATGCACCTGACCGCTCAAATTCTCAGACAATTGAGAGAGGCCATCAACCGTAGCAGCCACTTGTTTGGTACGTTCCGAAACCTCATGAATCGATTCTGTATTGCGTTCACTGCTATTGTTCAGCAAGTCAGAAATTTCAGCGATTTCTTGAATACCAACATTTTGTTCTGCCATAGCCGAGCTGGCTGCATTGATCCGAAGGGATATGTCTTCTACCTTGGTAATGATGCCTCTCAAGATACGTTCAGTTCTCTCAATGACCTGATGGCTTTCTTTGACATTGGATGAGCTTTGTTCAATCAGATTGCGGATTTCTACGACAGAAGAAGCACTTCGCTCGGCCAGACGGCGCACTTCTTCAGCGACAACGGCAAAGCCTTTTCCACTTTCTCCAGCTTTTGCGGCTTCAATGGCGGCATTCAGCGACAACAAATTGGTTTGATTGGCAATATCGGTAATGACTTCGATGATTCCTTCGATTTGTCGGCTGCTCTCATCCAGCCGACCCATGGATTGATTGGTGGCAATCAAGGCTTCGGTGGCTTCGTTGGTTTGTTCCTCTGCCTGCTTGGCGACTTTTTCAATTTCCTTAACTTGCAGGTCAGTCTCTTTAACAGTGGCTGACATTTGTTGAATGGTTGCTGCTGTACGAGACAAAGTACTGGATGCTTCATCAATATCAACTCTGGCCATTTCCAACGTGTTCGTGTTCTCCTGAGCATTGGCTGAAAGATCTTCACAGGAGTTGGAAAGGGCCTGGGCGTCTTCATTGATGCTGAAAATAATGTCCCGGATATTTTTGACGAACGTATTGAAGTATTTTGCCAGTTCTTCGGTCTCTTGAATGTTGGTCACATGTATTTCTTTGGTCAGATCTCCGTCGCCATCGACGATATCTTTCAAGGCAAAGCTGACTTTTTGAATGGGGCTGACAATATTACCAGCAATCATCCAGGCACCAATTCCTCCCAGGAACATAAATCCTGCCATTAAACCAAACATGGTGGTCATCAATTGATTCCGCTGCTGTAAAAATTGTTTATTGGAATACGTCAGCAAGATGCCTCCCATGAATTGATCACGAAACGTGAAAGGCATGAAAGTCACAAATTGATTGGCAGTTTCTACGGAAGACTGTTTATTTTGAGAAACCATCTGCAGGAATTGATCATCTATTTTGGTTCCTACTTTATCTTGCACTGCATGAGAAACAATGGTTCCTTTGGGACTGACATAGTGCAAATCCTCCAGTTTTTCTTGAAGTTCGATTAGGGCAGGAAAGGCATCCCATCCCATGAAGGCTGCATAGACTTCCAGAGTGACGGCAATCGCATCCTCTTCTCCAGCAGCTTCTTCTTCCTCCTGGCTCGTGAATTGAGAATCGAGCTTTTTGGACAGGGCCACAAACAGTGGCGCAGAAATATTAACGGCTTCACTAAAAAGACTATCAACCAATATATTACGAACCTGAGTAAACTGGAAAAATGCTGAACTTGCCTGGATGACCAGAATTAGTGATAATACTGTAATCATCAGTCGGCTTTTAATTGTTTTTAACATAGCCTTCCCCCATTTTATTTTACAAACAGTTGATTGAAACTACTATTCATCACGTAACATAACGAAAAATTCATTTCAATGGATTATTTATTATTTGGTTGACTGCACTGGTCGACAAGATAAACAATCGAACGATAATGCCGTTTACTATGAAAAGATAGGCCAATTTCACAGGTTTTGCTGTTCGAATACCCGGCCTGGCACTCATCCGGTAGAGACGGTTTCAGTGTTTCCAAAGCAGAAGCATTCAACTCTGGATACTGAAATCCACGATCTCCCGCAAATCCACAACATTCGATTTCTTCAGGAATCACCACTTTTTCCACACATGCCTGAGCCACTTCTTTTAATTTAGGCGCTAAATTCATTTTTCTGAGACTGCATGTGGGGTGCAGAGCCACTGTCATGGGCTGCTTATCAAACTTGAGCTGTGGCATCAAGTATTCATGAATAAATTCCACGGGCTCATACAGTTTTAGGCGAGTGTCCAAATGCTGTTTCATTAAATATAAACAAGGGCTGGTATCACACAAGACCGGCAATTCTCCATCTTTTGTGGCAACCAGCAATGCTTTTTCCAGTTCTTTGCGTTTGGCCGCTCCCTGTTTGGCCATCCCCTTGCTCTCAAAAGCCAAACCACAACAAAGGTGGGACAGGTTATCAGGATAGAGAATTTCATAGTTGGCTTTGCGCAATAAGGTCTGTGTTTTTTCCGACAAGGACACTTTTTCGGGATCACCTTTGGCAACACCTCCCATCATACGGCTCAAACAACTGGGAAAATAAACCACTTTCAAAGGATTAGCCTCATTGATGGGGCCGGGCACAATGGGTGCTCCTGGTTTGGGAAAATAACGGTTCCACAGGGGAATACGATTTCCAGAAAGAGACCGGACTTTACCAGCAATCCATTCCATCGCACCGGACCCCAAGACCTGATGAACACCATGCACAGCATACAAGCTCATTCTGGCGATTTTAGAGACCATTGCAAAATTATTCGCTACCCAATCGGCTTGTTTATTGTATTTAGGACCATATTGATCCGCACGAATGGCTTTCGTCAATTTTCCAGTGTCAATGGAAACGGGACACCCGGTGGCGCATAAACCATCAGTAGCACAAGTCGCTTCCCCTTGATATTGATACAGCGCTTCAAAGGCTTTCAGCCGTTTTGGATCTTCTTTGGTTTCTTTCAATCGTGCAATTTCTCTCCAGGAAACAATGCGTTGACGTGGTGTCAATGTGAGATTTTTAGAAGGGCAATGGACTTCACAAAAACCACACTCAATACATTTGTCGATCAGTGGGTGTGCCTCGGGCAGAGGTTTTAAATTGCGAAGATGCACTTTTTTATCATCATTGAGGATAACTCCAGGATTGAGCAAATTCTCAGAATCAAAGATTTGTTTGATTTTCTGCATCAGTTGGTAGGCGTCCTGGCCCCATTCTAACTCAACAAATGGAGCCATATTGCGGCCTGTCCCATGCTCGGCTTTCAAAGATCCCTGGTAATCCCCAACTACCATCTGGCATACTTCGTCCATGAATTTCTCATAGCGGGATACTTCAGAAGTTTGCTGAAAATCCTGGGTAAAAACAAAATGAACGTTTCCTTCCAGGGCATGTCCAAAGATAATGGCTTCATGATAGTCATATTTTTGGAACAATTGATGGAGCTTTGTCATGGCTTTTGCCAAATCAGGTACAGGCACTGCAATATCTTCGATGACAACCGTAGTTCCTGTTTTACGGACAGCCCCAACGGCAGGAAACAGACCTTTTCGGATATTCCAGAGCACACTGTATTCTGCTTCTTTGTCGGTAAATTCAATGGGCATTTTTTGTTCTTGCCCCAGTTTATTGATGATTTCTTCGATTTGTTGCTGGAGTGTTTTTTTATCAGAAGCTCTGGTTTCTACCAATAAAGCGGTGGTCTCTTCTGGTATTGTTTTCAGATAGGCCGGCATACCGGGTTTATCACGAACCGAACGAAGCGCTGCCTTATCCATCAGTTCCACTGCCGAAACAGGAGTGGATTTTAGCTCGGCCACTGCTTCACAGGCGGCTTCCAGGTTGGGAAACAGCATCAATGAAGAAGCCTTATGCAGGTGTTCTTCTACAGTGTGGTAGGTAATTTCCGACATGAACCCTAATGTGCCTTCCGAGCCAATCATCAAATGCTGGATAATCTCAAAAGGATCGTCAAAATCGATCAGAGAATTTAAACTATAGCCTGTGGTATTTTTCAGTCTGTATTTGTGTTGGATCAGACCAAATAGATTTTTATCATTCTTGACTTGTTGGGCCAGTGTTTCAATTTCTGTGAGCATCCCTTTATGAGAGGCGGCAAATGCTTTTTTACTTTCCGCATCTCCTGTATCGAGCGTACTGCCATCAGCAAAAATAATTCTCATACTTTTGAGAGTATGGTAACTATTTTGTGCTGTTCCACAACACATACCACTGGCATTATTCGCTGCAATCCCGCCGATCATCGCAGAATTGATAGAAGCAGGATCAGGCCCAATCTTTCGACTAAAAGGAATGAGATAGCGATTGGCTTGTGAACCAATCACACCGGGCTGCAATGAAATCTGCTTGCCATCCTCTGTCACACGATGATCTTGCCAGGTGTGTGACAATAAAATAAGTACAGAATCTGTAATAGATTGTCCGGAAAGGCTGGTGCCCGCAGCACGAAACGTCACCGATATTTTCCGTTTTTCCGTTTGCTTCAATATTTTGATGACCTCATCTACAGTCTCTACTTTGATCACCAACTGGGGAATCATTCTGTAAAAACTGGCATCGGTTCCGTAGGCCAATGTTCGAAGAGGATCGTGGATCAATCTTGTTTTCGGGATGAAAGTTGATAAAGCTTCATAGAGTTCGAGATAAGGAGACGCAAGGTCCATGTTCTTCCTTTCAACAGACAATTAAAATAGATTCGATTTTTCTAAAACCATATAATATGCAATCAAAGAGAACAACTCAGGCAACCAGCTCATATGCTTCAGGCCGGACGGTCACGACAGGACAGGGAGCACTATGAACCACCTGTTCCGTGAAAGTTCCCGTAAACGTGTCTTCTGCGAATAAATCAGTGATTCCAGTACGGCCATGATTAGCGATGA
>JANQHV010000477.1 GCA_028282505.1 SAR324 cluster bacterium | reverse complement strand
TATAACAATGCATATGGGCATTGATCAAGCCAGGCATTAACAAACGTCCCTGACCATCTATTTTAGAATATTGTGCATACTTTTCTTTTAAATCCTCTTCTGGACCAATTTCAAAAATTTGATTACCTTGAATGGCGATTGCATGATTCTGCAAAATATTGAGGGATTCATCATTGGTGAAGGTGGTTGTATTGTGCAGCAGAATGTTCATATTTAACCTTCCAGTTGGAGTATCAACGAGTTTTAATAGGCACTATGGTAACGGCAAAACATAAAAGAAAATTGCAAAATAATGGCAAATACTCCCTGTGAGTACAAACACATGCCAAATGGCGTGACTGAAGCGGACTTGCTCTTTCAAATAAAACACAGTTCCTGCTGTGTACGCCACGCCACCCAGAAACAACCACACAATTCCTGCTAAAGATAGATACTCTATCAAAGGAAAGATCGCAATCAGAATTAACCACCCCATCCCCAAATACACCAAAGTGGAGATGACGTTGAACTGATTCACATAAAATATTTTTAATACAACACCTGCAACAGCCAGTCCCCATTCTACACCAAACAAGCTCCACCCCCAGCCTGGAGGAAAAATCACTAGCATGAATGGAGTGTAAGTGCCTGCAATAAGCAGATAAATACACGCATGATCGATCACTTGCAGCACTTGCTTGCTGTGAAAAGAACGGGCTGCATGGTACCAGGTTGAGACGACATAGAGTAGAATCAGAGTAACCCCATAAATACTGCAGGCTACGATGTGCCATGCGGTGCCATAAAGACTGGCAAATACCACCAGGACAGACACACCACCAATACTTAAAAGGGCACCTACTCCATGAATGAGGCTATTAACCAGTTCCTCGACGGGAGATTGTCCTGAAATGGGAGAAATTGGAGACACTGATTTTACGTGGAAGGAGGGTCATAAGAAACAATGTTTTATGGTGTACAAAAACCCATAATTCAAATTTTATAGTATGTATCACGGTCGAACAAGAATTATTTAACGACAGAGGTGGAAAATAATGAATCCATGTGAATAAAGATATTTTTTGTAATTATTTTTAGTGCTACACTACTATATTGTAAAATTACAATGATAACATTCAAACATTCTAATAAGACACTAATCCAGATCAAGAGAATTAAAGAAAAACCGTCTGAAATATGGACTAGTTGCATCATAAAAAATCGATGGGAGATAAATTATGTTGATTGATATTAAAAATAACTGGGAACTGCCAGAAGCGGAGGTCACTCCTGAAAGTATTTATTGTCAGCGCCGGACACTATTGAAAGCCGCTGGATACACACTGGCACTCGGAGCATTTGCTCCTTTCTCTGCCATTGCCGCAACAGCAGGATTCCCTTCCCACTTGAACCCTAAGTACAATGGAAAAGACCTGAAACTCACGAAAGAGCATTTGGTGACCTCCTATAACAATTTTTACGAATTTTCATTTGATAAAGATGGAGTGGTTTCCAAAGCCAAAGACTTTAAGACAGAACCCTGGACTCTGGAAATCGCAGGAATGGTGCAAAAACCACAGATGCTGGATGTCAATGAATTGGTCAATAAAATTGGTATTGAACAGCGAATTTATCGTTTTCGCTGTGTGGAAGCCTGGTCTATGGTCGTTCCCTGGGATGGTTTTCCTTTAAGAAAATTGCTCGATTTAGTACAACCAACCAGTCAGGCGAAGTATTTGAAATTTGTTTCTTTTCATGACCCCAAATCGGCTCCTGGTCAGGTAATTGCCCCGCATTACCCCTGGCCCTATACGGAAGGATTAACGATTGAAGAAGCCGCTAATGATCTGGTTTTGTTAGCAACCGGAATTTATGGCAAGCCCATACCAAATCAAAATGGTGCTCCCATCCGTTTGATAGTTCCCTGGAAATATGGTTTCAAAAGCATTAAATCCATTACCAAAATCGAATTTACCGACAAAATGCCGTCCACTCTTTGGAGTACAACGGCTCCCAATGAATACGGATTTTATGCCAATGTTAATCCGGAAGTGGATCACCCACGCTGGTCTCAAAAATCAGAAAAAATTGTAGGATCCTGGTTTCAGCGAAAACCCACTATCAAGTTCAACGGATATGGTAACGAAGTCGCACATTTGTACAAAAATCTCGATTTGACGAAATGGTATTAATGATGGGAATGATAGAAACTTTATTGAAGTCAAAATGGTTTATTTTTCTTCTGCTCCTGCTTCCCATCTTGCTTATTATCCTGGAAGGATTTCAGGGGGGGTTTGCCGCAAATCCCGTTGAATTTGTTCAATTGGAAACTGGAAAATACACCCTCCTGATTTTATTGATCGTGCTTTGGATTTCTCCATTGAAGGTCTTATTTCCACAAGCAAAGTGGTTGAAAATCCTGACCCGCCATCGCCGCATGATTGGAGTGACTAGTTTCATCTACGCTCTCTTGCATTTTACCATCTATCTCCTCGATGCAAACACCATCGAGACCATGCTGGAAAATTTTACCAGACCCTTTATCCTCAGTGGCAGTGTTGCTTTCTTAATATTATTGCTGTTGGCAATCACCAGTACCAATTGGATGGTAAAAAAATTAGGCGCGAAGCGTTGGAAAAACTTACATCGTTTGGTTTATGTAGCCACCTTTCTCGTTTTTTTGCATGTAATTGCTAAAGAAAAAAGTAATATCCTCCTGACCCTCCTTTATTTTATCCCGCTTACCCTGGCAGAAGGTTATCGTTTCTACCACGGATATGTCGTTAACAAAGAAAAAAATGTTACATTGCCAAATTATTTGTAAAATGAGCGAATGCTTCCTGCTCAGTTTGGTACACTGGAATGGTTCTATCAACCCGGGTCATTTCTAAACGATCTGTGATGTATTCGTTTGGTTGACAGATACAAAATGGGATCTGTAACTGTTGGGTTTGTCGAAATAGATGCACGACAGCACCAATTCCTGCTGAATCAATCTTTTCTGTCTTATTCATATGTAAAACGATTCCCTTAGGACGCTCTTCGTTCAGTATTGTTTCGGTTTGTTGCTTGAATTCCGCAATTCGATCCAAGATCAATCGTTCTTCTATAGTGATGCTGCAAATATCCTCTTTAATATAGTATGAGAGCTTCATGTACCTCCTATTCCCATGGGAAATATCTCCATGAAAATCCAAAATATGATCAAATTATTTAATCAACCAACACAATCATGCTGACTGTTTTATAATAAAACTATCCAACTAATTGATTTTTTTAATTTTAAAATTAAGATTTAAGACTCTTAATGATAAAATCAGAGAAAATGATCTATTATATTTGAATTTTTAATAAACATCAAACCACTATCTCAATATTGGAAAATTCTTGATCGTGATCTATGCAGTTCAATTTGATTGTGCTAATGTAAATCTTAATAGAAAGGAATAACATGGAAATCAAAATCAAATCGTTAAAAGATGCAGAAAAGTATATCCAAATTCTATTTGAGAAAAACGGATTCACGAATCAAAATATCCTGGATGAAATCATTCATTTACGATCTGAGATGTCTGGTAAAATCGATTCTTTGAAAGAAGATTTGGTGGAGAAGATCGATGAAAATACCTTAGCTGTTAAAACATTAAATGCAAAGTTTGTTTCTTTGAATGAGTCAGTCGATGGAATGAAAACAGAACAGACTCAGACCAATAAAGAATTAGCTGACGTCAAAACAGAATTTGTTGCACTTAATGCGTCAGTCGGTGAAATGAAAACAGAACAGACTCAGACCAATAAAGAACTAGTGCAGATGAAAGCAGAATTTGTTGCGCTAAACACGTTGGTAGGAGGTATGCAGACAAAACAAGATCAGACCAATAAAGAATTGGCAGAAATTAAAGAAATATTAAAAAATCGTCCAATTTGAAATTCTTTTGTGTGTAAATTGATATAGCCAACTAGATAGGGTATAGTTAAAAAATATAAATTGCTTTATCATGAAAAGTTGTCATACTGGGCATTCTTCGATAATGTTATTAGAATTCTTTCCTTGATTTTCTTTCTTCAGTATTTTCGAGTATCAACACTCCTATTACTTTGGTCAAAGCACTCCAAGAATGCATTCACGTCAGCATTGTCATATTAATTAATCTACAAGGTAGGAGATCGTATGTCTCAAGGTACTGTCAAGTGGTTCAACTCCCAAAAGGGGTATGGATTTATTTCTCAACCTGAAGGTGATGACCTTTTTGTACACCATTCCGAAGTCAAAGGAGGATATTTACAAGAAGGCGATTCAGTAAAATTTGAAATTGGGCAAGGAAAAAAAGGTCCTTGTGCCTCCAACGTCACCCTGGTGTAAGACCACTCTAGTAGAATATTAAGAAGAGTTTTTACGAACTCTTCTTTTTTCAATCTCAGATGATTCTACTTTCAACATTCCAGGTAACCATTGACAATTTTTGCTTTAGATGTTCTAATTCAAAAAGGTCTACCCGTTTAAGTTCCTTACCTAAGGAACGCTATAGCATCTAATTTTTTAGTTGCTTCCCCCCTGAAGAACCAGGTGTCATTGCGGTTTAAGAGGTTGAACGGAAATCATAAAACCTTCTTGTCCAAGGAAAGCAATGAACACACAATCTTTTAATTCAAATCAATTCAAATACCCTTATCAGCAGTTTTGTTATTAGCTGTTGAATTGCACGTACTATCAGTTCTTAATCTTCATTGCCATCTTGCAAATAGGGACATTTCTAATTAACCTCCTTCGGCTCTACACGATTCAATCGTAGCCAATCGGAGAGGAGTTCTACTTGACCACAAATGTCAAGCAGATCATGGATTTAAAACAATTTCTAAGGAGATTCACATGAAGGAAAAGAAGATAGAAAAGGTCACTCAAGCAGAAATCGACTTGGCCAAGGAAGAATATTTCAAAAACGGAGGGGTCGTTACAGTCCTGACAACCCAGGGATCACACTCAAAAAATAAAACAAATGAACGAAGACAAGATATTAGTAGAAGGGAAGGTACTTGAATCCTCACGTGGGATATTTCGGGTCGAACTGGAAAACAATCACGTAATCACAGGTTACCTTTCTGGAAAAATGAAGAAATATAAAATCAAAGTTATCATCGGAGATAAAGTCTCTATTGAACTGTCTCCTTATGATTTAGAACGAGGACGTATTATCAAACGGGAGAAATCATATCGACGAATTGCATAAAAATGATTGAGTAAGACAATATTACATTGATATCTATATCACATTAACGCACATGGATTACTGGAACAAATCCAATAAACGCCGTTGGGAAAAGAATTCACGATCTAATATAGATACCATGTTCAATAACCTCCAAGGTCAGGTAAAGAAGATCTTCAACGAACAAAATAGTAACTAATAGTACATATTTTCATTGATAAGAGAAAAATGGATAGAAAAACTATTACCATCCTACTAGTCGAAGATAGTCAGGCCACGGTTGGAATGATCAAAGAGATGCTTCAGGATTCGGATAATTCAGGATTTTCAAAGTATTTCTTTGATGTTGATCATCAAAGCAGTGTTTCCACAGCCCTGGAGCAACTAATTAGAAAAAAAACAGATCTCATTTTACTCGATCTCAATTTACCCGATAGTGAAGGACTGGATACATTTACCAAGATGTATGAACATGTTCCCTATATACCCATTGTCATTTTAACAGGAATTGAAGATGAACTGATGGGGATAAAAGCCCTTCAGATGGGAGCATTGGACTATTGGCCCAAAGCTGAGATTTCTCGCAATATTTTGATACGTATCATCAATTATGCTATGTTACGCCATCGATTCTTGAACGAACTTGAGGCTTGTGTCGAAGAACGCACCCAGGAAGTGTTGGCTGTCAACCAGCAGCTACAACAGGAAGTCCAGGATCGCAAGAAACGGCAACAAGAATTACAACAGATTAATGATAACCTATTAAAAGTCCAACAGGATCTGGAAGAAAAGATTACATTTGCTGAAAAAAATCATATCAACATGGTGCGACAGGTTTCAGAATTAACATTGAGCAAAGCCGACTTAACACAAAATCGTATGAAAATGAAACAAGAAATCAATTCATTAGGACAAGAAAAGGAAACTTTGCAGGACCAACTGGTCCTTTATTATGAAGCATTGCAGGAAGCAAATATAAAAATTGATGAACTGTTGATACAAGTCCATCAAGACATCAAACATTCTTTGCTATGAAAGCACAACATCTCTGACTCTTCCCCTTTTTTCAAAAGACGCCAAGTAGATGGTCCGTTCAGGCTGCTCCCCTCCTTGACCATCGTTCCAAACGAATCATTGTATTTAATCCCTTGAAGTTTTTCTGACTTTATGACAGAGACTAACGCAGTTAGTTAAGATTTAATTCAAGACAGAGCAATCTTAATTTGAGTAACTCATTAAAGAGAGTGAAGTAGCCCTCGAATACTCACCATTATCCCAAGTAGAGTCTCTGACAATGTCATAGGGAGCAATGATTATGGACACCCAGGATACCATCCTTAAAAATAAAAAAGGGAGCACACCCACCTCCCTATCAACACCTGACAATCATCCCATACAACCCAACCTGAATGAATCAAGAGGCTCCAGTATTCAAAGTCTCATCGCAGACACCCAGGTTCCCAAAATCGAGATCAATAAGCCCGAACTTCCTCAAGGAGGAGGAGCCCTCCAAGGCATTGGAGAAACTTTCATCCCCAACGCTTTTACGGGCAATGGGAGCTACGCCATTCCATTCCCCCTGACTCCCATTCGTGGGTTTGAGCCTCAGTTGACTTTGAATTACAACTCTGGCGCAGGCAACAGTCCTTTTGGATTAGGCTTCACCTTATCGAATCTCAAGATTTCTCGCCGTACCGAAAAAGGAATCCCTAAATACGACGAAAGCGATATTTTCCTGGACGATCAAGGAGGCGAACTGACCCCAAAACTGAGTCACAATGCCCCCATGAAGCGCATCGAAAAAAAAGGAACAGAACATTGGGAAGTACATGAATACCTCCCACGGGTCGAATCGACTTTTTCCAAATGGGAATACTGGCTCAACCCTCAAAATCAGGACTCCTACTGGCAAGTCATCACCAGGGACAACACCACCATGACCTTTGGCCAAACTCCTCAAGGCCGAATCAGTGATTCCAACGATCCGGCCAGGGTCTTTGAGTGGTTACTCGAACAATCGATTGACGCAAAGGACAACAAAATCTGTTTTGCCTACAAAGCCGAAAACAATGACCAGGTGCCTCCATGCAGTTGGGAACAGAACCGGGCAAACACTCAAAAATACCTTCAGAGAATTCAATACGGCAATTTTATTGATGAAAATCAGCAAGAACAATTCGCCATTGAGGTCATTTTGGATTATGGCGAATATGATCTGGAAACCCTCGAACAAGGCGGAAAGAACCCTCATGTCCCCACACAATCGTGGAATTACCGGCAAGACGCCTTTTCTTCTTATCGCAGTGGCTTTGAAGTCCGTACCCGTCGCCGTTGTCAAAACATTTTATTATTCCACCACTTTACCCAAGAATTGGGTGATCCTTGCCTGGTGAAACGTTTGGCTCTGCACTACGAGGAACCTTCCACTTTGACCAATCCCGCCAAACTGTCCTTCTTGAAATCAGCGACCCTGATTGGCTATCAAAGGGTAGGGCAAGCAGCCACCGATTCTTATACGCTTCAGGCCTTGCCTCCTCTTGAGTTTAACTTCTCCAAATTCAATCCTCCCCAAAACCCACAATTCAAGAATTTACAGATCGCTCCTTCCCAAGAAATCCCAGGCTTTCTCAATGGTGCTGGTTTTCAAGGGGTCGATCTGGACGCTGAAGGGATTTCCGGGTTATTGTATAATGGTTCCAACAGCCTCTTTTACCTTCGTCCTGAGGGAGACGGCTTTTTGGGAAGGCCCGAAGTCCTTGATCTGTTTCCCACCGAACGCGATTTCGACAATGGAAAAGTGTCTTTGATTGACCTGGAAGGCAATGGAGAACTAGAACTCGTCGTCAGAGATAGCGGGAAAACCGGGTTTTATCCTCGTCAATCCGATGGAACCTGGGGACGTTATCAAGATTTTGAGAGTTACCCGGTTCAGTTTGATGATGCGCTCTTAGAGACGGTCAGTACCAGGGCTGATGGAAAAATCGATTTGCTCCTGGATGATCAGGACGATCTTGTTGTCTACCCGTCTCAAGGAAAACAGGGATATGCGGCAGGTGTCCGAATTCCCAAACCCCATCACTTTCCACGACAACAACCCGACTATCCCGAAGAACAGATCCATTTCACCAATCTTTTGGGCGATGGACTGTCCCATCGGGTCAGAATCGCCAATGGGGTAGTCGAATGTTGGCCCAATTTGGGACATGGCCAGTTTGGTGAAAGAATCACACTGGGAAATGCCCCGACCTTTGAAGCAGATTTTAACGTCTCTCGTTTGTTTTTGGCCGATTTGGATGGATCGGGCACCAGTGATTTGATTTACATGTATCCCGATAAGGTCAAACTCTTTTTGAATCAAAATGGGAATAGCTTTGCCGATCCCATCACCATCGCCCTCCCCGAAACCTTTGGCACTCTGGATCAGCTCACGTTTTCAGATGTGCTGGGCAATGGTACCACCTGTTTGGTACTGAGCAAGATCGCTCCCACTCCCAGGCATTACTACTATAGCTTTGTCGGCGAAACGGTAGTGGATGGGCAGACGATGGAAAGTCTCAAGCCCTATCTCTTGATCGAGATTGACAACCATTTGGGAGCGGTGACCGAAATGCAGTATTGCAGTTCGGTTAAGTTTTACCTGGCAGACAAAAACCAGGGACGTCCCTGGTTGACCAAACTTCCCTTTCCGGTGCAAGTGGTGGAGAAAGTGATCACGAAAGATCAAATCTCAGGAGCCCGCTTTGTTCAACAATTTGCCTACCATGATGGTTTTTATGACACGGTGGAGCGGGAATTCCGAGGTTTTGGTTACGTGGAAAGCTGGGATACGGAAAATTACCAAGATTACCGGAAACACCTTTCTGGTGAAACGCCTCTCCTGGCAGAGAATCCTGAGCTTTATGTTCCTCCTGTTTATACCCGAACCTGGCATCACACGGGATGTTACATTCACGTTTCCCAGGCGAGTGGCCACTACAAAAACCAATATTACCAGGGCGACACTCAGGCCCATTCTTTACCCGATAGCCTGCTTCCCCCGGATTGTTCCGATGCGGAAACATGGCGTCAAGCCCAGATCGCCCTCAAAGGACAGGTATTGCGCCAGGAAGTTTACGCCAAAGACGATAGCGAGTATGCCCCACACCCTTACTCAGTCACGGAATCCAATTTTGAGGTACGCTTGCTCCAACCCAGAAACCATCAAGAGTTTGCGGCTTTTTTGACGATTCCTCGTGAGAGCGTGAGTTCTCATTATGAACGCAACCCCCAGGATCCCAAGGTGGAACAACAGTTCCATCTCGAAGTCGATGTTTTTGGAAATATCACCCATTCCTGCCAGGTATTTTTACCACGCCGTTCTCAAACCAAGGAAACCGTTTATCCTGAGCAACAAACCCTCAAAGTTGCCAGCAGTTTGAGACACTTCATCAACGAAACCGAAGCATTCCACAGAATTGGAGTGTCTTATGAATCTCAAGTCCTGGAACTGGGAGGATTGAGCCTTCCCCAGGGAATCGATTATTTTACGTTTGATGAAATTCAAATCCAGGCAGAAAAGGCGTTGGAAAACCGAATCCACCATGCCGCAGAATTCACCGAAGAGACTACGCAAGCCCGCCAATTGTCCTGGAATCGCTCCTACTTTTGGAATGAGAAACAAACCCAGGCTCTGGAACTGGGGAAGCTCACAGCCAAGGCCCTGGTACACCATCAGTCCGTTGCTGATTTTCCCCATGAATTCATCAACAACGCTTTTGCCGGACGGCTGACAGAGGCAACCATTGCCGATAAGGGCGGATTTGTCCTTGATCCAGAAACCCAATATTGGTGGAACCAGGGACTGGTGCAACATTATTATAAGGCCGAACAAAGTGAACATTTTTTCATGACCAGTCATGTGGAAAATTCCTTTGTGGAACCCGGCTCAGAGCTTTATTCCAAAACAGTGATTGAGTATGATCCTTATTATGCTTTTCCCACCAGGGTCAGTGAATATCTTGATGAGCAAACAGAAAATATCACCCAGTTCAAAACCGACTATCGCACCTGTCAAACTCAACAAGTGATTGACTTGAACAACAATGTCACCCAGGTGCTTTTTGATCCATTGGGGCAGGTGGTGGTTTCCACATTGTTTGGCACCCAACAGGAAGCACGGGTTGGAGGAATGCGGCTTTATGATGAGGAAGGACTCCCCAAAGAATACATTCCACGGGCTACAGGTTCAACAGGCGCTCCTATCGATTTTGCAGATGTGATCGCTCACCCCGATCATTATCTGCAAGGAGCAATGAGTTATTTCTACTACGACCTCCATGCCTGGCAAAACCGGCAACAACCGATCAGCGCCATTCATCTGGTTGGGCAGGATTACCACCATCGTCCTGATCAAGAACCGACCACCCCCTGCCAGGTGTTAGTGAGCTATAATGATGGATTGGGACGAGAACTGGCAAGTAAGCTAAAAACGGATCAAGGAAAGTGGCAAACCACGGGGCACACGGTCTATAACAACAAAGGCAATGCCTGTCAGCAGTATTTGCCTTACTTTTCTGAAATCCCTGCCTATGAACCGCAAACCACGCTTCCGGCTCCACCGCCAACCATCCTTCAATACGATCCTTTGGAGCGGGTGATCAAAACCATCACCCCGAAAAAACTCTTCAGCAAAGTAAAATTTGATCCCTGGCAAGAACAACATTTTGATGAAAATGACACCCTCATCGATTCTGTGTATTACCAGGAGTTCATGAAACTCCCTGTTGCAGATCTCGATCAAACGCAAAAGGATGAAAGAGACGCCTTGGAAAAAGCAGCCTTGTGTCATGACACTCCCACCCAGAGAATCATGGATTCATCAGGACAGGCTTTTCTGGAGATCGAAACATTGAAATCGAAAGATGATCCTGAAGGAAGGCCGTTGCTGCATTATTATCAAACCGATCTGTTAGGACGAGTCACCCAATCGATTGATGCTCGGCTTTATCAGTCCAATCAAACCCAACAGACCGCTTATTATAACTTCAAATATCAATACACGATGACGGGAGAAGCTCCCGCCTACACCGATAGTGTGGATGGGGGGATCACTCGACACTTGAGCAACATCTATGGCCAACAATTGTGGTCTTTGAGTCCGCGAAACTACTGTCAATTGATCGGTTACGACCGCTTGCAACGTCAAACCACGTTACGCGTGAAACAAATAGAGGATGAGACTCCCATCACCGACTTCGATGATTTCAGCCTCGTTGAAACGACCCATTATGGAGAAAACCACGCAAACGCTCAAAAACTCAATTTGCGAGGGCAGCCCCATGAAATGAAGGATTTGTCAGGAGTGGCACGGAATACTCTGTATGATCTCCAGGGAAATGTTTTGCAAACCTCCCGGCAAATGATCCTGGATTATAAAACCCCTGTGGATTGGAATCAAAAAGTCCTTTTGGAAGAGACGGTGTATATCAATACCTTTCACTACAATGCCCTCGGAAAGTTAGTCCGGCAAACCACGCCTGATGGCTCTGTCACCTCAAATCGTTACAATCAGATCGGTTTATTGAATGGTGTTCAGGTAACTTTCAAGCATGAAACCGACCAGTCAATTGTGACACAAATCGACTATGATCCCCAAGGGCAACGCACCCAGATTATCTATGGCAATCGGGTGGTTACCAATTATCAATATGAAACCACCACCTTGCGTTTGATCGGCCTTTCCAGCAGCAGACCCCAGGGGGAAACCACCGGGTTGGTGCAAGACATCCGGTATACATATGATGGGGTGGGCAATATTACTCGCCTTCGGGACAACAGCGCCCAGATGGTGTTTCATAAAAACCAAAAAGTCGAACCCCTTTCCGACTATCACTACGATTCCCTTTACCGTTTGATTCAAGCCAATGGCAGGCAGCATCCCGGTATCAACAAAACGGCTTTCCAACATCATGCCCAAGACAATGAGTTTCTTCAAATTCAATTGAAACAACTGCCTGAGATGAATGAAGCCGATAAGCTGGAAAATTACACCGAAACCTATCACTACGATGACAGTGGCAATTTGATCTTAAAGCAGCATCAAGCCGCTTCGTCCTCATGGAACCAGGAAACACCTGTCTCGGAAAACTCCAACCGTTTGAAGGATCTGGAATATGACGATTCGGGCAACTTACGAAAACTGGAAGTGGGCAGTACGATGGAATTATCGTTCAACTGTTGTGACAATCTGGTCCGGGCTCAAGTGATTGGCCGTCCTGATGGCAACGATGATTGTGATCATTACCTTTACGATAGTGACGAACAACGCACTCGCAAAGTCAGTGAACGTTCAGCCAGTGGTGGAAAAATCATTCATGTCGAAGAAAAAATCTATCTGGGTAATTATGAGATCAAACGAAACAAGAGTATTGGCCCGGAGGGAGATCAAAAAATGGCCTTAGAACGGCAAACCTTGCGCATCATGGATGACCAAAGTTGTGTCGCCATCTGTCATTATTGGACCAAGGATGACAAGCAGCAGGAAGTGGACAAGGCGGGAGAGAGGAGTGTCCGTTTTCAACTGGGAACTCATCAGGAGTCCGTGGCAGTAGAATTGAACCAAGAGGCTAAATTGATCAGTTATGAAGAATACTTTCCTTATGGAGGAACCGCTTTGGTGGCGGGCAGGAATCAAAAGGAGGTCAAAACCAAAGATTATCACTACTCCGGCAAAGAACGGGATAACAGCACCGGACTTTACTACTATGGCATGCGCTATTACGCCCCTTGGCTGGGACGCTGGCTCAATCCTGATCCCGCCGGAACGGTGGATGGTATGAATGTGTATGCCTTTGTGGGGGGAAACCCGATCACGTTGGTTGATGGAAAGGGACTTATGATCGTGCAAGATATTAGTCAAAAGGAAGAATTTTCCTCTGTGGAACCACCACCCCCCTCTTATGTTAGTAAATTAGATCCTATTGGACAAGCCACATTAAAGGCCCATGAAATGAGACTCAAAGCACCAGTACGAGAGGGAATAAAGAGTGCTATAATAGATAGGGTTAACGCGGTGAGAGATTTTCATGAGAGTGTAAAAAATACTAATGACTTCCAAGAAGATATGGAGAAAATCAAAGAGGCATACCATGAATATACAATGGGGCGTGAAGCGCTGAAGTCCGCTTTACAGTTTGGCTTATTGTTCAGCACCAAAGGAGAAGTCAAGATACCTGAGGTGGATACGCAGGCGGAGTATCAAGATTTGTCTTGGTCGGAATTAAAAACATTAGGTCAAGCAGTCGCAAATAACGAAAATTCAGATTACAAACTGGTTAGAGCTTTGAAAGGAGTTGGAATGTTAACCAATCTTGTAACCGCTAAAAAAGAAGACTTCAAGGGTTTGGATTCTGAAATACAAGGGCTAGCACAAGATCATATGATCAAGCTTGGAGTTTCAACTGTTGCTGGTGCTGTTGCAGGAAAGGGCATGCTTAAAGTGGGCAACAGTCTTCAGCAAAGCCCAAGCTTAAGAGTTAAAACGGCAGGAACAGTTCTGGCTATAGGGGGGTATGGGGCTATGGGCGCTGGTGCACTTGCAAGCGTAAACACAATGAGGAATATCGGGAAACAATACAACGCTCTTCAAAATGATCCACATAAAAAGGAGGCTCTTGACCTAATGATTAAAAAGACACAAACCAAAATGCGTGATGTAGATCCATCCCCACCTAATTGGTTTACCTCGTAGTAATGAATCGATCTATGTAAATCCTCATTCATCCAATCAACACAAAGGAGACAAACCATGACAGAGCAGAACACACAAATTGAATTACAATCCTTGACACGGTTCTTCCAGGACAATCCGAAGGTTGGTCTTCTGGAATTTCCTTTGCAGGACCAAGAATCCGTGCAAGCTTTGAATTTGCAGGGAAGTGAGGAAGAAAGAGCCGCTTTTGTGGCAAAACTCCGGCAAGCCCGTCGTTTGCTGAGGCTTTATCCGGCTAAGACTCAAGACGAATTGGAAGCAACCACCGATCCCGCACAACGAGCCGCTCTTGTGATCGAATTACTCAAACCCTTTGGGACGATTGGCTCCGCTCATGAAATCACTCAATCCTATGAAGAACAAGAGTTTGTCAAGCAGTTTTCCCTAAAGTTTGGAGGTAAGGAACAAGCGAGAGCAATTTATTTAAACGCCACAAGCATCACTTCTTCTTCGGCACACATGGTGGCCAATGTCCATGGGGTCACGGCTCCCCATGCCCGTTCCATGAACGCCAGCGCGGTTCCGGAAAGCATTCCGCAACACTGTGAGGGCTTGCCGGAATACCGGGACCTGTTTGGCAGCTTGGATTATTGTTATTGTGTCCATTGTAAATCGATCTTTGGACCTGCCGCTTATTTTGTGGATTTGATGAGGATTACGGAAAAACACATCATTCAACCCAATCAAGCAACCATTCCTGAAGCCATGAAGTTAGCCAGTCGTCGCCCCGACCTGGCCAAGATTCAGCTGACCTGTGAAAACACCAATCAAACCATTCCCTACTTAACCATTGTCAATGAACGGCTGGAATCGATTGTCAACAAGGTGTTGGACAACCCTAAGGATCTTTATCAAGATTTAGCGCAAGCCCAGTATCCATTTTCTCTGCCGTTCCATTTGCCCCTTCAGCAAATCCGAATCTACCTGGCCAAACTCAAGCTGGATCTCGCTCAGATTTACTCAGCCCTGGCTGTGGAAGAATTATGGATTTCCGTGGAAACCCTTGAGCTGTCTCCTGAAAAATTGACCTTGGTCACAACCTCAAAAACTGATGATAAAAAACTGAAAGCCCTCTATGGGCTGGCGGAAGCGGACGATCTCCTCACTCAACTGTCGGATATTTCCACGTTCCACCAACGAACCCAGCTCAGTGCCGGTCAGCTTCAAGAATTGCTCTATCAAAACCTTTCAGAAGCGCAACTCCAGGCCGGGTTGTCTAAAAACTTTTTCATTAATCAAGGACTGTCCACCCCGTTGACAATTGAAATGCAGGATGGCGCAGAGCGAATTTCCCTGTCAGACAACCGTAGTTTGGACCAAATCCAGCGTTTTATCCGCCTTGCCCAAATACTCGACATCAGCTTCACGGATTTGGATTGGATACTGCGTTGTGTTTCGCCAGAGGAGCCTGTCATCACCAATGAGAGTATTATCCAACTGGCTCAACTGAAAACATTAGCGACTCAATTGAACACTTCCTGGGAGACAGTGTGCTTCTTAATTCATGACCTGAAAACTTACGGAAGCGGAGGAGAAACGCAACCTTCGTTTGACCAGGCTTTCAACGGAGGCGGTTTTGAACCGTATCACCCCAAAGAGGCCGATGGCAGCGATTATCCCTTGAACCCCCAATATCAAGACACACCTTGGTCATGGGATTATGAAAGACAAACCTCTGATAGCCAAAAAGCGGCGGCTCGTATTGCGTCGGGGGTGGGTTTACGGCAAAATGATTTGGTCTTATTGGTGCAAGCATTATATAAAGAGGTGAAATCCATTCCTCTGACAGTGCATAATCTGTCTCTCATCTATCAACACGCCAGGTTGAGCACACTGCTCCGTCTTCCCATGCCTCAGTATCTTGTGTTGCTCAGGCTCTCAGGCGTGGAAGCCCTCACCCTGGAAGGTATCCAACAACTGCTGGACAAAACCGGGCTGATTCAACAATCCGGTATGAATGTCTTTGAACTGGATTATATCGTCAATGGAGCGCTCACTCCTTTTGTCAATCCACTCTACCAAGAAAAAAATACTGATCCTTGGCTGGAAAAAAACAAAACCCTGATTGAGCAAACGACCAAGGATGAGGAGGCCCGGCAAAAACTCATGTTAGAATTATCGGCCTTCTTTAGCGTCTCTACTGAACAAGTCGAATCTCTCTGGTTTGTCGTAAAAAAGAACGGGTTAGATAAAGCGGCAATTCAGCAGTTTTCCCGCTACCTGGTCTTGATGCAAAAAATCAAACTGACTCAAGCCGAGGTTGCCTCTATCAAAGCGGCCCCGAGGGCCTATGGAATCCGTGAAAAGACTTCTTTGACCGTTGACAGTGTCCTTGATTTGATCAGACTAAAGTTCCTGCGCAATTCTCTAGAGGACAGGTCTGAAGAGTTACTCCGGTTCATGGAGGGGACTGATGAGGCCAGAGCCGGTCATTTAGCGAAAATCACAGGTTACCCGGAAAACCAGATGGTTTCTATCCTTGCGCTGTTTCCGGAAGCCAATCGAATTGAATTGCTCTCAAAAACCCATCATATTCTCGATTTACTGCAAAAGACAGGAACCATCTTTTCCTTTTTCCAGAGTCTTAAAAACCTCGCTGGCAAAGGCGCACAAGAAGTCTGGAATGAGTATCGGGAGGTTTCCGAGAATCTGCTGGCGGCGGTTCGTAGCCGCCTGGGAAATCAGGTTTGGCATAAGGTTTATGAACAGATCCAAGGACGAGAGCAAGAAAACAAACGGAATGCTCTGATCCACAAAGCTCTGTTTGAACTGGGTAAGCACGAAGATACCCAATGGATCAAAAACACTCGTAAACTTTATGAATATCTTTTAATTGACGTAGAAATGAGTGGGTGTAACCAGATTTCTTATGTCAAAGAAGCCCTCAATGCTTTGCAACTCTACCAACACCGCTGTCGCCACAATTTAGAGATGGGGGTG
>JANQHV010000455.1 GCA_028282505.1 SAR324 cluster bacterium | reverse complement strand
CTTTGGCAACCTCCTTGCGATTTTCAGCTGCCTTCATTCGGTATTTGAAGAGGGGTGTTGGTGTCCAGTCGATGATGATAAAGTCAGCGTAAGCACCCTGTTTAAAGGTCCCGATTTCATCTTGCAAACTCAAGGCTTCTGCTCCTCCCAAGGTCGCAAGATAGAAGTAATTGAAAACATCGTACTGACTCTGGATATTTTTCATTGTTTCCTTGAATGCTGAGTTGTTTGGATTCTTACACTCTTGGCAAACCTGGCAAATTTTTTCGTTGGGGCATGCTTGAAAAGTGTTGACGACGATCTCTTTCCGACACTGTTTAACAGCATTACAGACAGAATCTTTTAGAACATCACAGAAAGAGCAATCATCTAAATCATAAAAGTCTCCTTTCCTTAACTGTAGCACCTTATAGGCTTCGTTGAGAGTCCGAAACTGAGACAAGCTGGTACCGGCCCCTACGTCGGTCCCCAGCCCAACTTCAAGTTGCATTGCTTTGGCTTTTGCCAAGTCGAACAAACCACTGCCGAGAAACAAATTTGATGTCGGACAAAAAGCGATCGCGGCTCCGGCAGCTTTCAAAGTAGCAAATTCAGCGTCTGTCGTTTGAACACCGTGAGCAAAAATCGAGTTTTCATCGACCAAACCATAGGCATGGTAAACATCTGTATAGGTAAAGCTTTTCCTGTCTTTGAAAGGCGGGAAATCTTTAAAATAGGCCTGCACCTGCAGTACTTCTGCTCGGCTTTCGTTTAAATGGGTATGAACCCAAACGGACGGGATTTTCTTGTCCTTATTCTTGAGTTTTTCTTGGGCATAGGATTTTAGTTGTTGTGCGGCCTGCAGGAGTTCGTTAGTCGAGGTTGGTGCGAATCTCGGAATGATGGCATATCCAAGTCGATTGGAGGGCCTGTTTGCCAAGTTGTCAATTAAACCCTTTTGTATCTTCATATCGTCCTCGGGTTTCTGGAGATAAGAATCTTTAAAGTGTTTAGGGACTCCTCGGTCCATCATCACTTTACCGGTGATCAGACGCATGTTTCTATTTTGGGCTTCGTCAAATAACAATCGTACGGACGCAGGAAACAAAGACGGAAACACCAATGCTGACGTGGTTCCATTGCGAGCCAGTTCATCCAGGAAAACCTGAACAGCCTTTTTAATATAGGCTTTTGACTGTTCTGTTGTAGTCTCGTTTGTGGAATCGATCTGATATTTTCTCTCCGTTTCGAAAACATATTTTTTCAACCAAGCCAACAATTGACTGCCGGGTGCTCCAATCATTTCTACCTGCGGGTAATGGACATGGGTGTCCACAAATCCAGGCATGATCAACTGCCCGGAATAGTTGACGATTTTGACTTCTGTTGTCAATTTTTTCGAATCGTCGACGATCTTATCAATTTTGCCGTCACCATCGACAACAAGATATTTGTTTTTCAGATAGACGTAGGTCACATCCGGGTCAGCGGGTGCCAGTGAACCTTTTTTCGGTTTGAGAGAATCAGGAACGAAGCCGCTGACATCCTTCGTTTTGGCCAGGAAGAATATATCTCCAAGGTAAGCTGTTGGTTGCATCTTACTTTCAGCAGCTATTGAAGATTGCGTCAATAAACTAAGCGGGATACTTGAAATCATAAAGGCAAATGCCAGAAGCAAGGAAATTTTCTTCATTGTTTGTCCTCCTTGATAGGGGTTAGAAGTCGTCCAACAAAACGATGTGCCCGTAACCGTAGAATGTTGCGTAACGACAACAAGCAGCAAGTGAAATAGATGTTTAATGTGCATGGAGATCCCTCCAGCCTGCATAGTTGACGCTAATATTAAAAAATTGCTGGAATATTAATATGGTCGCCTTGAGACAACAAGGAAATAGAGGGGTTAAAACGAGGATAAAATTTTAATTTTTATTTTAATATCAAATATTTAAAAGGAAATATTATGATTATGGGCTAATTTTGGGCTAAAATTAAGATGATTCCATTTTTATGATTTTAACCCACTTTTGACTCGACTTCCAATAAAGGCTATTCAATGGATTGATTTTATTAATTTTTTCTCAAAAAACACCCTGTTTTCACTTCGTTTTCTGCTTGTCATGAGTCAAAAATAAGGGCCACTCTTTTCTGATCACAGGTTCTCTTTTTTCAAATATTATCGATTTCAGCGAAATTTTTGGAAAATAGGAGAAAGCGAATAAATGTGCTATAAAGAATGACAATTTTTCATCCAACACATGGAATATGGAAAATCCAATAGTCAAAACACCAGAAGACATAAAAAGTTATATTATTGACACAAAAAGGAGTATTAATGACACAAGCAGATTTGCCCCCTTTCAGTTGTTCTTACACCCCAGCGTTGGTCGAATTGATAGCCCAATTAAAATGTTCCCTCATCGTAAGCACCTATCAAGCGGGGAAAGTGATTTTTCTGAGTTCTGATGGGGAAGTCATCCATCAATTAACCCGGACATTTAATAATCCGATGGGACTGGCTCTGGCTGGGGATGCATTAGCCATTGCAACCAAACAGGAGGTAATCGTCTTTGCCAACTCTCCTGAACTGGCTTGGACCTACCCTCGTAAACCGGAGTGTTACGACAGCCTTTTCCTGCCCAGAGCTGTTTACTTCACTGGGCAATTGGCTATGCATGATTTAGCCTGGGTGATCTCTGAACACCGTTCCGACCTTTCTGATGGAATGGATTTAATCGGAGTCAATACAAGCTTTTCCTGTCTTTGTCATATCGATCATCGTTTTAGCTTCAGACCGTTTTGGCAGCCCCATTTTATCAGTTCCTTACAATCAGAAGATCGTTGTCACCTCAATGGAATGGCCTTACGAAATCAAAAAATTTGTTATGCAACAGCACTAGGAAGGTCTGACACAGCAGAAGGATGGAGAGAAAACAAAACCCGTGCAGGCATTTTAATGGATGTTGAAACCAATCAAGTGATTGTTCATGGTCTACCGATGCCACATTCTCCCAGGATTATCGGAGAAAAACTATATCTTTTATTTTCGACGACAGGAGAGATCGTTTGTCTCGAACCAGAAACCGGAAACTTTGAGATAGTCAATCGGCTTCCTGGTTTTGTGAGAGGAATGACATTTTACCACGATTACTTATTTGTGGGAACCTCACGTTTGAGAAAAACTCATACCTTTGGAGACTTGGAACTGGCTCAACGTCAGGATTTGTTTTGTGGAATCACGGCAATTCATTTGCCGACTGGAGCAATCGTCGGGCAATTACGCTATCATAATTCAGTAGAAGAAATATATGACATCCAAATCATTCCTGGAAAAGTACGTCCCAATATTCTAAGACATGATCAAGAAGTGTATCAGCAAGCCCTCTCCATTCCTGAAGCTACGTATTGGTCAGCATTTACGAAGTAACCGATTCTTCTATAGTATTCCAGAAAAATATTTTCAAAATCCCCACACTCAGATCGCCCTGGCCCCCTTTGAAAAAAGGGGGAACTTCAAGAAAATGCTTTTCTGGGACACTATAGAACTTCATGGTATAGTAGCTAATTGTTGTGCCTGTTCCATCAAAGCAACAGGAGAAGGTGGAAATTCCAATTCTCCGATCGTTTTTATTGTTCCATCACTACCACCCCCTGGCCGACACGCCCATAACAAGAAAACGCCAACAACCAGGCATAATAGAGAAAGCCGGATCGGAGATTGGGTATTTTTTTTCATAGATATCGCTTTCGTTGATTCAAATTGATTATTGACTCAAGAGTTGCAAGTTCTCATGTCATGCCGGATCGGAGCGCCGACCGCTTGCCCAGCATCCAGATAGTGTAACTCTTTGAAATTATAATAGATTCCGGATCGAGCCCGGAATGACAAAACAATAATACCAAGCTAATAATATCAATGATTTAGAAGAACTTACGACTGTCGAGTTATTGAATAGCAGGTGGTTTTTTCAAACGGAATGAAGAATGAGCAATGGAGGAAACCTCCACCCAGAATGCTTCTGTCGGATTGATCGTTGCTTCATGGGAAATCGTCTTCACGCTTTCGTCTTGTTCCATCAATGTATAGATTCGATTGTCTGGTGAGTAGGCAAACCAGTGATTATCCCGGTACAACCACAATGATTGAATGTCTGGATTGATATCTACTACTTCATGAACTGTCATGGTTTTACCATTACTCAACAGGTTCCATCCCGAAGATAACTGGGTAAACTGATTAGAGACATCAATGGAATCTTCATTACTCAAAATCAATTCCGTCGGAGCACTGGCAAATATCCACAGTCCATCCCCTGGTTTAATATTTTCAAAAATACGAGCCACTTCTAAATTCAAATGTAATTGTTCAGGATAGCTGGAGCTGAAGACCTGCCATTCCTGCTCGTTGGCATCCCACACCCAAACGGCCTGGACATTATCGTCAAATTTGGTTTCCAGATCCCAGGGAGACAGTTGGCTATCAACCGATAATCCCATCATGTTGATTCCCTCCTGGATACTTTGACGGATTGGGGTATTGATCACTTCAATCAGATCCGTATCCAGCAATGGTTTCAAATCACCATGATTGATTTGAAGATCAGCTTCTCCAGCCATCAATTGAATTGTGGTTATTTCGCTGTCAAAGCTTCGTTCAATACGGATTTGTGTTTGAGCAGACATCGGGTAGAGGTGTACGGTTTGATTGGTTTCAGGCGTACGTCCCATATAAAAACGATCTGTTGCAGCTTCTTCTGTTTGGGAGATCAATTGTCTAGAACGTCCGAAGCCGGCACGTCCGGAACCGGCACGTCCGGAACCGGCACGTCCCAAGCGACTGGTATCAAGCGTAATCAACGATGTAGTAATCACAATTGCTCCGGAACCATCTTCATTGTAAACAACCTCCACGGCAGCATCTGATCCTGTCTGTGGCAGAAGAATAAATTCTGACTCTGTGCTGCCTGCAGGAATCACTTCTAAAACGGCTTCGGTTTGTCCTGCTGAATTGGTAGCTGTTTGAACGATCAGTTCATTACCAGAGGGAGTGGTGACTTGCGGAGTCACCGTTCGGATAGCACCTGAAAAGCTCATGGAACCATTGGTTCCTGGGGGTAAAGATAAGGTTGTGCTTTCTGTCGTCGTATTCTCCTCCGCAGTTAAGGCTGTTGTGTCGGTAAATGTATGGACTGCGACCTGAAGAGAACCATCGGTGGTGACTTCAGTCACAATATCATCGACAGTGGTAATGCTGAGATCTTGAGGTACTGCTATATTGAGCAATGCGTTGGTTGCCGAAGTATTGTCGGTATTTTCTGGAACCAGGCTGGTGCTGTTACCAGGGGGAATACTGATCGATGTGGTGACTACTTCACCATTTGTTTGAGTCACCCGTACCTCATTGGTCGCATTCCCATTGATTTCGATGGTAGAAGTCGCCACCACATTGCTATTGATGGACACCGTGGTTGTCACTGTGCCTTCATCAGCTACTATTGTCTCAGCTGTATCTGGCGCCGCGACTGTCGTTTCAATCACAGAAGCAGCGTTGGCTGATTGAAACACAAAATCATTATCTTGCGCCACACTGGTAAACACGCTCCCCTGATTCGGATCAAAGGTGCTGGCGATAGTGGAAACTGTTTGAGTTTGGGTGTCTTCCCGTATAATTGTTGCTGTCACTGAACCATCTTCATTGACTATGGTCTGACTCTGGGAAGGAACTTCCACTTGTGTCCCATCATTGATGGTCACAGTCTGACTGGTATCATTGGCCACTGTAATAAAATCTGTTACTGAAGAAACCGTCGTTGTAGGAGATGCTGTTGTTTCTGTTGCTGTTGTAACTACTGTGACAACCTCAACGGTTGTCGTGTTTTCCAGTGTGGTAGTCGTTGTACTCGTTGTCGTTGTGGTGATCTCATCATCCGTAATCGTAACTGTCGATTGTTGGACTCCACTCTCAGATGCACCTCCACCAGAAACACTGTCAATACCAACAATGATGGTTTCATCACCTTCCCCTATCGTATCCTGTATTGCAGTGATTGTGATTGTGTTGCTTGTGGAGCCTGCCGAAATGGATACCGTGGTTGCAGAAACGGTATAATCCGTATCTTTGGCAGCCTCTCCACTGAAACTCAGATTCACAGTCACCGTCTCAGTCGTTGCGACACTCAAAGTGGGTATTACCGTTTGAGTACCACTATCTTCAGACAGTGTACTGCCTCCTGTGCTCAATGTAACAGAGGGAGCGGATTCGTTATCAATGAGGGTGAATGAGAATGTCCCCAAAGCTGAGGTATTTGCATTGGTCACACGATTCATACTGACACTGATCGTTTCATTGGCTTCGTAGATCGAATCGGCAATTGCACTTAAATATAAAGTTGTTGCCAGGGTATTGGCAAAAATCGTCATGCTGTCCGCAAGACTGACTGAATAGTCAGTACCACTTGTTGCCAGACCACTGTAAGTGAAATCGACATAAACTTCGGAACTAATGGTTTGACTCAATGTAGCAGTCAATGTGGCAAATCCAACATCTTCTGCAAAAGAAGAATAGGTTGTGCTCAAAGTAATATCAGGAAATTCATCATCAACAATAGTGATTGTTGATTGTTGGGTGCCAATCTCTGAAACATCACCACCAGACACACTACTGATATCAATAACAATGGTTTCATCGCCCTCAATACTGGTATCCTGTATCGCCGTTATTGTGGCTGTATTGGACGTGGTGCCTGTTGCGATCGTCAAACTGGTTGCCGAAATAGTATAATCATTATTACTTGTTGCTGTACCAGATAAAGATAAATCGACAACGACATCAGAGCTCGTATTGGCAATGTTCAGTTCAACTGTCACCGTAGAGGTTCCTGATGCTTCTACCAGGGAAGATGAACTGATACTTAAGGATATCCCTGATTCATCATCACTCAGTGTAATCGTTGATTGCTGGGTCCCACTCTCGGTAGCTCCGCCTCCAGAAACACTGTCAATATCAACAATAATGGTTTCATCTCCTTCCACACTCGTATCTTGAGTTGACGTCAGAGTAGAAGTTCCAGTGGTCGAACCAGCAGAAATCGTAATGCTGTCTGAAGAAATACTGTAGTCATTATTGGTAGTCGCTGTACCGGATAAGGACAAACCAACTGTCACATCAGAAGTGGATGCTATACTCAGGGTGGCTGTCACTGTAGCAGTCCCTGAAGCTTCTGCAACAGATGAAGAACTGACACTCAAGGATACGGTGGGGGCAGAATCATCCTCACTCAGTGTAATCGTTGATTGCTGGGTTCCACTCTCAGTAGCTCCGCCTCCAGAAACACTGTCAATATCAACAATGATGGTTTCATCGGCTTCATAGGTTGTGTCTTGTGTTGCCGTCAGAGTAATTGTGCTCGTCTGAGAACCAGCAGAAATCGTAGCACTGTCCGCAGAAGCACTATAGTCGGTATTCCTGGTAGCGGTGCCACTGTAACTCACGTTGACGGTCACATCAACTGTTGTTGCCACACTCAAAGTGGGCACTACTGTTTGAGTACCACTGTTTTCAGAAATAGTGCTGCCTCCTGTGCTCAATGTAACAGTAGGCACTGACTCAGCATCCGTAATGGTAAAGCTCAAAGACTGCGCTGAAGAGGTGGTGGCACTGGTCAAACTGCTGATTCCAACCGTGATGTCTTCGGCACCTTCATAGATCGTATCTCCCACATTGGTGATATAAATCGTGCTGGCCAAACTACCCGCACTGATGGTCATATTCGTTGAAGAAAGACTGTAATCAGTATTGCTGGTAGCTAGCCCGCTGTAAGAAAGATTGATGATTACAACAGAGCTGGTTGTACTGTCCAATGTGGCTGTGACTGTAGCAAACTCGCCATCTTCCCCAAAAGAATTATAAGTACTGCTTAAGGTGACATTACTTAAAGGGATGTAATAGTTGATATTTCCATCGAATTCCCCAATAAAAGCATCCTGATCCCCGTCGCCATCAATGTCCACAAATGTCGGGAATGCCCTCGTTCCCACATCCACGCCATTAAAAGGATTGGAGCTACCGGTGGTTTCAGTCAAGGTCGGGCTTGCACTGGTTCCTGTGTTTTCAAAGTAATTGATGTTGCCAGCTCCTTCCCCGATAAAAGCATCCTGATCCCCATCACCATCAATGTCCAAAAATACGGGATTGACCCTCGATCCTAAATCCACCCCATTGAAGGGGTTCGAACTGCCAGTAACCTCACTAAAAGTCGGGTTTGTGCTATTTCCTGTATTTTGATAATATTTAATACTGCCAGCAGTTTCTCCAATAAAAGCGTCCTGATCTCCATCACCATCAATGTCTACAAAAGTTGGGCTGGCTCTGCCTCCTATATCCACTCCATTAAAGGGGTTGGAAGCACCGGTGACTTCACTAAAAGTCGGGTTTGTGCTATTTCCTGTGTTTTCAAAGTAATTGATGTTGCCAGCTCCTTCCCCGATAAAAGCATCCTGATCCCCATCACCATCGATGTCTACAAAGGTGGGAACAGAACGCTCGCCCACATCCACTCCGTTGAATGGGTTCGAAGCGCCAGTGATATTACTAAAACTGGCAGCAGTACTACTTCCTGTATTTTGATAGTATAAAATCGTTCCACCATACTCCCCGACAAAGGCATCCTGATCCCCATCCCCATCAATGTCTACAAAAGTGGGAGCGGAAGTACTTCCCGCATCCACTCCATTGAATGGGTTTGAACTGCCCGTTTGTCCTATAAATGTAACAGAATAGACTGGAGTTGCAAAAGCAAACAGTAAAAGGGCAGTCGCCAGAGCAGCCTGAGAAGGGCGCAAGAGGAGGTTGTGGAGAAATTTTGAATCTTTGCGGTTTTGACGTACAAACTTACGTATCAAACGTCGCAGAGCACGACCACTTCCTATCCAAGAGGGCTTTGCTATCTTACGAAGCAGGGATTCACATTCACGTATCAAACAAGTGTCCCAATTTGGTTTCAAACGGGCAGACATTTCTGACCTTTTTATTAAAATTGAACATTGTGTAACTATCAATCACAACTTGAACTACAAGTATTCAAAATTTGCGGTAAAAGATCATCGGGGTGATCTCACAATTAGCTTGGATTAAAAATATAATGACTGTCCTGAGACAACAAGAAAATAGAGGGGTTAAAATGAGGATAAAAATTTTATTTTTATTTTAATATCAAATACTTAAAGGAGGCTATTGTGATTGTGGGCTAATTTTGGGCTAAAATTAAAACTTATTGGGGGCTTTATCTTCATGCAGGAAAGATGACGCTGGTGAACCTTCTGAATCAGGGGGCTCAAA
>JANQHV010000453.1 GCA_028282505.1 SAR324 cluster bacterium | reverse complement strand
CCCACTCAATTTGATTTTACACTTTGAATCTCATACGAAAAAACAACGGTCACGCAAATAACTATTTTTTCTTCCTGCCAATCTCAATTGCCATACATCGATTCTCAACCCTGAATCAAAAATACTGAATCAATGGGACGTTATCAATCACGCGGCGTTTCTTCGAAGAAAGAAGAAATACATCAAGCGATTCGTCATGTAGATCAGGGATTGTTTCCCAATGCTTTTTGTAAAGTTGTAGAAGACTACCTGGGGAATGATCCAGCATACTGCAATGTCATGCATGCCGATGGGGCTGGTACCAAAGCATCTCTTGCCTATCTCTATTATCAAGAAACAGGAGACCTTTCCGTTTTTGAGGGAATCGCCCAAGATGCACTGGTCATGAATCTGGATGATCTTTTATGCGTCGGCATCGTGGATCACATTTTACTCTCCAGCACCATAGGTCGTCATGCCAAATTAATTTCTGGTCAAGTCATCCAAAAAATAATTGAAGGCAATGAAAAATTGATAAAACAACTTGCAGAACTTGGCATTTCTCTAATCACCACGGGAGGGGAAACCGCCGATGTCGGAGATTTGGTTCGTACATTGATTGTTGATTCAACCGTCACTGCTCGTGTACCACGCGGCCACATTATTACCAATGAGAAGATTCAGGCAGGCAATATTATTATGGGACTAGCGAGTTTTGGAAAAACATCCTATGAATCACAATACAATAGTGGTATTGGCAGCAATGGCTTGACTTCTGCTCGTCATGATCTATTACATTCGGACTATGCCCAACAATTTCCAGAAAGTTATGATCCAGCTATTCCAAAAAACCTGGTTTATAGTGGCCCTTTTCACTTGAGTGACCCGTTAGAAGACACCCCTTTGACTATCGGTCAAGCCCTTTTATCTCCCACCCGTACTTATGCACCAATCATTAGAGAGTTACTAAATGAGCACCGTAGCGAGATTTCTGGAATCATCCATTGTTCAGGAGGAGGGCAAACAAAATGTCTAAAGTTTGGAAAAGGCATTCGCTATGTTAAGAATAATCTTTTCTCGGTTCCACCTTTATTCAAGACGATTCAAGAAGTATCAAACACGGACTGGTCAGAGATGTACGAAGTGTTTAATATGGGGCATCGCATGGAAATCATTGGTCCTCCTCATTTATTACCCATATTAGAAGAAATTGGAAAAAAATATGAGCTGGAAGTGCGGCAAATCGGTTATTGTGAAGCCAGTTCTGGAGAAAACGAATTACAAATTATTTCACAATCTGAGACATTTGAATATCGTGTTTAATAAGGGGACATAATACCAATTAATATTAAAAAAATATTAATTGGTATTATGTCCCCCTATTTTTATCTTCTATATACTTTTCCAGACGTTTGACTCTTTCAAATAACATATCCAATCGGTTGAAAAGCGCTTGCAGATACTTCCATTTTTTTGCTGGTTTTCCTGGCACTCCTCCTATTACCATCTTGTCTTTTACATTCTTGATGATCAGCCCTCTCGACAAAACGGTCACTTCGTTTCCAATCTCAATCTGATCCACAATGCCAGATTGCCCTCCCATCACTAGATGGTGCCCCGCTTTCACACTTCCTGCGATTCCAACTTGTGCCGTCAGCAAAGAATGGTCACCTATCTCAACATTATGCGCGATATGAACCTGGTTGTCTAATTTAGTACCTTGCCCAATGGTAGTACTGTAAAAACGAGAGCGATCAATGGTACAACATGCCCCTATTTCTACATCATCTTCGATAATCACATTTCCAACCTGGGGGATTTTACGATGCTTTCCATGCCTCTGAAAAAAACCATATCCATCTGAGCCAATCACAGAACCACTGTGGATAATAACATTGTTACCAATTCGACAATCTTCCCGTATCGTAACATTTGGATAGATCAAACAATTTTCTCCTATGGTACACTGACTCATCACCACCACCCCCGCACGTAAGACAGAATGAGCACCAATTTTCACATTATCATATAACACAACGTGCGCATCCAAGGTGACTTCTTTTCCTAAAACTACATTTTTCCCCACAATTACAGTAGGGTGAATGTTTTTACTGATTTCAGACAGAGCATGAAGATAGCGAGTGATTTCTACATGTAATGCTAAGGGATCTTCTGCATAAATTAAATTATGATGAGAACTTTCCGTTCCTAAAGGAACAACAGCCGCTATTTCGCTGAAAGGAGGGATCTTAGCAAGATCTGAAGCCACGTTGATAAAAACCACCCCTCCTGGAATCAATTTATTCAGGCCGCATACTTGCCTGAGAACCAATTCTTTGTTTCCAGCACAAGATAGATTCAATTCTTGACATAGTTTTCCTAACGTCCAAGGCATACCATTTTCCATGAATCATTTTTCAAAATTTGTTACTCTGATTTTACCTTGGATTTGTATCACAATTTGCTTATTATTACAGATGTTTATTTAGAACTTGTTTGAAAAACCTGATTCTGTTGCAAAACCGCCTCACTGGCATCTGTTTTAAGAAAATTTGCATTAGATAAGTGGGCTATTCGCCTGAAATTCTCTTAAAAATCCGTTCAATGAGATCAATTTTTTGTGAAAAACCATCTTTTCTAAACAGGTTCTTAGGTAACTGAAATCAAACCCTCAATCTACAAAATAACCATGAGTGGGCAAAATCAAACCATTTTGCGAATCTTTTTGTTTTTTATATCGATTTCGATGATTCTCGTTTCTTCTGGTTATGCTCACTGGAAAAAACTGGAATCAGGATTCTTACCCAAAGATGCTTTCAAGGCAGGAACTCAGAAACGGCAAGTTTTCTACTTTTGTCGAGATACTTACACAAATTTTGGTATTGCAGATCCTGTTCATGGTTGCCAGTTGATCTATGGATCAACTATCATCAAAGATGATTACGAAATTTTGGTAGATTCAGAAGATAATCTTGGTTGGGTATCAGTGCGGCATAAAAAAGTTCCTATTGGAACATTTGATGGAGGAACAACTCCTCTGCTTGGGAAACGCCCCTTGTGTAAAAGAATCATATATCGTCAACATTATCTGGGGATGGTCATTGAGGGAAAATGCCATTATCGCTTTAAGAAAAAGATCAGAAAATCTTCCAATTACCACATTTTAGTCAATTACTGGACAAACAGTAAAATCATTCCCTCCAATGTGCCCCCTGGTGGTAGAGATCCATCGGGTAATCTCTATATCTGCCGAGTACATTATCAAGGAATTCACTATCCAGGCGCAACGGGCATAGGAATGCGAGGTTGCAAATTTATTAATGACTATGGAGAAGAAATACTAGCAGAAGAATATGAGATCCAGTTTTACCTTCCTCATAAATGGGTTCGAAGAAAATCAGAAAAACTTTTCAAAAAAGCCGTCATTGCAGGGCCCAATAGCAAGTATTATATATGCAGGGCAAGGATCTTACGTAATCTTTATATTGGAAAGACAGAAAAAAATGGACGCTTCTGCAATGTCAACATTAGAGGGGGGCAGCTGCATTTAAAAGATTATCAACTGCAAATTCGTACTGTTCGTTAAAAATCTGGTAGAGCAGGTATCAGGAGCCAGCAGTGGTGGTTGCCAGATCCTCATATTCGTTTCCTCCTTCATTTTTTTGGGCTGTTACTGTCATACCAGTATTGAGAGATTGACTGAACGTTATCGTCGTAATCTCAGATATGGTTGTCGTTAAGCATGCCAAAGGAGCATCTAACAAAATCTCAGAAGTCGTATGAGTGAATGAGGAAGAAAGAGTCCAATCTCCACAAGTCACTCCAGATATGGATATGGTCAAGTCTGAGGTTGGTAAACCAGTCCCAGTTAAGCGAAAGACCAGGCTGCCTGCGGATACACTGGATAATGAAGAAAAAGTAGCCGTACTTGATTGTGCCACCGTGGTGGTCGTGGTACTGGTTGTGGTGGTAGTTGTGGGTGCACCGGCCACAGTAGTGGTTGTGGTACTGGTCGTTGTGGTGGTTGTGGTACTGGTTATGGTGGTGGTCGTAGTACTGACCACTGTAGTAGTAGCACTGGTGGTGGTTGTGGTGATGGTTGTGGTGGTGGTTGTAATTGCTGCAATTGCTTCTGCTGTATCGATTTCAACAGTAAAAGTATTCAGTTCATCTGCATCCACTTCTGCCAGAGCATTGATAAATGAAGATTCAGCACCAAATCTCAATACTTCACTCTCCTCATCGCTGGGAAGAATTTCAAGCAATACTTCGGATACTTGCTGAATGATATAAGAAGCTCGTTCTAATAAAGATAAGCTGGATTCTGATACCGTTTGTCCAACCAGTCTGACCAGCTCTTCAATTTCTGATTCGCTGATGAGTTGAAACGGAACACCAACGATGGTTGCCGTACTCCCATTGGAATCTGTAATAATAACATCTACCGTAGTGTCTGTATAATTAGTAAATGCATATTGATTGTCTCCAATCTCCATTAAAGCTGGACGATTGTTATCGTCCATTGTGATATTTCCTGTTGTTCCATCGGGTGCTTGTACCAAAATGCTGTCAATTATTTCTTGTCCATTGACTTCTTTTTTAGCAACTCGCACTCCCGCTCCATCGCTTCCTGACGCAACTACTGCAATAGAACTTTCTGGATCATTGACAACCCCAATCGTCAACCCCAGGTCATTCAATTCCATCACTTCCTCAGAAGTCGGTGATACAGGTGTGGTACTCGGTAAGAGATCATTAATTATATTTCCAGTTTTCCCACTGCTGTCTCCCTCATCTGTGCAAGCAGTGAAGAGCAAAATCATCCAGCAAAGCATGAGGCTTATGTGTTTCATCGCCATTAACCATCACGAATTTTGCAAACTGGTTTACCAGTGCCATCCTGCAAATAAATTGGCATGCATTCCTCCACCACTGGTTGATTCCTCTACTTTTGCATAAGAGTATTTCAGACCTCCACCCAGGTTGATAAAAGGGAGCACCCTCCAAATGCCACCACCTTCAACCCAAATTCCTGTGCCATTATATAAAATGTCTTCTCCTGTAGAATCTACCGATGCCGATGCTTGAATATAAGCCAATCCTCCACTGATAAAGGGCAAAAATGGAGCATACTCAAAAAACTTTCTTGCTCCTACCAGGAATTCCACAGTTCTTCCTTCTACATCAGTAGACGAACCGGAAATAGTTCCCGTCCCTGTTGACACAGTGCCTCCCACTGCAATACTAACAGGCCAGGAACTTTTTTTCACATCTCCATCAATTCCAATTTCATTTTGATCATCCACTGGCTTCCAATCACCCTGCTGGAGGTATTTTTTTCCTAAAGAAAGGTTAATATTTCCTGTCCAAAAAGTAGAGGTCACATCGGTTTCATGAGGCATTTTTACTTTCCGAGACATGTTTTCATCCCTCTCCATTTCTTTTGATGGAGTTTGTGCCTTTGGAACAGGTTGGGGTGTTTTAGCAACAAATGACTCTTTGCCTGACTCCATCACTGTACCTGCGCCAAACTGTATATCATAACTGGAGATATTTGTTACTCGGAAACCAAAAATCACGGTTTCGCCAAATTGATCTACAACTTCTTCACCAATATTTCGTGTTTCACCAGCTGTGAAATTTTCAAACACAAAATAGCGTCCATAATATCCGGCAGCACCTTCTAAACGATTTCCTTTTTGGTCATAAAGATTGACGACAAACTCAACACGCTTCCAATCCTGATTGGTGTTGTTGACGACTTTGCCTTCCAGTTGTGGAGCAGAGTTATCCTCGGAAAATAAAGAAAGTTCTGTAAACAAAAATCTTCCTTGATTCACAGAAATGGTCAGCGCATCTCTAGAAGAAACTGTGGGATATTCTGTTGTACTGAGTTGGAAAAAACTACAACTAGGGAGGAAAAATAGGGAAAATAGGAAAATAATCGCTTGAGGTTTGATCGACAGCATAATTCGAAAAAAAAAATGGATTGATCGTATTTGCAAAAAAACTCATTTGCTCGTCACATAACAACTTATTGCAAAGAGTATGCATGCTAAAATCAATCCATTTTAGAATATATAATTCGATAGAATCATCAGTTAAGTATTGTTACAGACCAACAACACTTACAGGAACATTAGAATGTGAAGTATTACCAGTACCCAGTAATCCATATTTTCCACGTCCCCAACAATCAATTGCAGTACCGCCCTTAACTGCACAGGAGTGTAAACCTCCTGCGGACACTCCAACAGCATTAGAGATACCACTCACCGATGCAGGAGTCGTGGAACTCGAAAAACTACCAGTTCCCAATTGCCCATACCATCCATTACCCCAGCATTTCAAAGTTCCATCGGCCAGACGTGCACAAGTGTGGAAACCTCCAGCAGACACTTCAACAGCATTGGAGATACTACTCACCGATACAGGTTGACTATACATCCGCCTGTTACCGTCACCCAATTGGCCAGATATACCATGTCCCCAGCATTTCAAAGTTCCATCGGCCAGACGCGCACAAGTGTGGAAACCTCCAGCAGACACTTCAACAGCAGCTGGAAGGTCAACAATTAAAGGAATATTTGAATTGTTGCTACGTTGTTTCCCTAACCTGATATAAGAACTCCTTCCCCAACACCAAACTGTCGCATCATCCAATACCGCACAGACATGATCATTTCCAGCAGAAACTTGAACAGCCGTTGTAATGCCACTCACCGTCACCGGAGTACTATATTTTCTATTACGTCCATTGCCTAACTGTCCTGCATTACCGTTGCCCCAACATTTGATACTTTTGTCACTCAATAACGCACAAGTGTGTTCATACCCGACAGCAACTTGCATGGCATTAGTAATCCCAGTCACTAGCACAGGCGTGTTCGAATCAGCACTGCTACCATTGCCTAAACGTCCATCACGCCCTCTACCCCAACATTTGACAGAGCCATCATTCAATACCGCACAACTATGAGCATATCCCACAGAAACCTGCACTGCATTATTGATTCCACTCACTGACACAGGCGTGTTTGAATCAGAATTGCTACCATTACCCAAACGTCCATACCAGCCTTTTCCCCAACACTTGATCGACCCATCACTTAATACTGCACAATTATGCCTGACACCTGTAGCAATCTTCAGGTTAGTTTGCAAGACATGGTCTGTGATCTCTACATACGCATTACCAGGACTTCCGTTTTCTCCAACATTATTTTTAGTGTAGACCAATAAATGAGAAGCATTTGCTGGAATAGCTGTATTGTTGGCAAATGAATAGGTGATATTGGCGCCTCTCTTTGATGTAGTGGCAATTTCTGTCAACTTGGTACTCGAACTAGACCCCCAATAGAGCACATAGTCCGTGATGTCGCTTTCATCAGAGGCTTTTGTAATGACAACATCACCTGCTATTTCTCCAGCATCCGTGTCTGTGTCAATAAAAGCAACCGCAGCAGCCTGATTCACCGGGACTGTGCTGGGAGTGGAATCTTCAACTACCAAAGTAATACTGGTACTTGCCGGACTGGAAATATTATCTGCTCCGTCTTTCAACCAGGCATAAACTGTTTTTACATAACTACCCACAGCACTCTCAGCACTTAAGGTAAAAGAAACATCCGCAGAAAAATTACTCGATGCCAGAGAACTGTCCGGCGTGATAATAACCCATTCTGGATCGGTCACACTGGGGGTCGATGAATTTTCTGAAAGATAATATGCCGCCAGGCTTTCGTTATCTGTCCCTGATATGGTGAGTGTTATTGCCGGATTAGTTGTAGTACTTGTATTTGCAGAAATACTGGCAACAGAAGGAGAAGCAATATCGGTTGAAACCGTAGAACCCAATGTCCTATAAGTACCACCACCCTGATTCTCTTGAAGCGTTACTGTTGCACCATTCAATTCGTAATTAAATGTAATCTGAGAAATATTTGCTAAGCTTGAATACAAACAATCAATCGGAGCATCCAGCATAATTTCGGTACTGCTGTGAGGAAAAGACGATGCCTGTTTATAACCACCACAATCGTTACTACCGCCTAAAATAGCCGCTTTCCATCCTGTCGTTGGCAGACCCGTTCCAACAATTCGGATGACTAAACTACCTGCATCAGCATTGCTCAGTGGCGTGGCCAGGGTAGTGGTTTCAAAACCTGTTGGTTGCGGCATGGCCGTAGGTGACACAGCAATGGAAGGGACCAGAGCCTTGGCAGCAACTTCCAAATCGGCTAAACTGTTAGTGGTTCCCTGAAAATAGGCAAATAAATAAACAATATCCACCCAATCGACTACTTTGTCTGTTTCGGATGCTGTAAAATTGTCAAAAATCGGAGTGGGCAGAATAGTGACAGGAACAGTAATCGAAGGCAATAAAGCCTGACCAGCTGCCGTCAAATTTTCTACCGTATCTCGGGTTCCTTGAAAATAAGCAAATAAATAAATCACATCTGCTAAATCAATAACATCATCATTTCCACTACTGGTGAAATTTCTACCTGTTGGAATAGAGCGCAGCGTGCGATCCATACTCCCTGCTGGGGGAGTTCCAATAGTACCTGATGCTAATATATCAAATTCTTTTGCCTCTCCTTCATTTTGTAAAGCAACCACAACAACATCTTGCAAAGATTGACTGAATTGAATCTCAGAAGCATTCGTGATACTACTGGTCAAACAATCAATGGGAGCATCCAGCTGAACTTCTGTACTGCTTTGGGCAAAACCGGAAGAGAGTTTATATTCGCCACAATCATTTCCACCTCCCAATACCCGAGCCGTTAGACCACTGGTGGGTAGCGCGTCACCAACCACTTTGATCACCAAACTGGCAGCTGGTGTAGAAATGGAAGAATCCAATACAACGGTATCACTTGATTCAGTGATTGTAGCGTCTTTCACAGTAGATGTTTCTTCATCTGAAATGAGTTTATTGGTAACCGTTCCACTACCATCCCCATTTTCAGCACATGCCCATAAAAAAAAGATAAAGGAAAAAAACATCAAATGTACCAACCAATTTGCCACTTTCATCTTACCTCTTTTCATACAGCAGATTTCAATCACAACTTAAAAAGTGCCTGTTGTTAAATTTACAAAACTACTCCCAGTATTCCTCTGTACTGTAACCGTGTTGCTGCTCAGAATTTGCTGATTCAATACTATTTGACTCATACTGGAAATTGTCGTGAATATACAATCCGATGGTGCTTCTAACAACACTTCTGAACTGGAATGACTGCCCAAAGAATAATCTGATGACCTGAATTGAAATGCTAAAGCCCATGTGCCACAACTTTCTCCTGTAATTGTTGCGGTCAAACCAGAAGTAGGGAGACTCGAACCCGAGATACGAATTACTAATTCGCCAGCATGCACATCAGTGAGTGTAGAAGACAGATTTGCCGTAGTACTGGTTGCTAAAACAGTTGTGGTTGTTGTGGTTGTTGTGGTCGTGGTTTCTACAGGCTCATCCTCCCAGGTCAATTTCACCGACTTCGAAAGGCTCTGAGTTCCTCCTCCTGCCAGACTATTCACGCCACTACTCTCGGCAGTCACTTCTACTTTGACTTCCCGGCTGGTGGCACTATTACTGGAGAACTCACATGGGTTGCTACATGCATGTTTATTGCCATCCAAATACCATGTGATGCTTCCTGTCGATTTTTCTGCATTTACAAAAATACTTTCTCCCACATAGACAGTAGAATTTGGGTTTACTGTCAATGACAGACTCAACTCATCGGCACAGCCAACAATCAGGAATGCTGATAAAATGCTGATTAGGAATGATATCTTCCGCATTTTCTTCTCGATGTTCGTTTTGTTTTATATTTCAAATGGTTACAGCATCATGAATGAGTGGTTATTTTAACGCCAGCAACTCCAATTACCTTTCCCCATTTGAACTTTAGTATTATAGCATTTTCCACTCATTTCTGCTATTTTTTTTCCATTTTTTTGAAAGCTTCCGGTCCATCACACTGTAATTTCTTTATATTATTTATGCTGTGGGTTATCCACATTATCCTGGGACAAGGCCTGCCCTAATCTCTATTTAAAAAAACAGAGAAACGATCGGCTCCCTTTTTTTAAGGGGGCAGGGCTAGCCTTCGACTGACTGGGAAGGATTCGGTAAGATACTGATTTTATCAACGGCTTCGCTTCACATGGATAGCCTGACCTAGAACGCAATCTGATTAATCATATTTGATCATTTGCCCGGCGCCCCCTCCGATCATCAGCCCGGCGCCCCCTCCGATCATCAGCCCGGCGCCCCCTCCGATCATCAACCCGGCGCGCATAGACTGCTTCTATTTTTTGTCTGCTTGGAGTTTCTGGTTCTTCAACTACATGAAATAATTCACCAATTTTATTATATTCAATCAAAAGTACCTGTGCGAGTCTCAAGAGATGATCCACTGACAAATTTTCGGAACCATTCTTGACGCGGCTTAGATGTCCTCTGCTAATTCCTGATTCTTTTGCCAATTGGGTTAAATTCAAATCCATTTGATACGCTTTTACAAAAAGTGGTTTGTAATCTAGCTTCATCGACCTCTCCTATGTGATTATTTCATTACATAAGTTAATTAATTAGTCACAATATGGATCACATTGAATACAATTTCAAGAAAAAAAATGCTATTTCTTGAACGAAATGTGATAAAATCTTGATAAATTGTTATGCCTTAGTTACATTTTTTAACGAAATACGCATATTCTTAGAAAATCATAGTATAATCCAGGAGTTCGTCTTATCCCAAAAAAGAATAGTTCAACCTCCTATTTTTTCTAAAATGACGCGTGAAAATAAAATGAAAAGCAACAGCAAAGCACTACCAAAAAGCTTTTTCTTTTAATAGAAAAGCGAGATGAGTACGAATATGAACTGGAAACAATAACAGGGGGGCTATGAATTTATCACACCGCATTAAGGGAAATATTTGCATCATTGATATTGAAGGTGAGATTACTGGAAATACAGCAAGAAATAAGCGATTCAGTTCATATATTAAGCAACAGATAGAAGATGAAGTGTTCCAGGCAATTGCTTTGAACTTTCACAATGTTGAATTAATTGATTCAGTTGGGATGGGGATAATTAGATTATTTCACAAAATAGCGAAAGAAAGACAAAAGGATTTTGTGCTTTATTATCTCAACCAAAGTATCCATGCAACATTGGATTTTGTTGGTATCAGTGCAATTGTACCGATTTTTGAAACAGAAGAAGATGCACTGGCAGCTTTCGAAAAAGAATAACCACAAAAGATGAAGTTCAATATGAAATATTTACACACTATGATAAGAGTGCATGACCTAGAGGCAGCATTGGATTTTTTTGTCAACAAATTGGGATTAATCGAAACTCGGCGTAAGGAACATGCTAAAGGAAGATTCACTTTGGTTTTTTTAGCGACATCCCAAGGAGAGCCCGAAGTAGAACTGACATATAACTGGGACGAAAAAGAACCTTACAGTACTGGGAGAAACTTTGGGCATTTAGCCTATTCTGTAGAAAATATTTACCAAACCTGCCAAAAATTAAAGGATGCAGGAGTTGCCATCCTCAGGCCTCCCCGGGATGGACGAATGGCTTTCATCCGATCTCCTGACCAAATTTCTATTGAATTACTACAAAAAGGAGATGCACTCGAACCGCAAGAACCTTGGCTTTCTATGCCAAATCAGGGCGAATGGTAGGTAGATGAATGCGACAGTCAGTTTATCGATTTTGTTCTCGAATTTCCAAGATTAGTTTGGTTTTCAAATCATAAAGGAAGCTCTCAATACCGACAGGGTATTGATGAGGATTGACAAAACGTCGCACCCCTTGGTGAAAATGAGACAATTCTTTTTTCGCATATGCTCTGACCTGTTGCAGTGAAGGAGCCTCATACACTCTTTTGCCTTTCCGGAAAATCGGAACCAGTAAATCAGTAAATGCGGTATTTGCAGAGATTTTTCTCCTCCGCGTCATATCCAGAGGATCCACGATCACACAATCCTGATTAAAAATCGTATTGATATCATAAATCATATCTGCAATGTTTTCCTGATCATTATAGTACCGTCGTACTTGTTGAATTCCGGGAGTAGTAACTTTCACAGATTGTTCAGAAATCTTGAGTCTATTGTGCCAGGTACCACCAGGATCACGAATCGCCGAAAGTTTATACACGCCGTCCAGTGCCGGTTGGTCATAAGCTGTGGCAAGCTTGGTACCAACCCCCCATATATCAATCCTGGCATTTTGTTCTTTCAGACTTCGAATAATAACTTCATCCAGTTCGTTACTGACAACAATCTTAGCTTCTGGTAAACCATGCTCATCCAGCATTTGGCGGGCTTGAATGCTCAAATAGGCCAGATCTCCTGAATCCAGGCGTATTCCCATGAACTGATATCCCTGTTCTTTCAACCATTGTCCCACCTGAATCGCATTTTTAATACCATTCAAAGTGGAATACGTATCCACAATGAAAACACAATTATTGGGTAACGTCTGTGCGTACGAACGAAACGCATCTAATTCATTGTCAAAAGCCATGACCCAACTATGAGCAATTGTACCTTTCACAGGAATGCCAAAGATTTTCCCCGCTAACACATTTGAGGTTGCATCACACCCTCCAACATAAGCAGCCCGACTTGCTGTCAATGCACCATCCATCCCCTGGGCACGTCTCAAACCAAACTCTAAAGTTGGATCACCCTCTGTAGCCAGACAAATACGTGCTGCTTTGGTAGCAATCAATGTTTGAAAATTGATGATATTCAGTAATGGGGTCTCTAAAAGTTGACAGGGAATGATCGGTCCCTGCACTCGAATCAATGGTTCATAAGGGAAAACGACGGTCCCTTCTGGCATCGCATCAATATCACAATCAAAAGACATCTGTGTTAAGTAACTTAAAAATTCTTCCTCAAACAATGGTTTTCCATCATTGCCTTCCAGGGAAGCCAGATATACGACATCAGACTCCTCTACAGAAAAATTTTCAATAAACTCAATGGCATTTTCCAAACCACAAGCAATGCTAAATCCGCCCTTGAATGGAATCGTTCTGTAAAACAGATGGAAAACACTTTCCTTGTGCTCCATTTGACTTTTCCAGTAGCCATACGCCATTGTCAACTGATACAGGTCTGTCAATAACCCCATTGATTGAGAATACAATCCTACGTTTGCCATATCATCTTTTTAAATTAATAATCTATTCCTTCCAAAATGAAGGATAAAAAATCACCAGTGCTGAAAACATTTCCAATCTACCAACCAACATATTCCAGGATAAAAACCATTTTCCGGCATCTGAAATGAAGGCAAAGTTTTCTGATGGTCCAATGGCTCCAAACCCAGGGCCAATGTTCATTAACGATGCGATCACAGCACTCACTCCCGTCAAATAATCCATGTCATCCAACAAGACCAGTAAAGCCGATCCTCCCAGTACCATCAAGATATTGACGATGAAGTAACAAATAGAAAGATTGATAATGGAAGAATCGACAGCTCGCTGATTGAGCCGGATAGATATCACAGCTAATGGCTGGAAAAAAATCTTTTTAATGGAGGCATACATGTATTTAAAAATAATAACATAATGGACCACTTTTATTCCACTCGTTGTCGAACCGGCACAAGCCCCAATAAAACAAACGATAAGTAGAAACATCTGGGCGGCCTGAGGCCATTTTTCATAATCGGTTGTGGTAAATCCTGTTGTAGTCAAAATGGATATCACCTGAAATGTAGCATACCGCAAAGCATCGATAAAACTACTATAGGTGTCGTTTTTCCATAAAATCCAGGTCACCATACCACAAAGCAGGAGAATAAATCCCAAATACCAACGAAACTCTGTATTGATTTTGACGGCATGCCAATCTCCCTTGATCACCTGATAAAAGAGACCAAACGTCACACCTCCCAGAAACATGAAGACAATAGTGACCCAGTCAAAATATGCGCTGTTGTAATGCCCCATGCTGGCATTTTTGGGTGAGTATCCCGCAGTGGAAACCGTAGCAAATGCATGAGTCAATGCATCAAACAACGACATCCCACCGAGATATAATAAAATGACATTCAATAAATTGAGCACTAAGTAAATACCCCAAAGCCAGATCATGGCATCTTTATTACGGGGAATGAATTTTTCTTTAGTAATTGCCTGGCCCGGACTTGATTCTGCCCGAAAGATACGCAGTCCTCCCATCCCATGGGGCAGAAAAATAATCGTTAAGGTCAAAAATCCCATCCCACCCATCAAATGCGTTTGACTTCTCCAAAATAACAAACCGTGTGGTACCGCTTCTATATCTGTCAGGATCGTCGCTCCAGTTGTCGTGTACCCAGACATCATTTCAAAAAAAGCATCTGTGAACGAAGGAATGGCCCCATGAATCATAAAGGGTAAGGCTGAAATGGCTGACACCAAAATCCAACCAAAGCTTGCAATGACGTAAGAATCTTTTACTCCCAATTCTCGATTCTTGCGAGAAAACCACCAACAGGGGCCTCCGATACCAATGGCAATCATTGCAGAAATCGAAAAGGCAATTGCTGCATCCCCCTCATCGTAAATCAGAGCACAGATCAGTGGTGAAATCATGGAACTTCCTGTCACAATCAGCAAAGTTCCCAACACATAAATAATTGCAAGAATATTCATAAAATACTATATCAATACAATCGAAGATTGATGATTGCAGCATGTTTTTTAAAAAACGTATTGCAACATATAGAAGTGATCAACAAAATAGTGAAGTTAATTTACTTTAAATATGATTCTCTTGTAACATCACAATGTATTTCCTATGCAAAAAACCGCATTAGTTATCTGCAATGGCACTCCCCCTTCCCTCGAACTATTAGACAAGTTCTGGCGACAAGTTGATTTAACCGTATGCGCTGATGGTGGTGCGAATTTCGTCATTTCAGCAGGTTTGATGCCCGATGTCATCGTGGGAGACATGGATTCGATACTCCCCGAAATCAAGCAACAGGTGGAAGCCAAACGTCTGGTCAAAATACAGGAACAAAACACCAATGATGCTGATAAAGCACTGCGTTACTGTCTAGAACATCATCTCCAGACAATTCATATGCTGGGCGTGGCTGGTGGTAGAAATGATCAGTTCCTGGCCAATTTAGAACTTCTCTATAAATATGCGCCACAATTAAAAATTATTTTATGGACAGACAGGGAAAGAATAGAAATAATCGAAACAGAATGGGAAGGGACATTAGCGATGGGTACCACCTTATCACTCTTGCCATTATTTGGTGCAGTCAATGGTATCACAACATCTGGATTGGTTTATCCCTTACATGACCAAACCTTAGAGGCAGGTAAAGAACCTTCTGGTGTTTCTAACCAAACGAATTCACCACAAGTACGTATTACCATAAAGCAAGGGAAATTATTATTAATAATCCAAACAGGTTCTTAATGGAAGCTGTGTTTTTCCCAATTTTTTCGGTAAGTAGCGGCATGATCCTCAATCCAGCGCATAACCACTGTATTTTGATTTTCATTTGGAAATTGTTGAACATAACGGCGAATTTCGTTGATTTGAGACTGAAAAAAGCGCCGTTCCGCAGCAGTTGACATATTGCCTCCGTGTCAAAAGTTGTAGTGGCAAACAAATTGTCTTCTGCTCTGTAGAAATACAAGATATATACCTGAACAAATAAAAATTTCTTATCTTTTTAAAAAATTCATTCACCATGTTACAATTTTTAGAACCTTTGTGGTTGTTTGCCCTGCCATTATCAATACTGCCATGGCTTTGGCCGATTTTTCAAAAGCCGAAACACCCTCATTTATTCTCTGCTTTTTTTCTTTTACCGAAAAACACACGACACAAAAGATTGCTTTTCTCAAAAGAAGAGCTTCTTTTAAAAATTTTACGAACACTGATTATTGTATTGCTTTGTATTATCCTGGCCCGTCCATTTTGGCAAGAAGACGGCAATATTTTCAAAGTATGGTTAATTGATGACACATTTAGTCACTATTTAACAGGATCTGACCAAAATTTGACATCCTATTTACAGCACTTGAATCCAGGTACAGTGAGACAGCCCATATTGAGGTTATCTCAATTATTATCCCAATCCAACCATACCCCGATTCTCACAACCGGTGACTGGGATTCCCTGACGACCATTTCTCCAAATATTGCACAAATTGGAAATCTAATTTTGCAGCATTCAAGCACTCAACACAACCCTCAACAACTCCAGGTTCATCTCATTTCTGACTTTCAGCGTTCACAATTTTCCTTTTATCAATCAGCAATACAGAATATTGAATGGATATTTCATCGTCCAGAAGGAAGGCAGATAGCAGCTAATTTTTCGCTGCATGATTTGGAATTAAATCATGTGAAGTTATTTCGGTTTCAATTAAAAGGAAAAATCAACAGTAACTTTCCTCAACAACTGCCGTTAACGCTTCAAATCCAACAATTAGGAAAACAACTGGCAGAAACAGCGATCATGTGGCAGGGGAAAGAAACTCTGGAAATAGAAATACTATTAAACCAGGATTTCAAACGTCACCTTCCTCTGGAAGTATCTCTAATCAGCAATCATCCAGAAAATTCCCTGGATAATACTCGTTTTTACCAATGGGATCATTTGAAAAATCCCTGGGTCACGATCATTACATCAGAAGGTAGTACAGATATTTACCGGCATGGCCTCCATCAATTGAAATCTGCACTGAATGCCAATCAGTTCTTTACTTTTCTCAGTACAACTTTAGAGGATCTTGAACAACACAAGCCTGATTTCATTTTTCTATTAGGAGATCATCCGATTCGCTGGACGAGGTCTTTGCAAAATTATTCTGCTAAAATTTTTATTCCGACCCGGCTAGGTGACTGGAAAAATATTGCCGAGTCACGTACTTCTTTGCCCAACGAGGAAACCAATACTTCTTCCTTTCCTGCAGGACAATGGATCATTGACTGGACAAAAGCTCCATTTGCCGCAGAATGGGAAATTCAAAAAATCAATGAAGAACTCTATTATTCACCCGTCTGGGATCTGTGGTTATTGAGCAGTGGAGTATCTCCTGCCTGGGGGGGCCTTTATCAAGATATTGTCTTTGCAGACCAGGTTCAAAGCTGGCTAAAAACTATAGCAAAACAAACAAAAAATCTGTATCTTGGAACATTTGAAGCGGGTGACACATTACCCTCCCCCATCACACTTAGCTCACCATTGGTACAATTGTTGCCAGGGCACTATCAAATCCAGCATGACCAACAGCAAACCTATCATTTTTCTGTCAATTTGCCGTCACAGGAAAGTCAACCCACCCTAATGACCGATGAAGAAATCAGCAAGATGCAACATTACTTCCAGTTTAAAATGCAGACAAAGCAAAAACAGCAGGCTATCCCTTCTGTGAATCAATTGAGAGAATGGCTGCTTTGGGGATTATTTGGACTGGTGTTTGCAGAAATTCTATATGTGTTTGCCCACATCACAAAATATGGATTGAAAGAGAAACAAAAATTAACTGACCCTTGAAATATTGAAATGAACTCCTATGGAATCTACCCTTTCAATCAAACGTTCAGAAAACATCAAAAAGTTTCCAGAAAAATACTTAGAAAGTCTGGAAGACAAACAAACGGATCTGATTTATGAATCCAGACGCTATATTTTGAAAGCATATCGCAAAAAACGTTTTTGGCCTTTAACTCTTACCATTATCTCCTGTTGGCTCATCTTCCCTGTTTGGCTTTGGTGGCAATACCGTAATAAACTGCCCGAATGGCAGAGTTTACAAAAGCTGGATCAACAGCTCAGTCGTTTGCAAGAACAGAGAAAACAGAGAAAATTCTGGAAAAAAATCTGGAGTTCTAAAAATCGATTACAAACCCAGAGCTTCGAACAAATCAATCAATTTTATCACACATTGATTCATTCCATTCGTCAATATAACATCCGCCTCGATTTATTCGATTATGCGTTAGACCGTCAAAATAAACACCTGGACCCTCCTTTCACGGTTGGCGAATTGGAACAAATCGAGTCCACGTTTCAACGAATTTTTGATGAATTGAGCAGTGCTACCCGACTTCTCGAAGTTGCTGAACAACACCCTGATATGGATTTGGCTACCTTGCTCAATGACGAATACGCACACCTGCACTCTTCCTCTGAATATGTCTCTGAGACCGTTGATATTGCGAATTCCGGACAATTTGTACAAGAATTACTGGTCATTGAAACCACACTCAAAAATGAAATTACCAACCTTTCTCAACAAAAAATGAACTTTTTTTCCGAACAAACATAAAATACACCTGAAAACCTTGACCACTTTGTGCCTTGACCAGGACAAGAAATCACTTAAAATGCACATGAAGCTCTCCACAATTTTAAATACACATCGTGTGATATAATGGTGTGATTTTGGTTTGTCCTGGTATTATCTTTGCTGTGTTTATAAATTCTCTTAATCTTAGCGGTTCGCCGCCCCGGTCTAATCTTAATCCGGATTTTTGAGTAAAATGTAAGAAATAAGATTATGATTACGATAAGGCATCAGGGCATATCTTAGTCACAGTACTATAGCTATAAAAAATTTATGAATTGTATTAGTTTGTCAGAATTTACTTGACAGAACAAATAATCGTGTGATAATTAGCACTCATAGAAAGTGAGTGCTAATTATAGATTGAGGTAAATTCAAAAGAGGGAATGAGCATGGGTTTATCAAAGCGGGAAAGGGCTATTATCTCGACCAACATTGATGAGCGAACACAAAAAGTTCTCAAAGGGATCATTGATAGTTACATCATCGATTCAGAAGCTGTCGGGTCACGGACCTTATCCAAAAAATTAGATGTCGATCTTTCTCCTGCCACCATTCGCAACATCATGGTTGACCTGTCAGAAATGGGGTATTTGCAACAACCCCATACGTCGGCTGGCAGAATTCCAACGAATAAGGCATTTCGTTTTTATGTGGATTCTCTAGCAGTTGCCAATTCGCTACCGGAAAAAATCCAGGCAATGATTGGAGAAATATCCAATAGAGGAGGTCAAGTTGAGCAACTACTGGTCAATACGACCCGCATATTAGCCAATTTGACAGAATTCATCTGTGTCATCACGGCACCGAAAGCCGAGGTCAGTTTGCTTCAGCGTATTGAATTTCTTAAAATCAACTCACGTGAAATCTTAGTGATCTTGATCACCAAGTCAGGTTTAATACGAAACAAGATCATTGAGTCATCAGAAAAACTATCTCAAAATTTTCTCAATTCAGTTGCCGAATTTCTGAACAAAGAATTTCAAAATGCTTCCTTGTTAGAAATTCGCAAAAAAATTCTGGAAAGTATGGTCGAAGACAAAGCACGCTACGATACGCTTCTTGCTCAGGCCGTCCGATTAGGAAAAAAAGCATTTGAATTGGATACCCCTCCTGCCATGTACATGGAAGGTCAAATCGAGACGTTGTTGAACGCCAAGTTCAAAAATCAAGAAACGGTCAAATCATTAATCGATGCATTTGAACATAAAAATACGATGATGGACATTGTCGATCGTACATTACAGGCAGATCGGATTCAAATCTTTATTGGTGAAGAAAACGAAGTAGAAGGATTGGAAGATTGTTCTCTTATTACAGCAGGCTATGGTTTGGACGACAATATACTGGGTATGGTTGGCGTCATTGGGCCAACCTGTATGAACTACCAACGCATTATTCCAGTGGTAGACTATACTGCGAAAATTTTATCAGCATCCATTTCTGAACATGCGCATTTGGATGATATATGAGTAACTGACAAGAAATGAAGTACTAGAACCAAAATCGTTTTATTTCAAATTTTGAACAAAAGTAAGGATATGTTAGATAGCGATCAAATGGATAAGAAAGAAGAAATGGCAAATTCATCTTCAGAAAATCTGGAAGACCAGAAAGCGAACAAAGCTTCGCACGACGAAGGCACTGCTGAAGAAACTGCTGCTGAGCAGAAAGTCGAAGGAGCAGCTGCAGAAGAGGAAACACAGCAGGAAGCGCAAGACACGATTGAAGACGCCAAAGCAGAAGGTCCAAAGGAGCCAACACCAGAAGAAAAATTGGAGCAGGCACAGGCTCAAATCAAAAAGCTACAGGATCGTGTTTTGCGATTGAATGCAGAATTCGAGAATTATAAAAAGAGAATGGCAAAAGAAAATGCAGATAGATTCAAATACTACCACACGGAGCTAGTCAAAGAATTACTGCCTGCTTTGGATAGTTTAGAACATGCCATTGATCATGGACAAAAAGAGAATGCTACTGTTGAAGCAATGCTGGAAGGAATTCAAATGGTTTATAAGCTCAACCAGGAAGCTCTTGAAAAATTTTCAATAACTAGAATTGAGGCGGTTGGAAAAGAGTTTGATCCTTCGGTTCATCAAGCCATTGGTACCGTAGAGTCTGACACGATCCCGGCAAATCATGTTGTTGATGAGTTTCAGGTTGGCTACTTGCTCCATGATCGAGTAATCAGACCCACCATGGTCCGTGTGGCTAAAAAGCAAGAAACAAAAGAATGATTGAGAGATTGATTGTACGTCAAAAATTTTAAATTAAGGAGCATATATGGGAAAAGTAATCGGGATTGATTTAGGGACAACAAATTCATGTATTGCCATCATGGAAGGTGGCGACCCCAAAGTGATTCAAAATGCAGAAGGGATGCGAACAACGCCATCTATGGTTGCATTCAATGATGCGGGTGAACGCCTCAGTGGGCAAATTGCCAAACGCCAGGCAGTTACCAATCCAGACCGAACCATTTTTTCAGTCAAACGGATCATGGGACAAAAAACAACAGCAGAGGAAGTAAAACGACTGAAAGCCGTTGCCCCTTATAAACTGGTAGAGGGCCCATCCAGCCTGGCCTATGTGGGAGTTGATGATAAAAAATATTCTCCACCTGAAATTTCTGCGTTTGTCCTGCAAAAAATGAAGCAAACGGCAGAAGATTATCTTGGAGAAGAAGTCAATGATGCCGTCATTACCGTTCCTGCCTATTTTAATGACAGCCAGCGGCAAGCGACAAAAGATGCTGGAAAAATTGCAGGATTGAATGTCTTACGAATTATCAATGAGCCGACTGCTGCTTCATTAGCCTATGGATTGGATAAAAAAAGTGATGAAAAGATTGCTGTTTTTGATTTAGGGGGCGGTACATTCGACATCTCGATTCTCGAAATTGGAGACGGGGTCTTTGAGGTGAAAGCTACGAATGGAGATACTTTTCTCGGGGGCGATGATTTTGACAATCGCCTGATCAATTTCCTGGCAGACGAATTTAAAAAAGATCAAGGCATTGATCTTCGCCAGGATAAAATGGCGTTACAACGATTAAAAGAAGCTGCAGAAAAAGCAAAGCATGAATTATCGTCCAGTATGGAAACAGATGTCAATCTACCCTTTATTACAGCAGATGCTTCTGGCCCCAAACACTTGAATCTTAAAATCAGCAGAGCACGCTTTGAGCAGTTAGTGGAAGATTTAACGCAACGCTGTCTCGAACCTTGTAAAAATGCATTACGAGATGCCGGTTGTACTGCCAGTGATGTTGATGAAGTCATTTTGGTTGGTGGGATGACCCGAATGCCTCGCGTCCAGCAGATTGTGAAAGAGTTTTTTGGAAAAGATCCTCACAAGGGAGTGAACCCAGACGAAGTTGTGGCAATTGGAGCAGCCATCCAGGGAGGTGTGCTGAAAGGAGAAGTCAATGATGTTCTGTTATTGGACGTAACTCCACTTTCTCTTGGCATCGAGACACTGGGTGGTGTGATGACCAAATTGATTGATCGCAACACAACCATTCCCACCAGAAAAAGCCAAACTTTTTCCACTGCAGCAGATAACCAGCCTGCTGTGAGCATTCATGTTCTCCAGGGAGAACGGGAAATGGCCGCTGGAAACAAAACCCTTGGACGATTTGAATTGGTTGGTATCCCACCCGCACCACGTGGTGTTCCACAAATTGAGGTGACCTTTGACATTGATGCCAATGGTATTGTACATGTGAGCGCAAAAGACTTAGGCACCGGCAAAGAACAACAAATCAAAATTACGGCTTCCAGTGGATTATCCGATGAAGAAGTCGAAAAAATGATCAATGAAGCCGAACAATATGCTGAAGAGGATAAAAAGCGCCGTGCCAAGGCAGAAGCCCAAAATGAGGCAGAATCTTTAGTGTACAATACAGAAAAATCTTTGAATGAAGTTGGAGATAAACTTCCTGAAGAAGAAAAAAGTAAGATTCAGTCAGCAATCGATCAGTTGAAAAAAGATCTGGAAGGAGATGATGTTGATGCCATCAAGGCCAGCACCCAAAATCTTGCAGAAGCCGCTCATAAACTGGCAGAAGTGCTGTATGCACAGGCACAACAGCAGCCGGGTGGTCCTGAGGGAGGCGCCAGTACTTCTTCTGATTCCAGCCAGGAGTCTTCAGATGGCTCTAAGGGACCGGATGATGATGTAATTGACGCCGATTTTGAAGAAGTGAAAAAGTAAGTGGTGTGACACAGGAGGCATGACTGTGCCTCCTCCTTGATGACGATTAAAAAGGAGTTTCCTTTTGGCTAAACGTGACTATTATGAAGTGTTAGGAGTTTCCAATTCTGCTTCTGAGGATGAGCTGAAAAAAGCCTACCGGAAAATTGCTTTGAAATACCACCCGGACCGCAATCCAGGCGATCAAAGTGCAGAGGAAAAATTCAAAGAAGCAACCGAAGCATATGAAGTACTCAGTGACTCTGGCAAGCGTTCACGTTACGATCGATTTGGCCATGCCGGTGTTGGCCAAAGTCCCGATGGGATGGGAGATTTTTCTGGCTTCGGGACTGGCGGTTTAGGTGATGTCTTTAATGATATTTTTGGAGAATTTTTTGGTGGAGCTCCGGGCAGGGGCTCACGAACTCGTGCCTCTCGTGGCTCTGACCTTCAATACAATCTGGAAATATCATTTGAAGAAGCCGCTTTTGGGCATACAACTGAAATAGATGTTCCCCGCATGGAAATTTGTGGACAGTGTGGAGGATTGGGAGCACGCTCCTCTAAAGATGTCGAAGTCTGTGGTGTATGCCAGGGAACCGGGCAACAACGGGTTCAGCAGGGATTTTTCAGTGTAGCCACCACTTGCGGACGCTGTCGTGGTGAAGGAAAAGTCATTCGCACCCCCTGCCCCATCTGTCATGGTTCCACTCGCGTCAAAAAAACCAAAAGGATTCGTGTCAATATCCCGGCAGGGGTGGATAATGATTCTCGTATCAAACTATCGGGAGAAGGAGAACAAGGTTACAACGGAGGTCCGCCAGGTGACCTTTACATTGCCCTTCGAATTCAATCACATCCTATCTTTGAGCGAATTGAAAACGACTTATATTGTGAAGTTCCTATCAGTTTCGCTCATGCTGCTCTGGGAACCGAACTTGAAGTTCCCACTCTGGAAGGCACTGCTCGCTTAAAAGTTCCATCTGGCTCACAAACTCATCGAGTTTTTCGTTTACGCAATAAAGGAATTGTTCATTTGCGGGGAAACCGGCGCGGGGATCTACATGTTCGGATTATTGTAGAAACACCAAGCCATTTGACATCCCGACAGAAGGAAATATTGGAGGAATTCGAAAGCCTTTCCAACGAAGGCAGTCACCCACTGCATAGCAAGTTCATGGATAAAATCAAAGGGCTTTTTTCGTGACTTTCCCTTTCAGTGCTTCATTTAAATCTGCACTGCTTCATTGCAAATTCCTTTTTTTTCGCTATGATAGCCCACATAAGATTGTTGCAAAGGCTATATTCCACCTTCCCAACTTTTAATTAGAAAGGAAGTCTCCATGAAAGCTGTTAGAATTACAGAATTTGGTGCCCCTGAGGTCATGTCATATGAAGAAACCGAAATCCCTTCCTGCGAGGCAACTGAGGTTTTGGTCAAAATCGAAGCCAGTGGGATCAATTACATCGATACCTACCAGCGAACGGGCCTTTATCCCGTAGAGCTTCCCTATACCCTGGGTTTGGAGGGTGCTGGCACTGTGGAGCAGGTGGGCGAACAAGTCACTGACTTTTCTAAAGGAGACCGTGTTGCCTTTTGTGGGGTTCCCGGCTCTTATGCAGAATATACAAAAGTACCAGAAGGCCGTCTTGTTTCCCTCCCTGATGAAGTAACGACCAAAGAAGGGGCGGCTTTGATGTTACAGGGCATGACGGTACATTACCTCACTCAATCCACTTATCCTATCCAACGGGGAGACCGTTGTCTCATCCAGGCTGCTGCTGGTGGTGTGGGATTGCTATTGATCCAGATTGCCAAATTAATGGGAGCTTATGTGATCGGGACGGTCTCTACTGAAGAAAAAGCCGTACTGGCGAAAGAAGCGGGGGCCGATGAAGTCATTCTGTACACCCAAACCGACTTCGAAAAAGAGACCAAACGCTTGACCGATGGAAAAGGCGTCAATGTGGTTTACGATTCTGTTGGAAAAGCCACGTTCGAAAAAAGCATTAACTGCCTCTCGCCCCTTGGATATATGGTCTTGTTTGGCAATGCAAGCGGTCCTGTGACCGAATTCAATCCTGCTGATTTGGCTCAAAAAGGTTCCCTGTTCTTAACACGGCCTTCTTTATTCCATTATATTGCGGATCGAGAAAGCCTCGAAAAACGGGCAGGGGATGTTTTTCGCTGGGTCAAAGAAAAGAACTTGAAGGTTCGCATCGAACACCTCTTTCCACTAGCCGAGGTTCAAGAAGCTCATAGAAGCCTGGAAGGGCGCAAAACCACCGGTAAAGTCCTGCTCATTCCATAGCAGCAGCCCATCCGTAGGACTGTTTCATTGCCATTTGACTCTGTTGGAACCACGGTTTACCATAGAAGATCTTTTTAATCAGATCAAACTACCAACTCATTCCAGAACAAAACTTTCCCTGGCCCCTTCTAAAAATTCAAAAAGAAACTGCCTCCTCCCCTTAGCAAGGGGAGGTCGGGAGGGGTTTGGTTTGGTAAGACGCTAACTTTATTAACTGTTCCGCCTCAAATGGATACCTTATACCAAGTTGCGTTTAAAAAAGTGACATTCCAGAGTATTCTGTCATTCTGAGCTTGCGAAGAATCTCAATCATTTCAAAGAGATCCTTCGAAAAGCCGCTTCGGCGTACCGTCAGGATGACATATTGTATACTTTTAAA
>JANQHV010000409.1 GCA_028282505.1 SAR324 cluster bacterium | reverse complement strand
GTGGGAACAAACAGAGATTGCATTTCGAGAAACGAAAGGTTGGGCGAATGGTGCCGGCATGATGGAAATGGTGCAGTATGTTTCACAATTGCCCAAGGGACTTGTGATCGCAGATACACAACGAGGACATCCAGCTACAACCCTACACGTTTTTAATCAATACTATCCTCAATTGCAGGTAATTGACCTGCAACAGCATATTTTGAATGACATAAAAAGCATATACCAAAGTACTCAAAAAGAGAAACGGAATTTGTATTTTGTTTTTGATGCCAGACGTCCTGGTGAGCGCATTTGGGCAGATTACATTGCGAGTCATGAACAACTTTGTGCTCAAAAAAAGATAATTTCCAAAAGATTTCAAAAAGAAATTCTCAACGATTCTGCTGTTATAATTTGCCAGGCTCACGGGTTTACGGGTGATTTTTCTACTCAGCACTTTAAATATATGGATCTGGTTATCAAGCAACAAACCGAAGTAATTGAGCGCAATAATAATATTCTAGCCTATTATCATCGTGGAAAGAGTTATGTTACCTTGAAACAATTCAAAAAGGGTATTGATGATTTAACCAAAGTTATTGAAAGTGGTGTGCTTTCAGAAGGTTTCCAGGTACCTGTTAATTTTGACAATCCTGCATTTATTGACGAAGGAAATGATGAAGTGGAGGAGATTGCTCACGGAATTTTTCAAGATGTATATCTTGCGAGAGGAAGTGCATATATAGGATTCGGAGAATATGAAAAAGGGATTGGTGACTTAACAAAGGAGTTGGAGTTTAACCCAAATGAACCAGTTATATATTATAATCGAGGCTATGCTTACAAAAATCTCAAACAATATGACAAAGCTCTCGAAGATTTTACAAAGGCAATTGAGTTGAAACGGAATTTTTTACAAAGTTATCAACAACGAGGTATGATTTATCTTGAAAGAGGTAATCTAGATTTAGCATGTCTCGATTGGAAATATATGTGCCAGCAGGGCATCTGTAAAGAGTATGAGGAGGCAAAAAAGTCCAGTGACTGCTTATAGTTTGAAGAATTTTTTTGAAGTTCTGTGAAAGTTGTAGTTTTTCTCAAATAATTGATTATTTTGAGGATCTAGAAAGCGAAACAGTCCATGAGGCTCAATGCTATCACGCTGGGAAAATAATATTTTGAGCAATTTTTCTATAAAAGCTTTAGATGCATCAGCTCTTACAATTAGAACAGGAAAGCTGGTGAGTAAGCGTAGTGGTGCAGAATCCATGGATGGGTATATATTCGCAGGTAAAGGGCGGTCAATAATCCAGGGGTAGTGTTGACGATTGCTGGAAAGTAGTTTTTCACTGAGGGGAATGAAGTGGTATCCAGGATTCGTTTTAAAGAATTGATCGAATGCCTGGATGGGATATGGAGCTGTGGCAATCAGTATATCGGTACCCAATTTAGACAAAATGGTTTGACTATCATTTGCCGTAAACCATTTGAATTGAGAGGAGTTATAGTTTTCCAAGGGTAGTAATTTACTCCAAGTTGCTACAAAATAATCGGAATTGTGATGGATGTGTATTGGGGTAGTGTTATGAATGTCTAACAGTTTGGTTTTTGTTTGAGAACCGATGATGTACAATATGTTAGGCCATAGAATAGACACAACAACAACTTCAGGGGACTCAGAAAGGCGTTGATAGGCACTTTGAGAGTCGAGAATGGCTAAGGTTCCTTGACGCAATCGTAATCGTTCAATACGATTCTGAGCAAATTTTTCTGTAATAGGAATTAAGGAATTGTTCATTTTAAAAATAGGCATGTCCCATAAGCGGGATAGTTCTTTGGCAAATTGATAAGAACCTGTATAACTTTCTCCAACCAGGATAGATGTATTGGGTGTTCCCAGCACATGAGAGCTGAATAAAAAAAGGAAAACGAAACTCCAAGTAGTGAAAAATCTCATGAACTTCTTTATTGTTGGCAAGATGGGCAAAAGAAACTACTGCGTTGTTGTTGAATGATGCGTTGAATTGGAGTAGAGCAATGGGAGCAGGCCAACTCGTTTTTACCATAGACCTTCAGAAAATTTTGAAACTCTCCTGTTTTTTCATCAACTTTTCGAAAATCTGAAATCGATGTCCCGTTTTTATCAATAGCGGCCTTTAAAATTTTTTGAATCGATTTCTTTAAATTTTTCAATTCCTGAATGGACAATTGATTGCCTGTCCGGAGTGGAGAAATTTTAGCATCAAATAGGATTTCAGAGGCATAAATATTTCCAATTCCGGCAACTTTAGTTTGATCAAGCAATAAGCTTTTGATGGTGGTTGAACTTTTGTTGAAACAATTCTTTAAATGATTCAATGTCAATTTAGCAGAGAGGGGTTCGATTCCAAGTTGTTGTAGTTTTTTGGCTTGCTCTAATGATTCCACTAATTCCAATGTGCCAAAACATCGCATATCGTCAAAAATCATCAATTGTTGATGGCCCAATTGAAACCATACCCGATGGTGTTTGTGGGGTTGAGGTAGAAGGGAGGTGACAATAAATTTTCCTGTCATCCTCAAATGTGCCAGTAGACACAGTTGTGGTTTGAGTTGAAATATCAAATATTTTCCACGACGTGTGACGGTTTCGATGGTACAGCCGGTCAAACGTTGTGTAAATAGTTCTGAAGAAAGTGGGGTGATCGCATTGTTTCGAAAAACTTGAACAGATGTAATTTGTTGAGAGACAACAGATTTCTGTAGACCACGAACAACAGTTTCGACTTCTGGTAATTCAGGCATGGGATTTTAAAGTAGATGATTCTCTGATCCACTGGCGGACAACGTGAGCAGTTTTCAAAGGAGAATGACGAGCTGCAGTGAGTGTGTCGAAACGATCAAAATTGCTTTCTTCAGGTGCCGTAGGAATTTGAATTTCTTCTTCCCCTTCTTCTAAATAATTGGGGGTAGACAAATTCAGTTGAGGCATTGGTGAGCGTAGAAAGCGGATAACAGGACGCATAATCCAGGCCATCAACAACATGATTGCACTTCCAAATACTAATCGTATGAGTTCAATTATGATTGCTTCCATGTTCTAGAATCCTGAATATTGGTCAAAAACTGTAAATGATTTAAAACCAAATTTAATAAAGCTTTTATATCAGTGTAAAATATCTATCATTATGAATCAACGTAAATGTGTATGTAATTTATCTTTCCAGTCCAATAGTCGATTTAATAGAAGTTGGGGACTGAGGGTTCATTGCTCCAATTTCTCGTGAAAGCATTTCCCCTATCAATCCTGTCAGTACGATTTGTACACCAATCATGATTAATGTTAAACCGAGCACCAGGCTTGGTATATTGTTACGCATGCGCTCAATACCAGTCAGTCCTAAAAAACAATAATAGGCATCAATTGAGAATCCAATCAAAAATGCAACTAACCCAATTGGCCCCAAAAATTGTAAAGGACGCTTGCGGAAGTAGGTGACAAACAATACAGTCATGAGATCAAAGAAAGATTCGAGGTATTTAGAATAACCATAGCGTGAAACCCCATGCAATCGCTCGTAATTAGCAACTTCTACTTCACTGACCCGGTATCCCAGGCTGGCTACAAGGATTGGAATGTAGCGGTGTAGAGAAGAATAAATATAAAGACTTTTGGCTACTTCTTGAGTCATGACTCGCAAAGGACAGTTGAGGTCATGAAGGGGTGATTTAACCAGCAAACGAATACATTTGTTGAACAGTTTTGACAGGAGAAATGTACTCTTGGAACTCTTTCCCGTTTTTTTCCAACCAATTGCCAGGTCAGATCCTCGGTGGATTTCTTCGATTAATTGAAGTAAGTCCGCAGGATCGTCCTGAAGATCGCCGTCCATGGTGGCGACTAATTCCCCTGTTGCTAGTTTAAATCCTGCCATGTAGGCTTCTGATTTACCAAAATTTCTTTTCAGGCAAATCATTTTAAAGCGGGAATCGTATTGATGGATATTTTGTAAACGTGTAACGCTGTCGTCTGTGCTGCCATCATCTATAAAGAGGACTTCATACTGGAGCAAAGCAGGGTCTAAACTTTCTTTAATTTTATTAACCAATGGTTCCAAGTTATTGGCTTCATTGTATACAGGAATGACAATAGAAAGTTGCGTGCTCATTTTTCAGGCTACAGCATGTTGTGGTGGTGATTTTGGGGAGATAAAATGATAGTTAAAATCACGGCGTTGAGGCACAAAACCAGCGTCTTGAAGATAATCAATGGCTTCTTTTTCAGAAGACAAACCATAAGACTTCAGTACATTCTCTTCGATGACAACGGAGCTAATATCATTGGCACCGACTCGAAGTGCGATTTTACCCAAATCTTTCCCTAAGACCATAACACTGGTTTCTAAATTATCAATGTTATCCAAATAGATACGTGAGAATGCTAGAATTTTTAAGAATTGATCTGGACGAAGTTTTTGTGCTTTAAAACGCTTGGTTTGTTGTTGATATAACCAAGGCGTGAAAGAATAAAATCCCTTGGTCTTGTCTTGAATTTGACGGATGGTTTCCAAATGCATGACAATTTCTTCTATGGTTTCACCGCCACCAACAACCATTGTAGCGGAACCTGGTAGGTCGTGATGATGGCATTCCTCCATAATAGTGCGCCATTCTTCCACTGTACATTTTTGTGGACTCAATTGTTGACGCATCCGCTCTGTCAATAGCTCTGCACCAGCACCTGGTACGGAATCTAATCCTGCGTTTTTTAAGGCTTTAAGAATTTCTCCAACTGAGCAATGAGTGATTTTGCTCAAATTTAGTAATTCTACTGGAGAGAATCCCCGAATGTGAACACCATATTTTTGTTTCACGCTAGCAAGAATGTTCGTGTAGTAATCCAGTGAAAGGGTGGGATGTACTCCGCCTTGAAAAAAGATTTGATCGGCACCGCAATTTAGCGCCTCTTCCACTTTTTGAAAAACTTCTTGTTTACTCAGAACATATGCAAATTGACTTTCTTGCTTTTCCTGGAAGCTGCAAAATTTACAATCAATTGTACACACATTGGTGTAGTTTACCACACGAAACATGGTATAAGATGCTTGCTGTGTTCCGTGTTTTTGGCAGCGAATTTCCCAACCTGCTTGACAAATTTCAAACCAGTCTACAGTTGTTAGGAGACGAACTCCTTCTGAGTAAGAAAGTCGTTCTCCCTCTAATACTTTTTGCAAAGAAGCATGCATGTGATTCAGTTGTTTGAATGATTTAAGAAGCTTTTGTTTCAGAGTGTTTTTTCATATTTTTTAAGTAAATATGCAGTACACTAATAGCTGCCGGGGTGATTCCACTGATTCGATTTGCTTGTCCTAAATTAACAGGTCGGTACTCTTGTAATTTCTGGATTACTTCGCGAGATAGTCCAGGAATATGTTCATAATGAAGATGTTCTGGTAATTGAATGCGTTCTAGTTGATCAAATGATTTCAACTCTTGTTGTTGTCGGACGATATACCCCTCGTATTTTGTATTGATTTCGACTTGCTCTTGTATCACCTTAGGATATGTGGACCAATTGATGGTTTCCTTCATAAACTGAAAATCTTGTATATTATTTATATCTAATTTTGGTCGCTTGAGCAAAGTTAAAGCTTCAATACCTGTCTTTAATTTTGCTTCTCCATGTGTGTCAAGTTCTTCATTAACAGTAGCTGTTGGAGTGATTTTCAATTTTTTCAGATCCGTGGTCAATTGAAAAATTTGCTTCTTTTTCTTTTGAACTCGTTCGTAATATTCTTTAGCCAATAATCCAATCTGATATCCTTTTTCACTCAAGCGTTGATCGGCGTTGTCTTCCCGTAAGAGAAGCCGGTATTCGGAACGAGATGTAAACATCCGATAAGGTTCGTTCGTTCCTTTAGAAATGAGATCATCAATGAGCACTCCTATGTAAGCTTCGTTGCGCTTTAGTATAAATGGGGTCTCTTTTTTCACTTTCAGTGCTGCATTGATCCCCGCAATGATTCCTTGAGCGGCTGCTTCCTCATAACCGGATGTTCCATTGATTTGTCCTGCCAGGAACAGGCTTTCCACATCTTTGGATTCTAAGTTGGGTTTCAGTTGGTTGGGTAATACAAAATCATACTCGATGGCGTAACCCGGTTGGATGATTTCTACTTCCTCTAAACCAGGGATGGTTTGCAAAAATGCCAGTTGTACATCAGCAGGCAAACTGGTTGATAAACCATTGGGATAGATCTTCAAACTTTCCAAACTGGTGGGCTCCAAAAAGATTTGATGACGATTTTTATCTGAAAATTTAACGAGCTTGTCTTCAATGGAAGGGCAATACCGAGCTCCAACCCCTGTAATGGCACCACTATACATGGCAGAGCGATGTAAATTTTGCCGAATTACTGCATGAGTGGTTTCATTAGTATAAGTCACGTGACAGGGGACTTGTGGCAGTAAAACTTTTGAATCCCAAAAAGAAAATTTGGGAAGGGGTTGATCTCCCCATTGTGCTTCAGTTTGTTCCCAATCAATTGTTCGACTATCCAAGCGAGCAGGAGTTCCTGTTTTCAGGCGTCCCATCCGCAAGTGCTGTTGGGCTAATGACAGGGTAATTCCTTTTGATGGAGGCTCACCAACACGTCCTGCTTCAATCCTTTCTTCTCCGCGGTGGATTAAACCATTCAAGAAGGTGCCAGTTGTAATAATAACGGTTTGTGCATAAAATTCCATTCCTGCTACGACACGAACCCCAATCACTTTGGTACCATGAAAAAGTAGCTGTTCGACGGAGGCTGCCTGGATTGTTAAATTCTTTTGATTCTCCAGTGTTTTGAGCATATATTTGTGATATTCGTACATGTCTGATTGACAGCGAGAACCACGGGCCGCAGGCCCTTTGGAACGGTTTAAAATACGAAATTGAATGCCTGTGGCATCAGCCGCTTTTCCCATCTCGCCACCCAGAGCATCTATTTCTTTGACCAGATGCCCTTTTGCCAGCCCTCCAATGGCAGGATTACATGACATTTGTGCAATGGTGTCTGTTGACATAGTCACAATTAATGTGTTTACTCCCATGCGAGCTGCTGCTAATGCGGCTTCACAGCCAGCATGTCCTGCACCAATAATGATCACATCATATTTTGTTGCATAAGCGATTGTTGGTTTTACCACTTTGGACTTTCTTCTGAATTTTGTTGATTTTCAGGAAGTGAGGGAAAATGAATGAGTTTTGTTTATTGTGGTTGGCCCACAGCGTGAACAAATTGCTTAAATTCTTCTGCCAAATCCTGCTCTTTTGCTTCAACTTTATTGGCAGCATGGTTGGTCTGCGCACTGTTGGGGTTGAACCAAAAAAGGGTTTTTACGTTAGAATCGGCTAAGTTAATTTTACGGTCCCGCAGAAAGGTACGAATTGTTTTAACAAGGCCCTTGCTTTTATAAGTAGCAGCATGACCGGTATGTAATTGATGTGCTTGCTTTCTTAGGTCAGCATGGTCAAACTCATCCAAATACCAGTTGGTCAAGTTGTCCCGATAAAGAATAGAGAGTTGACCAAATCTTTGTAGATGTAGGAAAAAGAAAATTTCTAGATAGTGCCTTTCCACATTGACACAGTCTAAATAGTGATAAGTTCTATAAACGAAAAATTCGGAAATATGATTAGCAATGCGAACTACGTTGTCTGGACGGACATAAGCATATTTCTCATCGATCACCTCTGCTTTATAAGTCGCTTTGGGATCAAACTCGATAACAGATTTTTGTTCTTTTAACGTTCCCTGATTGACATATCCATAATATGAATTGAGAATACAGTCAGCCAGTACATAGGTAAAGCTGGGGGCTGTTGTCAAATCGACTTCATCGGGGAGAATATCAAGGACTCCAAATGTATCAAACCGTTTTCCCAGCTTACTTTCTGTTTGCATAGAACGAATCAGCCATCGTTTTTCTTGATAAGCGGCTTGTAAGCGTAATCTTGGTACTTTTAAGTGGTGTAAAATACTTTTACGCACCATGTTGGGAGGTGGTTCAAAGTTTTTCTGGTAGTAATGGTACCAAATTTCAAATTCTTTTTGATTACTTTCGTCAGGAAGACCTGCTTCTGCTTGTATTTCAAGAACTCTGTCTAAACTGGACTTAAACAAGTCTTTCAACTCGTTTTCAAATTCAATGACTGCCTTAGTTTCTCCAATATTGACATGCTCAAGAAATTTTCTTTGAGGAGAGCCGCTTGGAAAGGCCCTTTGTAAAAAATCTAAAAGAAATTTTTCCCGGTATGTGTCAAATGCCCTGGTGTCACCTGCTTTCGTAAAAACCTCAGAAACTTTGATATGCAGGCCAAAACAGAGGTCAATGATTTTAGAAATTCGTTTTCTTTCTTGAACTTCTAGGTAGGAGAGTTCCCCAAAAGCGATTTTTAGTACTTTGTATTTTAGCCACCAAGGATCTTTTAATAACAATGGCAGAGATGTCTCCATTTCCAAAAGTTCCCAGGGTTCTAATCCATATTCTTTTGGTGCATCTGCTCCAAGTGCTTCTTCAGGCTTGTTGATAAATTCATCCAGGCGGTTGGGATCTTTGATCATTTCGATGATCATGATCAAATACTTCTTATCGTGGAGCATCTCGATGCGAAAGAGGTTCAGCAAAGCCTTGGCCAAATTTCCAGATGCTGCTTTGAATGATTCCCAGTAAATCATGCCTCCATGTCCTAAAATATATTTCATAGGCAAAGCGGGAGTTCCGCCGAGATCCGTCAGATGACCAATATATTTATCGTAAATATTGATGGCCCCAAAACGGATGTAATCCATGGTACGTTCGTAGAATCCTTGAGAATTGTTAATGTCTTTTGGCAGGATGAAATGAGAAGGAATCATTGGCGTAAACTGAATGCCGGGCATGAGCACTTCATAGGTTAAAACAAATTCATAGGCAGAACCAGAAGCCTCTTTTGATTCTAAAGTTGTCCCGTGATAGCCTCTACGAAAAGAGGGATTGTCTGCCAGGAACATGTATATTTCAGCTTTGGGAAATTTTTTCTGAATATAATCCTGAATCGTATTGACTCGTTGTTTAAACAGTCCTTCACGAGTTTTAAACGTTGAAGTTTGCTTGCGCTGATTGGTTCGTTTAATCAGAGCCATCATTTCGTGTATCAAGGTTTGCCGCAATTGTGCCCCTTTGGGAGACATCAGATCTTTCTTGTAGTCCCCTTCTTTTTGGAGCAGGTATCGATACAGTGATGGGTAAGCTTTGTGGACTTGAGCACGCGCTATTTTTTGCAATTCTCCGCGAATTTTTGGATCTTTTAATTTTTCTGGATGGATTTTCTTTTTGACACGCGCTCTTTGAGTCCAGGCCGATATCTCCAGCTTGAGTGCTTGAATAAGATGCTCATCGTCCCATTCGCTGAGATCAAATCGGAACGGTTCCATTTCATACTGAACCTGTCAGTCCAAATCAGAGACAAAGGGTTTATGACCGACTGTTCCGATAGAGCCTAGCGAAGAAATACTGACAATTGGACAAAAATCTTTCACATCCGCATTGCTGGGTCTAGAATTGAACTCTGACTGAATGTATTCGTAGAATTGTTCGCGGAATAATTCTGGCAGTTCTTCAATTCCCTGTACTCCGTGTGGAGCTCCTTCTAAATACAAATTTGCAGTGGCTTCATATTCATGCTCCCTCGTGATCCCGTAGACATGTTCGACCTCAATCCCTGTAAACTTAACTTCAGAAAATTTTGGGTCATTGACATGCATGAAAAAAAGAATCTCATAGAGTGCTTTTTTCATATCCTCTGTGAAGGATTCAAAGGCCAGCTTCATCCGTTGTTCATTGAACTCATTGAAAAAAGCAATTCCATCTTCCAAACCTTTTTTCAGAAATTCCAAGCGTTGAGCTTGTAGCGTGATTCCCTTATCAAAAAGAGAAATCAATCCTCGCTTGCCTTGAATTTCAGACTCATTTTGTGATCTTGCATCTTTTTTCGTCTTGGAATTGGCTGGAAGTGCTGATTTGAGTTGTTTTTTTTGTTTTGCAAATAAAGGCATAGCCCCTTGAAGCTGTTAAAAATTGCTTAAAAAAATTTCTTCGAACTGAAGCCTGTATATAACTGAATTTTGTAAGACAGTATGGGAATCAGGAATTGAAATTTATTTTAATAAAAACAATATCTTGTAAAAAAATTGTCATACCAACCGCTGTGGTGTTCTGTTTGATCCGACATCGAGAAAAATTTGGGAAATAGCCTGGATTGCGGCCGGGCTGGCATTCCAGTCGAGCCGGAATGACGTTGTTTGTTTCTGATTCACGTAACAATGGTTCTAACAGTTGTTGTAAATCATTGAAAATAAAGACTTTTGTGTCATTTCGAACGAATGTTAGAAATTCTTCAAATTATTGAAATCATTAAACATTTCTTACATTTGTTCGGAATTACACTTAAATTGTTAGAAGCATTGAAGTAAGACAGTATCAAGAATTTGTTTACATCTGTCAATTTTTTAATAACTTTATTTTTAATAGCTTGATTTGATAAAAATGCAAGCTCCATCCATTATGAAAAATCTGAGTTTTTAGGATGGGGTTCTTTATAGCTTGATATGTCCAAGTGTAATGCATATTTCTAAAAAAGATTTTTTTCGGCATGTATTTTGCTCTGCAAGTAATTGTCGTTTGTTTGTCAAATTATGCTTGCTAACCTTTAAATTGCAAGATCGAGCTTATGCAGTTGTCATTTTCTTTCTATAAAATATTATACTATATCATCATTTTAGTTTTTTTGTTAACTCTTCATGGCCGTCCTGTCATTGCTGGGCAAACATCGAAGAAAGACAACCAGTACCTTGTAGTCAATACGAATGCTTTGAACATGAGAGTTGGGCCTGGGACAAAGTATTCTATTGTCAAAGTATTGACTCGTGGAACATATCTTGGCTTGACTCACACTGCCAAAAGAGGCTGGGTATTGGTTAAAGATTCAGATGGTACGACGGGTTGGGTATCTAAAAAATATACACGCAAGGTTGGAAAAAATAAATTCCAAATCACATGGAATAAAGGATCACAAGGCATCGATGCTTCTGCCTTAGAAGTTGCCATAGAAAGATTTATTCGTGATTCGAAGCGACGAGGCGTCATGTTCAATCAAGATAATCTATCATTGATTATTAAGGATTTATACACCGGCAAGTTAGTTGCTTCGATTAATCCAAAAGCAGAAGTGAAGGCTGCTAGTTTGATCAAAGTGCCGATTTTGCAAGCATATATGATACAACGCTATCGGAACAAGATACAGCATTCTAAAAGAAATCAAAAAGATCTGATTCGCATGATTCGTTATAGTAATAACCAAAGCACCAACCGAATTCTTAAATTATTGGGGGGGCCCTGGAAAGTAAAGAAAATTTTACAACGTACGGGTTTGTATCAGCATTTGAAATTGGTAGAATATATTCCCAGAAGTGGACGCACCTATCTCAATAAAATTTCGGCAGAAGATTTAGATCGTTTGTTTCTTCGTTTATGGGATCGTCAAATTTTAGGACCTGGCTATAGTGTTGCCTTGAACGAAAAAGCTTCTGAGCAGATGCTTTATTTGCTGGGGTTATCCAGCCGTCGTGGGGTAAAAGATCGCTTGAAGGATGGGACATGCTTTGCCAATGATCGTTCTGCAAAAATATGGAATAAAACAGGATTTGTACGTGGATTGAATGGTGATGTGGGAATCATTGAAATTAACACACCCAAAGGCCGTCGCCCTTATACGATCATCAGTATTATTGACCGACCGAACTATCGCTCTATTCGGGGCAATGGCAATTGGTGGGCAAGGCGACAAAGCCGGTTGCATCGTAAAATCTCTGAAATGTCTTATGCCTATTTTAAAAGTAAGTATGGTGCTCGCACTCAGTGTGGTCGCAAGCGATTAATGACTTACATCCCCAATAAAAAATTAGTGCCGTCCACATAGCAAAATGGTTGTCTTATTGATAGAAAATACGATTATCTTGCCAGCTGAGAACGGATTTTCCTGCTAAACTGGTGATGATGAATTGAAAAGGTGATTTCCCTGGGGTTTCCTGGATGGTTGCTTTGGAAAGCTTGGGGAAAGCAATGAGATATTTTTCTACCCAACGGTCGGGCATTTTTATATATTTTTGTAAAAATCTAATTTCCTGATGCCCGTCATCTAATTTTGTAATTCGTATTGGTTGCAATAAATCTCCATCGTCATCTTTCAAATAAATTTTCCACTGGGCCGTTGGTGCATCAATTTCCAATGGGTCATTATTGCCTCCGTATATAAACACTATAAATTCAAATTGATTTTGGAAGTGTTGTGTTTGTTGGTTTGCCAAATTTTTTGCCTGTTCTGGTGAGAAGAAATAGGTATTTGCTATTTCTTTAGAAAAATGTTGACGATAGGATTGATCTTTAAAAATGGCGTCTACAATCAAAATAGTCCTGTAATTATGGTACAGAAAAGCATTTTGATGAATTCTTTCAAAAATAGGGATGACAGTACCATCCTCAAATTGGAGATTGGTATAAAGAGGATGCCATTGATATGTCTTTCTGGTGGAACAACTAGAGAACAGAGATCCTATGAGGGTTAGCAGTAGAAGAATTATCCAATATTTTGTTTTATTTTCCATGAATCATCAATTCAAGACTAACGCTTTTTCAGGCAGTTGGGGCATAATCGAGGTGCAACCCATAAGTTCAACTCTGTCATCAATTGTTGGCGTGACGTCCATAAAATAGGCGTGTCACATTGTTGACAACTGACATATGAATCAGCACGTGTGTGTAAAAAATCGTGACACCGTTGGCAATAGTGATTTGGAACTTCTCCAGCTACTAATACACTGCCCTGGAAGAAGCTAGCGGCAAATTGGTCTTCCTTATTCCATGTCCAAGTGAGATTACATCCTTCCTGTTGACAGGGAATTTCTTTGTTATTCAGCTGATTGTAGTATTCCTGGCAGCTTTGGCAGAGTTGTTGATGATGGGATAGTTTTTTCTTTTGAGTAATATCCTCAAGTTGTGCTTCAGTCGAATATTCTACGGAATTGGAACATGAATCATTTTTGCATGGTATGGAAGCAGTTTGCAGCCGTTTTGTTAAGGCAAAGCATGAATTGCAATAGCGTTGTGGTGTGAGAATAGATGGGTCGGCTGCTTTTCGGTGTTCATATTCAAGTTGTGCATAAGGCTGCCATGACCAAGTTTTTTCACATCCCCTGACCTGGCAAATTTGCTCTTTAGGGGATAATTGTTTGAGTCTTGAATTACAAAATGAGCACATACGCTTGGGAGCTTTTTTACCATTAACTTGCATTTCTAGTTGGGTCATGCGGTCTAACTCCCATGTCCGATTGCAAGTATGGACTCGACATGGCTGCTTAACAGGAGATAACCCCTGTAGGTTATGGTAACAGGCGTCGCACAATCGGAGCTCTGGGGTAGCTTCCAATTGAGGGCCTCCTTGTTTTAATTGAGATGAAGCAAACCATTTCCAGGTATTCTTGCATCCTTTAATTCGGCAAGGAATCTCTTTGTCTGTTGTCTTTTTGAGTACTTGTTGGCATTCTGTACAAAAGAAGCTTTGTTTTTGGATGGGACGGTGCTTTCTTTCTGCGATTAACTGCTGATAAACAGGTATGTTTACGGTTTCCTGGCAGGATTTAGTTGAGCATGAAACGATTTGTGGGGTGAGTTTTTTAAGTATTTGGTGACACTCTCTGCACATTCGCTTAGGAGCACGGTAGTTATTATGTTTCCAATTATCAACAATTTCTTTTGCTCCTAGTGTCCAGGTATTACCACAGCCTGGCACTTTGCAGCTAATTTTTTGTTCAATGACAGAATCAAATAACGACATACACGATCCTTTCAACACGATATAGCCATGATAAGTTTATCGTATTGTTAACTGAGTGCACCAATATTCAATTATCCAATATACATAAGTTTCACCAATCATTAGTGTCAGTATACCTAAACCTATTAAATCCTGCCATTCATAAAATACCGTTGGCTGGTTAAAAAATAAGCTGGTTCCTTGGGGAGAAGGAAAAAATAAATTAATTTGATAACATATTAAGAGGATAATGTATGAAATCAAGATAGATACTCCCAAAACCATGCCCACCTCCAGAAGAAATGGCAAGCGAATTGATACAGTGGATGCTCCAGATGAATAGAGCAGTTCTATCTCTTCTACCTGTTGTTGGAAAGCAAGACGAAGGAAATAAAAAAGGGAAAATAGAACTGGTATACTTCCTAAAGCAATTAGGACAAAATGTAATTGGCTGATTCCCTGGGATAAATGGATGATCATTTCCAATGCTTGCTGTGGATAAGCAATATCTGTAATTCCTTCTTTATCTTGGAGTTTTTGTGCGATATCGGTCACTTGTGTGTAATACTCTGGACGAATTTCCAAGTCTATCGTAACTGGCAAAATCGTTTTATCAATATGGTCTAAAACTTCCCGATCGTCGTCTAATTGCTGTTTTAATAATGCGAGTGCTTGTTCTGAGGAAATTTCTCTGATATTTTTGATACGATAGTCTTGTTCTAGCGTGACATAGAGTTCCTGATATGCCTTCTCTGAGATACTGTCTGATAGAAAGATAGAAATATCCGAATGCCTTTCCAGCCAATCGGTTATCCTATGTTGTATGTTTAAATAAATTAAGCCTAAAATCATGCATAATGCTAGTGTACTGGAAATACTCCCAATACCAATTAATCTCAAACGAAGCGTAAACTTAATTACCCTCAGAAATTGGATGTTTCCATTCATGAAATTAAGTAGATGAAAAATGTTCTAAACATCAGGCTTACCCTACAGTCTAATCTCCAAAAGTCGAACTAAAATAACTGATATCAGGGTAAAGTGAGATTTTATATTGTAAATTGTTCTAGAACCACATAAACTACTAGTTTGTGTTATGGCGAGCGTAGCTCAGGTGGTAGAGCGCTGGATTGTGATTCCAGTGGCCGAGGGTTCAAGTCCCTTCGCTCGCCCCATGTTCACAGAAACAGCGCCTGTAGCTCAGTTGGATAGAGCAGTAGACTTCGAATCTAAAGGTCGGAGGTTCGAGTCCTCCCGGGCGCGCCAAACTTTTCCTTCCCTACAAAAGATACTCATTTTTTTAAGAGTGGTTCAATAAAGAACTCTTGAGTAATATTAAAGACAAAAGAGATTAATTTGATTGGCTCTGCTGTGTCAGGTATTTTAGTGCACTCTTTTCAGTTTTATAAGCTTTAATCAATTTATCCATATGGGTAGATTGGAGGATAAATTGAATTTTTTTATTGGATTCACAAATTGCAAATTTGATTTGTTTTGCCAGGCAATGCTTGTTCAAAAGTATAATGCTTCCTAACCCAGGAGAATCAATGATCGTTAGTCTTTTGACATTGAGTAATAAGACGGTGGGTTTCATTTCATCCAGTAATGAACTTGTGTACGAATTAAACTCTGTTAACTGGTTATCGGTTAATTTTCCATAAATATCGATGATACACACATTTTTTTCCAGCCGATGGGATAATTCCATATTTCCTTTTGATGTTGGGCAAATGATGAAGATTACTAGAGGGGGAAAGGGAATCTATAGAATTACACAATCAGGAAAATTTGTCTATTGGTAGATATACGTAGAGTAGAAAGCAGGCAGGAAAAAAACTTTTGATATGTTGCTTGTGTGATTCCCTTTGAAAATGGCGAGTTTTTTTAGAATGTATTTATGAATTTTCTTGATTGAGGAAAACTAATGCTGCTTCTTCTGTGTCAAAAATAGGAAAAATTTTATCTAAGTTAGCCACCTCAAAGGTTCCTCGCATTTTGTTTCCCAACTGACATAAGACACTTTTCATTTCTTTTTTTGCTAATATTTTTGAAGTGATAATGATTGCACCTACTCCTGCAGAATCAATGTCGGTTGTCTGATTGAAATTAAGTACTAGTGCTTTTAGGTGCTGATTTTCAATAAGTATGGTATTAATATATGGGCTGAGTTGTCGAACTTCACTTCCAGTAAACTTGCCTTCAATGGTGGTGATGCAGATATTGTTTTCAACTCGATGTGAAAGTTTCATAACGGCTTTCTTATTGAGGTTTTACATATTTCAGGAGATATGATCACATTTTGTCAATGGGTAGCCTTAGAGTAAACGATACGGTCAGAGCTTTGAAAATATGATCAGACCTCACTGGAGCACGTTAAATAAATTTGGATAAAGGGATCCTTTTGAGTAAAAGATTACACAATCGAAAAAATTTGTCTATTGGTAGATATACGTAGGTTAAATGTTAGTGTGATGGAAATTAGGCAGTGGAAGGATTGTCGTCGGAAGCAGGATAAAAGCATAGCTTGCGAGTGATACGATGGATTTTTTGAATAAAAATTGTTCATTTTGAGAAACTAGCTTGACAAGGGGTATCAGACTGAATAACATAACGGGTTCTAAACATTTGATTAATGTTTGGTCTTAGACAAAGGAATCGGAGTAATTTAAATGAAGCGTATGGGTCCATGTATTATAATTGTTTGATTATATTACATGACGTCAAGTAAAGTAGAATT
>JANQHV010000399.1 GCA_028282505.1 SAR324 cluster bacterium | reverse complement strand
TCTTAACCCGTCGCTCGATTTATATTCTGGTGCTCGATGCCCGCAAAGACGACAATGTTGCTGCTCAAATCCGGCAATGGGCTAAACGCATCAAAGCCACCGGCGGCAATTCTTCCATCATTATGGTGGCCAACCAGATTGATGTCAATGCTGGATTTGGCTTCGAAAATCAGTATGACTTGCAGCAGGAATTCTCCCAGATCAAAGCCTTCATCAAAGCTTCCTGCAAAACCAGAGACAACATTGAGGCTATCAAAGACAAGCTGGCAGAACTGATTCCCCAGGCAGAGCTTTTCAATACCACCATTGACGAACGCTGGGTTCGAATCAAAGAGAAACTGCAAGAAGAAACCCAAAAAAAGTATTTTTTGGATGAACAGCAATTTTCAGAAATCTGTCACGAGTTTGACTTGCAGGAAAAGCAAGAGCAGAAAAACGCGATCAATTTTTTGCACGACTTGGGGCTGGTCTTGCACTTTGAAGAGATTAATCTCTCTGAGTATTATGTCCTGGACCCTTATTGGATCACCTATGGTGTTTACCAGATCCTCACTTCTACATATGCCGGTCAGCAAAAAGGTATCGTTGCTATGGAGAAACTCGAACACATTGTCAACGAAGAGGAAGATAAAAAAGAACGATACCGCCCTGCCAATTATAAAAAAATCTCATATACACCCAATCAACGGCGTTTTCTAATCGACATTCTCAACCAGTTCAAGCTCTGTTTTTGTGTGCCAGATCGCAGTCGTTTTATTCTGCCGGATTTGCTCGATACCAACGAACCCCAGACAGTCACCGAATCCATCCGGCAAGCAGAAGATAGCATTCGCTTTGTTTATGAGTACGAATACTTGCCCAAATCGATCATGCCCCACATCATGGTGGATACTCACCACATTCTTTCAGACATGTGGCGGACGGGCTGTGTGTTGCGTCGTGATGATTGTCAGGCATTGGTAACCAATTATCAAAACAGGATCTCCATTACTGTCATTGGGGAACATAAAAAGAAACGAGAGTTCATGGCCGTTATTCGGCATTTGATCGATGCCATCAATCAGGAATTGAGCGATCAACCCAACATGCAGATTCCTTTGCCGGGCACCAATGAGTATGCCGATTACGAAGAATTGCTGGAACGTGAAAAAGATGGAGAGACGCATTATAAAGTGTACAGACCCATCAAAGGGAAATTTGAAATCGCCAGGTTGTTGGAAGGTCTTTCCAGCCCGGATGAGATGAGAATGATGCATGAAAAAATAGACGAAGCTTTGCACAAACTGGATGATTTAAAGTGTGATCATGAGGAAATTATGGAAAAGCAGGAAGACATTATGAATAAATTGGATTCACATTATCAGTATTTGATCAATTTGGATGGCAACTACCAAATCAAGCAGGGATTACTGGAAGCGATAGCAGAGATCAATGAACAGCAGATGATAGAAATATCGGAGGTATTCATGCAACGGATTGCCTTCGTATTTGAACGCTTTGGTGAAAAATTGGAGGAGCGGTTGCATGAAATCCATATGGATTTGCGGGAAACTGATGATGTGGCAATGAAACTGAAATTGGCGGTTCCCTTTATCAACATCCTGGGCGTCACTTTAGAAATCGACTTTGATCTGAAGAGTTGGGCCACCAGGATGTACAAAAAACATGAAATGAAGCTGTTTCAATTGATGGGGTATTTGTAGTAACTCTTTTATCCTTTCTGTGAAGCAGGGTGCCTGGGAATATAAATTTCGAAAATGGCACCGCACCCTGGAGTATTTTTGTATTGGAGCAATCCTCCATGTCCTTCAATAATGCGGAAAGACACGGATAACCCCAGTCCATTGCCTTTCGTTTTCGTCGTAAAGAGCGGTTTGAAAAGCCGCTTTTGATCTTCTGGAGCCACACCTGGTCCTTCATCTTCGATTTCAATCAAGTAATATTTCTGATGGGGGTCCAGTTGTTTGTCAACAATTTTCCACTGGGGACAATAATTGGAGCGAATGATGATGTTTCCATTTTTGGGGGAGGCATCGACGGCATTTTTGATTAAATTGAGAATCACTTGATGCAGCTTATCCCGGTCGGCGGTGATGTCTGGCAAAGAGGGGTCATAGTACTTGTGGAAGGTGATAGACGGATCTACGGAATTTTCTTGAAACCAGATGATGGTATTGAGCAGTTCATATAAATTGAAGGTATTGTATTCCAAAGGAATGGGTTGAGAGAGCAACAGCAATTCTTTGACTAGACGGTCAATACGCCCCAATTCATGCAAAATCATGTTGGTCGATGTGGTGGGGATGTTGGCTTTTTCCAGGTCTCTTTGCAGCAATTGCGTCACCCCTTTGATACCACTGAGGGGATTTTGAATTTCATGAGCAACGGAAGAAACGAAAACTCCAATAGAATCGAGAATGGCTTTTTCCCGCTCTTTTGATTTTCTTTGGAAATGCTCGGTCAGGTCACGGATGGTGATGATGACCTGTTGTACAGTCCGCTGGGATTTTTTGAAGACCGGGTTCATGGAAACATTGACCACCTTTTCAATGTTTGAGGAGAACTTGAGAGGAAAGTCGTTGATGGCATAGTCTTTTCCTTCCGAAAAAACCATCTGCAAGTAATCCAGAATCGTCGGGTTGTCAGGAAACAGATACGTGATGGATTTGCCTGTAATTTTGTTTTTGTCTCGTTCCCAGATTTGCGAAACCGCATCATTGCACAAGGTGACTTCGAACTCCTGATTCACCACCAAAATAGCATAAGCGACGTAGTTGAAAATTCTTTTTTCAGAGGGTGCTCGTTTTTTAAACATATAATTCTTTCATCTCTTGATTTTATGCAGGGCTAATTGTACATAAGTCATGGTCTTAATCAAGAACTTTGTCGAGGTAAAAATGCATTCCTACTTTTATGAAAAATCCGACATTTTGCATGAGATTGACCTACGCGAAGACAATGTGATTGAAGCCTCTGCTGGCACTGGAAAGACTTACACGATTGAGCACCTGGTTGTGGAATTATTACTTGGCAATTATCCGGTTGCTTATAAAAAGAAAGTGCCGGTCTCCATTCGGGATATCCTGCTGGTGACCTTCACTGAAAAAGCGACGGCTGAGCTGAAGAAGAAAGTGCGGGCTCGTATCCAGAGCATCCTGGAAGATGATGGAACAACAACGACAGAACCCGGAAAATCGTACTGGACCATTGATGAAGAAAATAAACGGCTGTTGCAGCAAGCATTGTTGGATTTTGAATCGATTGCGATTTATACCATTCATGGGTTTTGCAACCGGATGCTACAAGAATTTGCTTTTGAAAATGGACAGCTTTTTGAGCAGCAACAGATCAGCAATGCCACTCTGTTTCCGATGGTATTTCGGAAATATCTCCGTAAGCACCTGATCCACAATGCCCCCCTGCTTTTGCAACTGTATCTTGAAGAAAAAACGATTGAGGATCTCGAATTAGAAACGCTCGAACTGTTGGGGCAGCACGGTCAGCGAGTTCCCATTCCACACAATTACGAATCATTGCGACAGTCGGTTGTTCCCAGTGTGATGGATTTATCCAACTTTTTAAAGTCCCAATCACTTCAAAGAAGTGAAACAAATGCTTCCTGGATTGTGGCTGAGTTTGAACAAATGAACTTAAACATGCATGTCTGCAAAGCCACGCTGCCCAATCTGCATATCGTATTAAATGCGGTGCGACAATATCAGGATACCCAGGACCTGATCCAGTTTTTGTGTGAAATTTCTTGCATTGATTTAACAAAAATTATCAATTTACAGTTCAAAAAAACCAAAGCAGCCAATAAAAAATATCAAAGCCTGACTGCTCTTCCAACAGAGATCAGTCAATTCCTTGAGATCATCGATAAGCTGGGAGAAGTACTGATTAAAAATCCTTCGAGCTTGGCAATGACGCTGATTGATCAGTTAGTCCGTATGGAAGAAGTACAGATGATTCAGCAAATTCCAGACTATCATAAATGGGTGCGGATTCTCTTGTTGCAGAAAGCAATTCCAGCCCTCCGTACCGCATTAGAAAATTATAAGACAGAGCAGGGGTATTTTGATTTTGACGATATGTTGTTTTGGGTTGAAAAAGGTTTGTCTACGACTTCTCGTGAAAAAGGAAAGTCTTCCCTATTGATGAACGCAATTCGTCGAAAATATACTTATGCATTGATTGATGAGTTTCAAGATACAGACCCGGTACAGTGGAATATTTTTAAATCGGTCTTTCTGGACAGTCCGGAGCATCGCTTGTTTGTCATTGGTGATCCCAAGCAAGCTATCTACGGTTTTCGTGGTGGGGATGTGTATACTTACTTAAACGCCTGCAAAACTATCAGTGGGTTGTCTGGAAAAGAACCTGTCTCTCTGGACAAGAATTTTCGTTCCAGCCGAGAAATTATTGCAGGGCTCAACATTATTTTTCAGCACCCTTCCTTTTTTCCAGGCAAGATCCGTTTTTCTCCGGTGACTTGTGGTAAACCCGATGTCCAGCACCAGGACCATACAGGGGGCAAAGCCATTCATCTCTTGCAGTTTGATGCCATAGCGAAGGTGAATGTCTCGGTGCTCAAAGAAAGTTTTGCCGATGCAATTGCCAGCGAGATCAAAGGATTATTGAATACACAAGAGAATCCATTTCAGTGGTGGGACGAGACAATCAAACACCATCGTTCTTTGACCAGTAAGGACATTTGTGTTTTATTCCGTTCCAAAGCAGAAGGACTGACCCTGGCCAGGCATTTACGAAGGTATGGAGTTCCTTATGCTTTTTATAAGCAAAGTGGCTTATTTCAAACACAGGAGGCCAAAGAAATTTATGACCTACTGAATGCCGTCCATGAACCGAACCGTTCCAATCGTTTTAAGGCATGGCTCACTCGTTTTTTCAACGTGCCGCTGAAAGACCTGGAACATTATCATGACGTCGATGTGGATCATCCCTATGTGTTGTTGTTGAATCGATGGCATCATTTGTCCAACCAGGGAAAATTCAAGCAATTGTTTGAAAGCATTCTCAGCGAGAGTGAACTGTTCCAGCGAGAACTCTTCCTGACAGGCGAGGAACGAGAAATCACAAATTACGACCATATTTTTGAAATTTTATCCAGGCTCATCAACGAACAGCATTTGAGTTTGCAGGAAGTGTTGTTCACTCTTCATTCTTTGATTAATGGAACTGCCGATCCAGGACAGGAAAATGACTTATTGCGTCTGGAAAGTGATCAACAGGCGGTACAATTGATGACGATGCATGCATCCAAAGGTTTGGAGTTTCCAGTGGTTTTCATTTATGGAGGATTCTCGCTCAGTGATCAGTTCAGTCGCTATTTCCTATATCATCAAGACGAGCAACGCATCATCGATTTGAGTAAAGAAAATAAAGGACAGTACCAGATTGAGCAAAAAGAAGAAGATCAACGCTTGCTTTATGTGGCACTCACACGCGCTCAGGCCAAATTGTACCTGCCTTATGTTCCATTTTTAAAAGATCAGGCTGCCAAAAATAAACGGATGTATCAGGTCAGCGGTACCTATCAGCAGATTTTATCCAGTCTGGACGAGGTCGTTGCTGAACTGTCCACAGAGGTTATAGACACTTCCGAAATTCCTTCCATTTTCAGTCGGACTCTGGTCACTCCTGTCCAGGATACCTTGACAGACTCCAATATTTCTACGCTTGAACTCGATCAGGCCTTGGGTCAGTGGGAACCTGCTCTTCCTTTACAGCCCAACCGGCAATTGCCTGTAGATGAATTAAAAGAGCAGTGCAAAGCATTTACCATCAGTTCTTATAGCCGGATGACCCGTCATATGCGCTTTGAGTATTTGGAAAAAGTTCGAGCAGAAAAAGAAGCAGCATTGTTGGATTCATCGCTGCCAGCGAAAGGAGAAGTGGAAAATGATTTGGTGGAAGAACCCTTCCATGCTTTGGACAAACAATTGCCGCCAGGAATCAGGACTGGTAATTTTTTGCATGAAGTTCTGGAAAAGATAGACTTGTCCACTCTGTCCTCCTGCCAGAGTATGGCAGCTTGGCTGGAAAACCCACGAATTCCTCTGTTATTTGAAGAATTGTTGGCAAAATATGATTTTTCCCACGACTACTTCGATGAAACAGTTCAAATGGTTTGGCAGACTCTCACCAAACCATTCCCACTTTCCAGATCAACAGTACTGAAACCTTTGCATACCTCCCCAAAATATTTGCGGGAGATGGTCTTTTATTTTCCGATTCCAGAAGAGCATCATCCTTCCCTGGCCAAGCTGGATGTGTTAAAAGAACAGACACAATGGGACATCAAACGGGGTTTTTTAACAGGCTCTATTGATTTTATCTGTGAACAGTCCAATAAAGTCTATTTTATGGATTGGAAAAGTAATCTGCTGCCGGATTATTCCATCTCTACTTTGGAGCAGATTGTTGCAGAACACTATGAGTGGCAACTGAAAATTTACACCCTGGTCATTGTGAAGTGGCTCCAGATTCGCAATCCTGCGGAATACCATCAACGCTTCGGGGGGCTTTTCTATGTGTTCTTACGAGGAATTCCCGAGGGCAAGGGAATTTTTTTCAAAATGCCAGCCTGGGAGGAAGTCATCGAATATGAAGAACAGTTGAAGCAACAACGGTATTAGAACCTGTTTGAAAAACCTGATTCTGCTGCAAAACCGCCTCATTGGCGTCTGTTTTGAGAAAATTTGCGTTAAATAGACTCGCTATTCGCCTTAAA
>JANQHV010000312.1 GCA_028282505.1 SAR324 cluster bacterium | reverse complement strand
TTGGCCCTTCAGGTTCTGGAAAAACTACATTGTTATTATTGTTAGCAGGGCTTGAAAAACCTAAAAATGGTGAAATCCTGATAGAAGAGAAGTCTTTGGGACAATTAACACGTGATGAGTTATCTGATCTGAGAAGAGACAACCTGGGAATTATCTTTCAATCATTCCACCTAATTCCCAGTCTATCGGCATTGGGAAATGTATCTCTACCATTGGAAATTGCCGGTGCTCAAAATGCAAGAAAGCGTGCCCAGGAGATGCTGGATAGAGTGGGGCTGTCTCAACGGGAAAAACATTATCCTTTGCAACTATCTGGAGGCGAACAACAACGAGTCGCAATAGCAAGAGCCTTGGTTCATCACCCCAAACTGGTCCTTGCCGATGAACCTACTGGAAATCTGGATATCAATACCGGTTTGAAAATCACCAATCTGTTGTTTGAGTTAAATAAGGAAGTGGGATCAACTTTGGTGATAGTTACTCATGATGAAGGGATTGCCCAGCGATGTCAAAGAGTATTACACTTACAAGATAGAAAATTAGTATGAAATCAAGCTCCTTTTTATTCAAACTTGCGTGGCAAGACCTCAAATCCAGTGGATGGACACTCTGGGTTTTTTGTGCGTGTTTAATTCTAGGAGTGATGTTGGTTGCAGCCTCAGCGGGTTTGTATCAAATCCTGCAATCAGGATTACTCTCCGACACAAGAGCATTGATGGGAGGCGACCTTCAAGTTGAATCAAATCAGTCACTTCCTGAGAACGTTCTGTCCTGGATTCGTCAGAAAGATGAATTATCCAAAGTGATTGAAGTGGATACAATGCTTGGGACAGAGGCCGGTGATTTGATCAAGGTCGAACTCCAAAGTGCGGATGAAAATTATCCACTTTATGGAAAACTCACAATCGAGCCATCTCAATCGCTTCAGGACTTGATTCGTTTTCAGGATGGCTTTTGGGGTGTGCTGATTGATCCCGTGCTGGCAAACAAAATCAATCTCTCTGTAGGTGAAATGGTCTCTATTGGTATTCTAAAAATGCAGATTCGTGGACTCATTATGGATCAACCGAACCGGCGGCTCAATGCAAATTGGAGGGGAACTCCTGTTTTGTTGTCAGAAGAGGCATTGAGTGAATCTGGATTGATTCAGCCTGGAAGTCGTGTAGATTATGATTATTTTGTTCGCACAGAGACCCCACCCGAAACGTGGCGTCAATCGTTTTATGAGTCATTCCCAGAAGGAAGATGGGAAGTAAAAACATTTCAGGAACGAAGCCAGCGGATTGCAGAACGTCTAGGACAAATTGCTTCTGGATTGATTTTGATTGGTCTCAGCACTTTGTTTATTGGGGGATTGGGAGTTTTTAATAGCATTCAGGCATACTTGAAAGGAAAACTCACAACAATTGCTACTTTACGAGCATTGGGTTTAAGGCATGGTCAATTAGCCAGTGTGTATTTGATTCAAGTCGGATGGCTTAGTGGTGGTTCTAGCTTTGTTGGTATCTGTCTTGGGGGAGGTCTTGCGTTGATAGGGGCATCAGTGATTGCCGCAGAAATGCCTATCACTTTGACATTATCCAGTTTAGCGTGGCCTTTGTTGATGGCCTTTGGGTTTGGAGTATGGACAGCCTATACTTTTGCAGTCCCTGCACTTGGACGTGCCTTATCTGTTCATCCTGCCACTCTCTTCAGAGGTTTTACCGACACGACTGGCTCCGTTTCAAAATCATGGAAAGTGTTGACATGGATTTGTGGAGCAGGATTGATTTTATTTATTTTATTTGCTGTTCCAGACCCATTATTTGGTTTAGGGTTTATTGGAGTTGTTGGTGGATTGTTACTCCTTTTAGAGTTGGTAGTGAGAAGCATCGGCAAGGCTTCTCAATCTTTGGAAACCAACCTGTCGTTTTCTAAATTTTTTGCGGTCCGCCTCGCTATTTCTAATTTGCACCGTCCAGAATCTCCCATTAGAATTTCCTTACTTTCCTTAGGATCATCTTTAACACTTTTGGTTGCATGTACGTTAGTTGTCACATCGCTCATTCGTACCATTCATCAAAGCATTCCTGAAGAGGCACCTGCATTGGTTCTCTATGATATTCTATCTTATCAGCTGGACGATGTACGCCAAACGATGAACAATGCACCTAGCTTGATTAGAATGGATATTGCTCCATTGGTGAGTTCCCGAATTTCACATATCAATGGACAACCCTTGTCTGAGATAACCACACTTGATAAGGGAAGAGCGCAAGAAGCAGCAAGAGACGAATATAAGTTGAGTTATATGGCAAATAATATTGACAAGTTAACCATTCTTGAAGGCGCATGGTGGGATGAGCCTGTTTCAGGAACGCCCATGATGGCCATGGAAGATCGGGAAGCTTATCAATTGGGTTTGAGGCCAGGAGATACGGTAACCTTCAATATTCAAGGTATTCCTTTGGAAGCAGAAATTGCTGCAATTTATCAACAAAAAGGACTGCAAACACGATTCTGGTTTGAAGGTGTCTTTTCTGAAGGAGCGTTAGATCCATTTATTCTTCGTTATGTTGGAGCAGCTTATATGGGAGATTCTGAAGCACTTGACATTCAAAACAAACTTGGAAAACTGGCACCCAATGTGGTTACTGTCAGAACAGAGTCCATTTTAAAAACTGCACGAGATTTATTAGGAAAAGCGAGTATAGGACTCACTGTGGTTGCCAGTATCAGCTTTGTCGCCAGTTTGCTGGTTTTAGTGAGTGTGATGGCAGCAGGCAAGGCACGTCAGGTTTATGAATCGACTATCTTATTCTGCATTGGGACCAAATTTTCAGAAATCAAAATGAGTTTGTATTTAGAATATCTGCTATTGGCAGTAGTAACTTCATTTTTTGCAATCATTCTTGGATCTGCAATTGCTTTCCCTCTCCTCCACTTTAGACTCAAACTGTCTATTGAGAACCTACTATGGATAGGGATCGTCATGGCATTGCTAGTGAGCATTATCTCTCTCAGTTTAAGCGCTCAGTATTGGTTGAAACGCTTGAAACTCAATCCCTCTCTTTTGTTAAGAAACACGAACTAGAAGCCCAATATCGACTGTGGAATGTGGATCCAGCCAAGGTCTTTGAAACTGAAGTTTGCAAAACGAGCATAACAAAAAGATTTCCTCTGGCCAATGCGCTTGCGCCGCATTGAAAGTTCTTTGAATTATAGGGCATTGAAAGAGCAATAAAAAGTTGAGGATCATTTTATCATGTGCTATCAATGATTTTCTATAAAAGTAAATTGTCACTGTTTTTGTGAACAGTTCATTCCTCTCAACTAATCAATTCTTAGAATATTGACCCACAACATCTGAAGAAACATAATTCAGAGCGAAAAATTCAAAAAACCAATGGAAACCAAACAAATGAAAGCAAAAGAACTCTTCCAAGGAGGAATGTTTCTGATAACGGTTTTTTTGGTTATTCTGTCCATAGTAGCGACTAGTCTGCAGGATCATACAGTCTATGCCTTAGAACAAGAATTCTCGGAAAGCATTGAATTTCTGAATAGTGATGACAATAATGATCCCAAAA
>JANQHV010000288.1 GCA_028282505.1 SAR324 cluster bacterium | reverse complement strand
TCATCGTGGCGCTCCGATGCAATTTCCAGAGCATACCAAAGAATCTTATGTAGCTGCTGCAAAAATGGGAGCTGGTATTTTGGAATGTGATGTTACTTTTACCAAAGACCGGCAATTGGTATGCCGACACTCCCAGTGTGATCTGCATACCACGACCAACATCTTAGCTATTCCTGAGTTAGCCGCAAAGTGTTCTGAGCCTTTCAAACCGGCACAGTTTGATGCCACAGGCAAGGTTGCCCAGAAAGCTTCTGCCAAATGCTGTACCAGTGATATTACTTTGCAAGAGTTCAAAAGGCTGCAAGGAAAAATGGACGCCGCAAATTCAAATGCCAAATCCGTGGAAGAATATCTCAATGCGACTCCCAGTTGGCGTACGGACCTTTATTCAGGAAAAGGCACTCTGCTGACTCATGCTGAAAGCATTGAGTTGTTTAAACGTTTGGGCACCAAAATGACGCCAGAACTGAAATCACCCAGCGTCAAAATGCCATTTGAGGGCAACTACAGTCAAGAAGATTATGCCCAACAATTGATTGATGAGTACAAAGCAGCGGGTGTTCCGCCTGAACACGTTTTTGCACAATCCTTCAATTTAAATGACGTACTTTACTGGCTCAAAAAAGAACCTCGTTTTGGTAAACAAGGTGTATATCTGGATGGGCGGTATGATGACAAGACGTTTGACCATACCAAACCGGAAACCTGGTCACCCAACATGGAAGAACTGACTAAGCAGGGAGTCCAGATCATTGCTCCTCCCATGTGGATGCTTCTCCAAGTAAGTCATGGCCAGGTGAAGCCTTCTATTTATGCCCAAAAAGCCAAAGCCGCCGGCCTGCAAATCATCACCTGGACTCTTGAACGCTCTGGACTCTTGAAAAGTGGTGGTGGCTGGTACTATCAAACCGTCAAGGATGTCACCAACAACGATGGGGATATGCTGGAAGTTTTGGATGTTCTTGCTCAAGACGTTCAAATTCTGGGCATCTTCACGGATTGGCCTGGAACTGTGACATACTATGCCAATTGTAAAAAACTATAATTGGTACCTACAACCTCTCCTAACCCGCTTCCGCGTACGGCCTCCTTGGTAAGGAGGGGAAGTCGTTTTTCTACCCAACTCTTTATTCTCTGCCTTTCTTCAATACCAGCAATTTTGACAATTTCTTTCGGATCATCTATATCTCAAGGGAAATCAACTCTATATCAACACCAAAAAGGAGATAACAATGAGTACAACACCAATTAGTCGATACCCTATACCTGATATCAATGAGCTTCCTGATGATATCAAAGCATTGATTTTGAAGGTACAGGAAAAGTCAGGTTTTATTCCAAATGTATTTTTGACCTTGGCACATCGTCCGGATGAATTCCGTGCTTTTTTTGCGTATCATGATGCCTTGATGGAAAAAGAAAGTGGTCTGAGCAAAGCAGAACGGGAAATGATTGTAGTAGCCACCTCCAATGACAACAATTGTCAATACTGCGTAGTCGCTCATGGGGCTATTTTGCGTATTCGAGCGAAAAACCCCCTGATTGCTGATCAAGTTTCTGTGAATTACCGCAAGGCCGACATTACCCCGAAACAAAAGGCTATGCTCGATTTTGCCATGAAGGTGTCCAAGGATGCCAAATCCATCAGTGATGACGACTTTCAAATTTTACATGAACATGGCTTCAACGATGAGGACATTTGGGATATTGCTGGTGTAGCCTCTTTCTTTGCGCTCAGTAACCGTATGGCCAATTTTACATCCATGCGTCCCAATGAGGAGTTTTATTCTTTGGGACGATAGCTTCCTGGCAGAAAATTGTTTTAGAATCTGTTTGGAAAAGATGGTTCGTGGTGAAAAATCGATCTCGTTGAGTGGATTTTTGAGAAAATTTAAGGCGAATAGCTCCCCTATCTAACGAAAATTTTCTCAAAATAGACAGCAATGAGGCGGTTTTGCAGCAGAATCAGGTTTTTCAAACAGGTTCTTAATATCTTTCGAAATCGGCGTCTTCGTGATCATCTCCGTTCATATCCAAGTCGACACCGCTATTTGAAATGACTTTGCGGTCCTGTGCTGGAGGTGGCAGTGGCGTTTTGGGAGACTGAACCACTTGAGCCACTGGGGTATTTGGTTTGCTGGAAACCGATTTACCTATATCAAAGAACGCCATTGTCTCTTGCAATTGTTGGGCTTGAGCGGATAGCTCTACAGAAGTAGCGGCCATCTCCTCAGTGCCACTGGCATTTTGTTGAATGACGTGATCCAATTGTTGAATGGCCCGGTTAATTTGTTCAGCGCCAGCATTTTGTTCATTACTGGCAGCACTGATTTCCTGAATCAATTCGGCTGTTTTTTGGATATCGGGGACCAGTCGTTCCAACATACTGCCTGCTTGTTCAGCTACTTGAACTGTGGAATTGGACAGTTGTGTGATTTCACCTGCTGCGGTTTGGCTGCGTTCGGCTAACTTACGAACTTCAGAAGCCACCACGGCAAATCCTTTTCCGTGTTCTCCAGCACGTGCAGCTTCAATAGCAGCGTTGAGAGCCAATAGATTGGTCTGTCGGGCAATCTCTTCGATGATCGATATTTTACCTGCAATTTCTTTCATGGCTGTCATGGCCTGGGAAACGGCTTCACCGCTTTCTTGAGCATCAATAGCTGCTTTTGAAGCGATGGTACTGGTTTGGTTGGCATTATCTGAATTTTGTTGAATATTGGAACTCATTTGCTCCATGGAGGCAGAAATTTCTTCAACAGAAGCTGCCTGTTCCGTCGCTCCCTGAGACATTTGTTGGGAACTGCTACTGAATTCTTTACTGCCCGAGGCAACATTATCTCCGGCACTTCTCACATCAATGACAATGTTGCGCAGGTTTTCCGTCATCTCCTGCATGGCACCAATCAACCCTCTTTTCTTGTGTGTGTCCGTCATAGAAAGGTTTCCTTGAGCAATTTGTTTAGCCATCTTTGCCGCTTCGGAAGGTTCTCCTCCCAATTGTCTCATCACATTTCTCAAAATAACCGCCACGACCACGATGCCAATTAAAATCGCAGCCAAGGTTCCAAAAATAGTCACATTGATGGTTCTAGCAGCCGTATTTGTTGCTTCTTCGCCCCGAACAATCAGGAGTTTTGCCTCAGTATCAATAAATGCGGCAATGGTAGTTCGTATTTCATCCATGTACTGTTTTCCGATTCCTTTTTCGATCTCAGCTTCTAAATCATCGGTGGTAGCTGGGACTTTATTCACCGCATGTCGAGCTTCTATTTCCGGTTGGGCTGCTTGATTGATCCAGGATTCCACTTTCTGATTCAACGCATCAAAGTCACTATCCTTCACGTTGGATTCCATTTCTTTTGCCAGATTTCTAACTTCTGTGAGATGATCTTTAAAAAATTCATTGCCACGGTGAAAATGTTCCAGAGAGGTATCCAGACCGTTTAGTAAGAAACCTCGTTGTCCCGTTTCCATATTCACCAAATCCAGCGTGATATTCAAAATCAGATACCGTCCCGCTTCATTGTCTTCTTGTAGAAATATCGTATCGATACCATCCAGGATTTTCCGTATCTCGCCAAATATTTCTTTTCCAACGGTGCGAGATTGCAGTTGTTTAAAAGTCTGCACGGTTTCCAAGCCTTCATTGACCTTTTTCCTTAATTCAATTTGAACTTCTGCTGCATTTTTTATCCAATTTTGTGCCAATTGCTCAATATTCTCCAATCGGGACACTTGTGCTGGATTATCACTTACCAAAGCCTTGGACGCTGCTATGATTCTTTCGAAATTTTTTCTTGCTGTTTGATATGGCTCCAGAAACTCTTCCTCTCCACTAATCAGAAAACCTCGCATGCTTGTTTCCATGTTGACTATTTCTATTTTCAGTCCATCTCCATGTTCGATCACTTCATGAGTATGCTCCACCCACCCGGAGATTTTGATCAGGTCATTCACACTGGTATAGACGACGACTCCAATGATAGTCATCAAGATCAAGGCGATGGAATACCCTACAACTAATTGAGTTCTGAACTGCATTAATATCTCCTCTAATTAAGGGATGAAGAAGAAAATAAAGTACCTGAATTGCGTAGGATTTTTCGATGAAAACAAGACGCTTGATTGCGCACATATTGAAATATTTGAAAATCAAGCAACGCTGTTTTCCTCGTAAAAGACAAGCAAGATGGTATTTTATTTATTTCTTCATCCCTAAGTTTCAATGAAAAATGATTCATGATGAATATCAGGGGGGCTGATGTTGCATGAAATGAAAAGCGATCAGGTATCGATGATGGGCTTCCAAATTGGTGAACCCTCAAATATCAATAATTTTATATGGGTTTTTATACAATTACCAAGATTATTTCAAGGCAAGTTCCATCAAATCACGATGCAGACTTAAAGTGGTTTTTTTTGAGGTCGAGTATACGTCCTAATGATGAGTGCTATTCTTTGGATCGGTAATACAGAAGGAATGTTGGAAAAAGGAACGGAAATGAAAGACATGTTCGATCAACTTGGTTATTTTTAAAAATAGTAGGAAACACCTATCAATAAAAATGTAAACTTAAAATCAAAATCTTCCTTCCCAACAACAGTCGTTCCATCATCTAAATCCGTCAAAGTGGTAGTAGACTCCACGGGAAGAGTCATCTGCCGATAGTCAACATTGACAACTAATTCTTCTCCCCAACTGCCTCCCAGGATAAAAACTGTGCCACTTTGAGGATCAATCTTTTGTTCGAAATTGAGACCAAGACTTGCAAATGTACTTTTTCCTTTGCTGGTCTCACTTACCGTAATATCAAAGCTGGCTAAACCGTACCCTCCGTAGAGTTGCAATTCCGCACCAAATTTGCCTAATACGGAATAAGATAGGCCATTGAATTTTACTTCGGTGAATCCATCTTCGACTTCACCTGGAAAGGTCATCGATAGCACTTCTAATTCGAGAGATGAGTTATCAAATCCAAATTCCACACTCAATCTGGGAAAAAAAGCCGTATCGTTAAATTCCCCATTTGATTCGCTTTCATCAATAGAGAGTGTATATAAGATGCCAAAACTGAATAGAGTGTCTGAAGGACTACCAGAACTAGCAGCATCTTGAATGGCGTCGTTTGCCGCTGATTCTGCCTCTTCTTGCAGTTGTTCTTCTACTTCATCCTGCTCAACATTTTGTGCATGAAGGGGGGAACATGTGAAGCATATTAGCCACCAAACCAGAACAAAAAGATATCCAATGCGCATAAAAAATTGCTTTTTAGAGATTTAGAGTTTTGATCAAAATCCTCTGTAGACAGGATTATGAAATCGCCCTCATTGTTTTCATTTTTCTATGAGGTCATATTTCTGTCATCACCACAGCATTTTGTGTTGATTGTACTGGTAGGAAAAATGATCGATTGTAGATAACATACTTCTTATTCGGTAAAAAATTCATAAACTTGAATAAAATTTCACCTTTATTTATCTCAAATGATAAATTTCGCAACAGCATCTTCATTCCAACTCACACCAGTGCCTGTGGTGTTGTTGAGTTTGATCATTCCTTTTTCAATTTGTAAGGGGGCAGCTATAATGGGGTTCCACCAATCAGCATATTCGAGCCAGTGGGATGTTGGGGTGAGGCAGAGAAGTTGGGCACTGATCTCTGGCCATAAATGGTTGGATAAACGAATATTATGAGTCTGAGCTAAGGCTGCGGCACGTAACCATCCTGTCACACCTCCGATCTTCATGACATCCGGCATCATGAAGTCCGAAGCTTGCGCATCAATTGCATGTTTCATGTCAAGGGTTCCCCACCAGTTCTCACCACACTGAATAGGGGTCTTGGCTTCACGTGAGACTAAAGCATTTCCTGCGTAATCATGAGCCAGCGTGGGTTCTTCAATCCAGGTCAGTCCTTCATCGTCCAATATACGTAAACGTTGAACCGCTTCGGCAGGGGTAAGACACTGATTGTAATCAACCATGATTGCAGGATCATTGCCCACTGCTTTTCTCATGGCCCGGATGACCTCAAGATCTTCCTGAACCGTTGGGTATCCAATTTTGGCTTTCACACCGGTAAAACCCTGTTTTATCCAGTTTTCCGCAACTTTTGCTGAACCAGCAACACCATCGTATCCAACAGCACCATAAGCTGGGATTGGCTTCTCCTTTCCACCGAGCAATTGTACTAAAGATTGGTTATTCCGTCTGGCCAGGGTGTCCCAAAGCGCCATGTCTATTGCCGCAATAGCGATTCCCACCAGCCCTTGTGTGCCAAGCAATCGAAAGCGCTTGCTCAGTGTTTGTTCAATTTCCAGGGGAGCAACTGAGTCTTCTTTGATCAGTTCTTCGAAGTTTTGAATCAGCTCGGCAGTCGGTTTGAGTGCTGATTTTGTATAAGTAAACACGATACTGTGCCCAACAGCACCGTCTTCGGTAATGATGTCTGTTAACACCAATGGGGATTCAATGATGACACCACTGGCCGTTTTGTGCGGTTGCTGCATGGGGACACACACGGGGCGAACTTTCAATTGACGAATCTGCATTTCTGGAACCATTGACATGAGCAATCTCCTATTTGAAAATATATTGGGAAGCCACCTACTGAGATGAATCTTTAGAAAAAACATTTTTGTGAACCAAGTCCACTAAATCAGTGACAACGACCCCTTTTTCCTGCCCCACACTTTCAAATGATTCCTGACAAGTGATGCATTCTACAGCCATTGTAGGGGCACCGGTTCTTTTGGCCATATCCATTTTTTCCAGACGCAGATTGCGATTCAATTCTGGATTTCCCTTGAAATTATAATATCCACAGCAAAGGGCTTCATCTCGGGTTTCTTCCATCTCTTTCAGGTGATACATTTTCCCGATCAGTTCACGTGCCGGATCTCCCAGACCAAGTTTGCGGGTACAGTGGCAACTGTCATGGAAAGTGATCAATTCATCATTTTTGGAAAGTCCCAACTGATCGGCATGATTGAGCATCCACTGACTGGTCGTTAAGGCTTTCCAGTTGTTTCGTCTAATCTGCAGCATGCGTTTTAAGCTGGCAAAACATTCCATGCATCCCGTAATGACTTCTTTGGGTTGAATTTTTTCAATCACGTCTGCCACATACCGATGAAGATATTCAGCTTCTTCAATCCGCCCTCCCATCAATTGGGGCCAGCCACAGCAGCTTTTCAAGCCTCCCAGCACTTCATAGTCGATTCCCAGTTTATCGGCTAACTCAATGGTCTTGAATTGTGCACCTGTATGACTGAAAATATAGCAGCCAAAATAAATGAGTGTATCGCATTGTTTGAACTCTGTTTTATCCACATGTTTGCGGAGAGTACCCAATTTAGTGCCTGCGTACAAATTGAAACCACGGATGGTGATTTCTTTTTTCAGGGATTTTTTTGCAGGATTCTGAGGGTCCAATCCACTGATCCCCTTGGCTTTATAGTAGCTGGTCAAATGACTGGCTTCTCCTTGTTGCTGCAATAATTTATGCTTCAACCGGAGCATGAGAATATCTCGTTGTACCCCACCGGGGCAGACAGAAGTGCATTCTCCACACTGGAAACAGTCGAGGGTGAATTTACGAACGGCATCTGTCAATGGATTATCCGCATGGGTGCATTCGTTCAATTCCGCAATGGTCAGATTTTGATCCACAACCGGACAAACTTGCATGCATTCTCCGTCTCCAAAACAACTGTCCAGTTGATATTCCGTAAAAATGTTGAGTTCATCCACAAAATTATCAACAGGATTTCGCACATTAATAGGTTTCATTTTCATAGGATACTTTCATTTATATAGTTCAGAAATTTTATTGGACGCAGATAAACGCAGACGACCAGGATTTAAAAAGAGGCATCCCAAAATTGTGTGAAGTATTGTCTCATATCGTTTGAGAAGTGTTGCAGCACAGGCTCAATACATAATGTATTCAACGCCTTCAGTTGCCAAATCGTTTGGATCAAAAGCCGGATCCAGTAAGCTTTTTTTATCGACTTCGGCAACAATCTCCACATTTTGTGCAATCAAGCGACGAATCGCTTGATCGCCATTCCGATTTCCGAGCATCATTGCTCCCACCACACGATTATTTTTAAAGATGATTTTTCGATAAGAAAATTCATCGGGCTGACAGGAATAACTTTGATACCCGTCGCCAGTAGCATTGAACTCGCCCATCACCGTATAAAGCATGTCAAACAGGTAGCTGGCATTGTACATAGGACCTTCGTCAAACAGAAGGCGTGGAATATCACACATATTGAATCCTGCTGTTTTGCCTTGAATTCGGGAAGTCACCCATGTTCGTGTGGGGACCAATTGACCGTTTTCATTGGGATATACCACGCAATCGCCAGCACCATAAATTCCGGGCACTGATGTTTGCTGGTGCTCATCAACGACTAGACCACGTTCAAACTGTAAGCCTGAATTTTCAAACAACTGTGGATTGGCAGCAATTCCAATGCAAACCACTACCATATCACAGGGGACGACGTTGTCATCCTGTAAACGAATTCCTTGTAAATGACCATCCGATGCCAAAAATTCTTTAGCCTGTACATCAAACATCACTTCGGCTCCCTGCTCATGTAAGCCATCACGGCCAGTCACTCTCCGTAACAGTATCTCCGCTCCTTGTCCGTCAACCAATGGCCAACCCAGTTTGTCACCCAGTTGAAAGACGGTACAATGAATACCCGATTTTACGGCGATTTCTACAACCTCTAATCCAAGGACTCCACCACCAATCACAACGATTCGCTGGACTTCAGAAAGGCGAGATTTGAGATAATCGGCATCTTCTAATGAACGATATGTGATGACTCCAGGAAGGTCATGTCCCGGGACTTTCAGCATAATGGGAGAAGCCCCTGTTGCAATACAAAGGCGATCAAACTCCAAGGTTTGTTCTTGATCTCCTGTCTGATACATGATTTTCTGTGCTGCCGCATCGACTTGACAGACTTTTCCTGCAATTGACCGTAGTGTATTTTTTTCCAGCCACCCTTCTGGTTTTAACCACATCTTTTCTTTTGGAGTAGACCCCAGAACGTATTTGGTTAAGTTGGCTCGCCAATAAGAAGATACTGGTTCGTTACTAATGATTGTGATTTCATCTTCCATTCGAATCTTTCGAATGGTTTCTGCTACAGAAATTCCAGCAATCCCGTTTCCAATAATAATATGACGCATGTTGATTTTTCTTCCAGATTTAATGATTGAATGAATAGGGGTACACCGTCTCTTTGGCGATTACCAGCCATTTCTTCTTTATGTCGCAACGATCCGAAAAAGTTTACAAAGAAAAGTGCTTTCCATTGTCTCTCAATTCAATCAGTGCTATATCTCTGCTCATTATCATGCCATAGAAGATTATTATTTTCACTATTCTGAAATTCAGCAATGAGCAGCAGAAGACTTACAAACAACATCATGGCAATTGGGTTGAGCATTGTTTTGGTCAATCTATTGTTTTTT
>JANQHV010000277.1 GCA_028282505.1 SAR324 cluster bacterium | reverse complement strand
CTGTGCCTCTGTGGCTATTCAAATAACCAATAATTGTATTTAATCATATTTTGTAGATCTTTTTCCATTTTTGCAAAATTTTTTTCATCAAAACGGTTTCGATATTTCTCCAGAAGGTATAAGCTTTTCCCATTTGTATCATAAGCAATCAAATCTTGATAGATCTGGCCAAAGTGTAAAATATGCATGTATTTTTTAAGATCTTCAAAGCGAGCGTAAGACGCCCTATTCATGACATATTCTAAACGGTAATAGGTATGAAAAACCAGCGAATTGACATTGATCTGGAGCAACATACTGTAAACGATGATTCCTGCCATGAGGATCATGGCAAGCCGGGTGCGGACTTTTTGGATGGTGCTCCGTAAGTGATGCAATACTTCAATAAAAGGTAAGGAGAGAACAGGCAGAATGAATAACAAATAACGGGGACCATAGGAGGCTTCTCCGGCCCAATGAATGAACTTGGCGTAGGTGAATAAAAACAGGATGAATGTAGAGACGGCAAATGTGAAGTCAAAGGAGTGCTTGGTATAAAAGGCTTTCAGTCCAAACAGGGCCATGATTAAGACAGGAAAGTGAGTGAAAATACTGCGCTGGCCACTGAATAAAAAGCCCGTGATGCCAATTCTTAAATCGCCTCCAAAAAGACTCTCATTGGCTTCCCATTGACCATAGCCGGTTTCAAAAGGAGAACCAAATTTATACTGGTTGGTCCATAAAATAATGGCCAGCATGCCAGCAAGGGGGAGAATCAGGCAAAGTAAATAGCTTTTGCCATGACGGCGTAGCTGTTGGGCAGCATGTTGAAAAATATTTTCAGTCGATTGGTATCCTATCAGCAAAAGTGCAACACATAGGAGTGGGATCAAGAGGACAAATATCAATTTGCACAGGCAAAGCAGAACCAATGACAGGACGGAAGCCAGCAAATGCCAAGAAGCATGGTTTGTCTGCGACTGATGTTTATATTGGATCAAATGGTAGTAAAACATTAAAAAAAACAGGACATGGAAAATTTCAAAGGTTGGAGCCCGCAAATAATTCCAAAGGAAGGTGGAGTATAAAACGGTCAAAATGTAAATGATTTTGATGAGAGGGCTTTTGGTGTAAAACGATAAAAGCAGAAACAGATAAATGGTAATACCGATGCTGAGGATGATATTGAACATGTTCAAGAGGAAAGTGCGGATTCTGGATTCCGCATCATAATCCAATTCTCCCCGGTACCACTTTTCTATCAGGATCGGTGGGATGTAAAGAATCGTGTTGAGGATACCATACTTGGAGTATAGCTTCTTATTGGTCATGTTCTGGTAGTAATATTGCCCTTGTTCCTGGCTCAAGTGGAGAACTACCTGAAGGGGAACATTCAACTCTCCTGTTCTCAATAAAGTGGTGGTGGCAGATCGTGTTGCCATGGGATCGCCCGGATAGTTCCGTTTGGGCATCGTGATAAAATTAATGGCGAAGACGAGACAGCACAATAAGAAACAGATCAGAGAAGTTCGCTGTTGATGGATGAGCCGCATAGGTGGTTTTGCTGGAGGATGGTTGAAAAGCTGTGCAGGATTTTGCCACAGAGGAGGGCACGAGTCAAACTATCCTGTGAGGTGAGTTTTTTCTTTAGTTCTTCTCCGTTTACTCATACTTTACAGTCCGTCCGATGTATTCAGAATAATCTTTGATCGTGGGCTCATACTCATCATCGAGCAGGGGAGAAGAGATCATAAAATCAGCGGTAGAGCGGTTACAAGCAGTTGGAATGTTGTACAACACAGAAATCCGTAACAGGGCTTTTACATCCACGTCGTGAGGTTGGGGTTGCATGGGGTCCCAGAGGAAGATGATCAAGTCGATTTGATCTTCTGCGATCATGGCTCCCAGTTGCTGGTCACCACCCAGAGGACCTGATTTCAGTTTGGTGACTTCGAAATTCTCCGCATCTTCTTCACTGAGTTTCTTTTTAATGGCCTTTTCAACCAAGCTGCCTGTTGTTCCTGTGGAGACCAATTTGTGACGGATCAAGACCTCATAATTCCATTCGGCCCATTCGATGATGTCCTTTTTTCGGTTGTCATGAGCAACCAGAGCGATGCGTTTTGTTTTTTCCATACTGTTTTTCCTTTCAATACTTTATAGGGCGTAGATTAAATCATTAAAAAGATTTCGATATTGTGCCATGAACCCGATGGGAAAACAAAGCAAATTTGATATAAAGCTGTTGTCATTGTTCCTCCTGTTCACAAATACAATTATAATACCGTAAATTTGTCATGCTGAGCGTAGTCGAAGCATCTTTGTGAAACCCTTCGCCTCCGCTCAGGGGGACGCATTTATCTCACCACTCCATGACTCAAGACTGTCCCACTTCTACAGTCAACGGTCGTTTTAAGAGAAAAAGAGAGGCTGTCGTGGTCAAAGTTCCTGCAACAATGGCAATGACATAGCTCAGCAAGTGGGTCACTGCATTGGGGATG
>JANQHV010000269.1 GCA_028282505.1 SAR324 cluster bacterium | reverse complement strand
AAACTTATTTGCGTTAGCCAAATGTCGACAATTCCATGTTAACAGTGAATCGACTTTATGAAAAGACGCGATTGCTAGGTGCAATGCGTCTCCACCAGGATCTTGAGGCATCACAAGTTTTTTTATATAAATTTGCGCGATTTCAATAACCTCGTCGGTTATTGGTAAAATTGTCAAGCCATCGAGAAGCGCGATTCTTTCTTCGGTTTTACCGCTACTTCCCTTTCGCAACTCATCAATTACAGTGACACTGGTAGTTAAGGTACATTCTCTTGAGTATAAATCCCACCACTGACGAGTCCAGTGCATACGGGCAACTGACTCAGGATCTTCTCGCAAAGTATGATAAAAACTTGGAATCGAGGTTTCAATATATACAATGTCCAAAGGTTCTCCAAATTGATGTAAGCTATTAAAATAATTGATATTTTGACATTACTCTTACTCCCCCTGATTTTAATGCAACGAGTTTCTTTTAGTAGCCCAACGCTTGCATAGCAGCCACTTACCCCGACGAAAATTTACGCAAAAGAGATGAATGCTCAAGTCACTAAGGGACTTTGATTGACAAGCGCAGGGTAAGTGGTCAACCTAAATGTAATTGTTTGCCAAAAATTTCTGATTTTTCTTGATTTCGACCACAGATGTTGAGCCTCGAAATGACAGTCAATTGATTTGTGTTTCATCTGTGAGAAATGCTGAATTTTTTAGTTAGCATCCTCACAGTGAAACATCAATAGAGAAATTGGGGAATGTGAGGTGGGGAATTCACTTTGTGTCTTTCTTATCGTTTGTTTCCGCACAGGACTGTTCCTGTGCTTTTCTGAATTTGGTATTGATTGCTTCCAGTCGCTCTTTCATCCAATTGGCAGAACGTCGGATTCCACTGATGGTTCTCTCTCCAATGACTTCATCTTCGGAGCGAGTGACAATCAAGGCGTAAGCGTCACACAAAAAACAACAATAATCGCTGAATTCATCCAGTTCATCAGAAAACGCGATCCAATCAAAAGTACTAGAATCTTGGGATTGATGTTCCTGAAGAGTCTCAAACATAGTTATCTCCATTGGGGTTGAGAATAAATGGCAAATCGTATCTTCACGGTTTTTGCGTTGGATCAAATCCTTCTCCGGGAGAAACAGTGACGGTATGAAGACGCAGAACATCATATTTCACCTCCACAAGTTGCTGCGCCAGAAAACCAAAAAGGGCGTCCATCGTTGAAACAGCCTCTTCATTATCCTCCTTCTCTTCTTCGGCAAGACATCTGGATAAATAGCGAAGAGCGGAAAGTATGGTGGAACTGTCTTCCACTTTTTTACTGATTTCAGGTTTGGTTAGTCGTGCTTTTTCCATATTTTTTTCCTTTCCAAATTGACTTTAAAATAATATTTTATTGACAATTTAGGTTAAACAAAGAAACATAAGTAATTTCACTTGGCTGAAATGGATTATCCACTTAAAGTGGGACTATACAGGTTCTGAAAGCGTAAGCGACTGGAAAAAATATTAATCAGTTATGTCCTCTGGTTTTAATAATACGGCTAAATAATACAGCTTTGATCGTTTCTAAAACCTTTTCTTTGATAATGTCCTGTATATCTCACCCTAAAAAGATTAGTTGATTATGACTCTGATTCAATAGATATTTTCTAACACAATACTGGCAACACTAATTCACCTGCTGCAACTTTTTTATAGTCACTAGGATCAACACATTTAAATTGAGCGTATCACTCACCTATTAATCTAAAGCCTGATATTACGAATATTCCTGCGACTTTTCCTTTTAGAATCTGATTAATTTCCATATCACCTCCTTAACGCTTAAATTTTGTGTTAGCGTTAAAAAATATTTTATACTATAGTTCAATTATGTCAATATAAAATTGAACTATGGTTCAATTTTATTTTTTACCTCTGCCAACTCAAACAAAGTCTGGATATGAGCTTGCATTGGTTCTGTAAACTTTTTCGGGTTACTCGCAGCCTGATCAATCGTCCCCTTAGATAGCCGCATTCTTTTTGCTAACTCACTGCGAGTCCAGCCTAATTTCTTGCAGAGTTTATTTATTGGATGTTCTTCCTTGGTCATACCTCTTTAATATTATGAACATAATTATAATATTCGTTATTCAACTGCTGAATTTGATTATAAACTCGGTTCGCAAATTCAACTGCAATCAATTTTTCAGCAGCAGGAGCACTGATATTACTGTTTTTTTGAGTTTCAGCCAACATTCTTAGAATTCCTTCGGTTAAATCCACAACATTTTTCCCTTTGTATAAACGATTTATTTTCAGTGATCCTTTTTCTGCCTTTTTAACTTTAATCGATAGCATTTCAGGGCTCACATGTACTCTACAATGCCGTTGATACTCAATGAAAAGTAATTCATCTTCGGTAAATTTATTCCTGATTTCTATTGATGCTTGGTAAAATTTTAGCTTCAAATATTCTGTCTGCTCATAGGTAGTACAAAATTCCTCCATTTTTTCAAAATATGGAATTATTTCTGTAAAAAACCCATGAATTCTTACCCAAAACCAGTCAATGTCTCTATGACTTCTTATTTTTGAATTCAGTCTTTCACATAAATATACTAAATTGCCAATCCATTTAGAATTTTGCAGTGGTTTAATTTCTCCCTGCTCCAGGATATCATCAACAATTTCCGCTTCGTTTGCAGAGAAACGCCTTCCGATGACTTTTTCGATTTGTTCTCTAGTAAAAGTCATAACATTATCCCCTACAACAGCGGTTATTAATATCGTCACTGTATCAACTTGTACCACTCACCACAAGTTATTGCTTTCCTGCCTAATCATGCACATTGAGCAGACAAGCTGCTCATGTGGCTCGTTATCCCCTTTGGTATGGAGCCAATGACTTTTCGATTTGCCGCTTTGTACTGCGAATTCTGAGTTAAGCTGCTTGCCTGGTCATAAATTGACGCTCTCAATATTAACTCAGCAAGTCAGCTTCAACGTTTTGTTGAACGAAGCCGAAAATACACCTATGGGTTTTGGTCCGGGTTTCGCTTTTCATTTTGTCGATTTTGAGTCATTCGATCACTGCAATCTTGATCACATCTAACGATTTTTCTAAGAAAACTCAAATGAAATTCCTTCTTTTTTGAAGAAAATGGCCTCTTTTGCCACTGAGAAAGCGCAAAGAACCTGTCAAAATGAAAATCCCCCCTTTGATACATTTTCCAAGTTGAAGTGATTCATCTCTTGGCTCAGGAAGTATCGAAGTATTCATTAAGGCTGATAGAGGTGCTACCGGCAAAACTCATACTGCCTTTCTGACAAACCGGACAAATAGTAGCTGGCTTAACAACCATAAAATTGAGCAAATCGAGCAGAATGCGCTCTGAGAGGGGCAGAGTTTCCTGGAGCGCCAAGACGAGTTTTTGGGCTAAGGCGATGCGCTCTTTGCGTTGGGCTCCTGCCCAGAATCCATAGTAGCGGATCTTCTGAAAGCCTTCTGGCAAAACATGCCACAAAAAACGCTGCATGAACTCATCGACCGACAAGTTGACTATTTTCTCTTGGCCATTGTCCTGATAATCTTTGTAAGTGAACTCCACACGACCATTTTCCACCTTCTGCAAACGGCTGTTGCTCATGGCCACGCGATGAGTGTATCGCCCCAGATAAGCCAAGACCTTCTCAGGAGAAGCCATTGGAGGTTGAGTGAAAACCACCCAACGTTTGGCCGTAGCCCGATTGATCAATTCATCAAAAGCCCGCTCATCTTGCAAATACTCCAGTTTTCCTTCCAAACGAAGTT
>JANQHV010000261.1 GCA_028282505.1 SAR324 cluster bacterium | reverse complement strand
GTGAGTGAAAAGGGAAGTTCGGTAAAAAACCGGCGCTGCCCCCGCAACTGTGAGTGCTGCTGAATTCATCACCATTCCACTGGGTCTGACCATCTGGGAAGGAAGGTGATTGGGAAAAGCACGAGCCAGGAGACCTGCCTGATGCCTGTATTCAATAATCTTTCGGTGGGAAGGTAGAAGTAATTCGACGGGTCAGTAATCGAATGCACACAACACGACTTTTATAGCTCCACGATCAAGATACGGTTTCTACTTTGGTAAGCGTCCAGTTATCCAAAATTATAATAGATCGTACTCATAGTCCTCTGTCACTTCTATAATTCCTTCTTTCCACTGCATCTTCTTCAATTTCCAATGGAAAGGAGCTTTATGAAATTTTCTCTAAAACATTTTCTTTGTTTAGGTGCGATAGGGTTTTCTATCGTTTTTTCTCCCCTCAACCTATTTGCCCAAAATTCTCCTGAAAAATTAAAACCGGTCTTTGTCACAGCCACCAAAACACCTCTCACATTGGAACGGGTTGGAGGAAATACGGTCACAGTGATCACTTCTGAGGAAATTCAAGCCTCTCAGCAATCGGATGTTGCAGCGGTCTTAAAAAATGTTCCCGGCATTGACATTGTGAACAATGGAGGACCGGGCTCCACCACGACTGTATTTATTCGGGGCAGTGATCAAAAAAACACTTTAGTGTTGATCGATGGCGTCATTTTTAACGATCCTTCCAGTACGGGTCGTACTGCAAACATCGGAGCGCTTACACTCGATAATGTGGAGCGCATCGAAGTGATACGAGGATCGCAAAGTGTGATGTATGGAAGCAATGCCACAGCAGGAGTAGTGAATATCATTACTAAAAAAGGTAGTGGAAAACCCCAGTTTTCTTTGGGATTGATGGGAGGGTCCTATGGAACCATCAAAAAGCAGGCTTCAGCTATGGGCTCTATTCATGGTTTAAGCTATTCCATAGCAGCCGCGAATTTACAATCAAACGGATTTTCTATTGCCAATGACCGAAATGATGATATTGCTCATGCTGGCAATACATCAGAAGAAGATGGTTATGAAAATACCACGCTTGCTGGAAATGTGAGTTATGCTTTTTCTGAGGATCATGAATTGACTTACATTGGCCGACGCATCGTCTCCAAAAAAGATTTGGATGATTGGGGTTCTGGCTCGGCTGGCGATCAGTTCAATCTGGATTTCACCACGTTTACTTATTTTCCTGATCCTGATGGTGAAAAAAAACACAGAGTCGATAACATATTAACCTCACAAGCCTTCAAACTGGAAAATGCATTTGCTCAGCGTTTCTTCGAATCTACTCTGATGCACAGTATCAGTGAAAAACACCGGGATGGTTTTATGGGAAACGGAGATACCTGGTTTGAGTACCTGGGGATTATTCATCAAACATCCTGGCAAGGCGCCTTCAATTTCGATACAAACAGTTTGGTGGTTGGGGTGGATCGTTATATTGAGATCATGGAAAACAAAGACTACGAATTTGGAAACAACATTGATAATGTTTCTGTTTCGACGGACACCGTATGGGTTCATGATCAGTGGTATTTAATGGATGAGGCACTGATCCTGAGTTTTGGAGCGCGCAGTGACAATCATGAAGAGTTTGGCAATGCCACCACTTATCGTTTTGCTCCTTCTTATCAATTGGGTGACATCAAACTGAAAATGTCCTATGGTACAGGGTTTCGTGCACCTTCCCTCTTTGAACTATTTTCTTTGTACGGCAATGAAGATCTGGACCCAGAAACCAGTGTCACCTGGGATGTTGGGTTTGAACACCAGCTGACTACTTCTATCCTGTACGGAGCAACCTGGTTTGATATGTTGTTTGATGATCGAATTGACTGGGAACCGCTGGATACACCTCCATTTGGGCAATATCAGCAGGTTGATGGAAAAACAGCAACCGATGGACTGGAAGCCTTTGCTGTTTTGAATGTTTACCAGCCCCTGATGCTCCGCTTTGATTATACTTACACTTATACTCAGGATCCTGATGGCAAACGCCTCACTCGTCGCCCCAATCATAAGACACGAGTCAGTGGGGATTACAAACCCTGGGATACTACTTTACTCCATGCTTCCTGGCAGTGGGTTGGAGAGCGAGATGAGGTTTCCTTTGCCAGAGATCAAGACGGAGAGCCTGTTGAAACTTTGGATCAATACAATCTGGTCAATGTTGCCCTCACTCAGGATTTTTCTGCTTCCACCAAAGCATTCATTCGGGTGGATAACGTGTTTGATCAAATTTATGAAACCGCGTGGTCGTTTGCTTCAGCAGGGCGTTCCGCTTATGCAGGAGTTAATGTGACCTTTTAACCTAAAATTTTATGAATTATTTGGAACAAATGGGCGTTGTGGGCTACCTCCTGCTTGCCTGTTCAATTATCAGCCTGGCAATCATCATAGAACGATTGATCTTTTTTTTGTCCAATCATCCAATTTCTGAGAAATGGATTGCCAGACTCTTACAGCTCCAAACCCATGTGCTGCCTGAAGACTTGATTCGGGATTTGCAGCATAAACGTTTTGGCAGGGTGATCCTGGAACTATTCACGCAGCAGTCTATGGATCATGAAGAACGGGAGAGCTTGCTCTCTCTGCGGCTGTTAGAAGTGCAAAGTGAATTATCCCGTTATCTGCAATTGCTGAAAATCCTGGCATCTATCAGTCCATTGCTTGGACTATTAGGAACCATCCTGGGAATGATCCGATCTTTTGACGCTATTGCTCAAGTGCAGGGGCCGATCACTCCATCATTGATTGCCTCTGGAATCTCTCAGGCCATGTTGACAACTGCTGCTGGGCTATTGATTGCCATTCCTTCTTTGTTAGCATACTCGCTGTTTCAAATGCGCACCTCAGCCTTGATGCACAATTTGACCAGACAATTGAATTTACTCAATCAACACATCAAGCATACGAGTTGAGCAACCATGATCGGTATCGATTCATCTCAAAAAAATATTGGCATTTACAATCCAGTGGAAGCACCAACGGAATCCGTTGATTTGACACCATTGATGGATGTGCTCTTCATTCTACTGGTTTTTTTTCTGCTGACTTCTGGAATTACTCAATTCTATACACAAGTCCAATTGCCTCAATCAGAAAATCTTCTGGAAACCACTGTTGACCGATCCAATACCGTACTGATCGAATTATTCACCGAGGAGCAATCCTGGAAAGTCAATGAAGAAACCATTCATGATTACGAGTTGCTCAAGCAGAGGTTGTTGGAGTTATACCAATCCCAGGAAAACATAACATTTGTGCTTGCGCCAGAGCGCACGCTTCCAGCAGAGCGTTTGCTGCAACTGCTCAATTTTCTTGCTGCCCATAAAATTACTGATGTCCAGATTATCAATAAATGGGGATCCTGATTCCAATCAGTTTTTCTCATCAAACAAGATTCTATGGGGCACTCTTCTGCTCTCCATTATTTTTCATGCGTGGCTCACCACGTTTGAATGGCCCAGGCAGGAGACGATTCCACCTATACCCACTCTACCCCTGAAACTGGTTTTGAAAGCTCCCCCTCCTCCTCTTCCTGTTGTCAAAGAAGGGCCCCCAGAGCCCGTCGAAGGACTGATAAACAGTAGCATCGAGAGCCCCCCTCTGGAAAAATCTCCAGTCGAACCAATCGCCCAGGAAGAACACCAAGAGGAACCTGTTGTAAAAGTGGAACCAGTTGTCAAAGAAAATCTCCAGGAGGAACCTGTTATACCCAAAGAAATGGTGCAGGAAAAAGTAGAAGCCAAAAAGATTCCAGAACCTCCACTTCCTCCCATTGAGAAAAAAAAGGTGATCTCTCCACCAAAATCCATTGTCAAATCAACACCAAAACCAGCACCACCTGTGCAAAAGACCATCAAAAAAATTGAAAGTCCCCCCCAGGTTATTCCTCCTCCTGCCTTGGAAAAAGAAAAGGAAGCGAGAGAACCAACACAAGAGCCTGTACAAATTGTGGAACTTAAACCGCCCATTACACCAAAACCCGTAGAGATTGCTGAAGCTGAAGTTCTTCCAGAAGTAGTGCCCGAAACATCAGAGCCAGTCGATCAAATTGAACCAGAAACTGCTCCAGCAGTGGAACCAGAACCAACCATTCAGGAAACAGTTGTAGAAGAATCTGTTCCTGCTCCAGTGGTTACGCAAACTTCTGAAGCGTCAGAAGTGGACGACGTGGAGACAACCGTTGCCGAAAATATCGTCCCAACGCTAACTAATAGTGAGCCCGCTTCCGATGTTTCTCTGGTACCTGCTCCAAAGGTCGATCATGGTGCCTGGAAAAAACAAGCCAGGGAACTGCTCCAGCAATACCTCTCTCAAATTGATCTAATCGCTTACTATCCCAGGCGTGCAATTCGACGAAACATGGAAGGTACGGCTGAAATAAAACTGATATTTTCAAACCAGGGCAAGTTGGAAAACATTGCCTTGTCCCAGAACAGTCCTTATGCTCTTCTTGATAAAGCCGCACTGCGTCTAGTCAATGAGCATCGTGAAGAAATAGAAAAAAGCCTAGTTTCCCTCCAGTGGGAAGCGGTGGATCTTGATTATTCAGTCATCACTCCTATCGTATTTCGGTTAGCACAATGAAACACAGAATTTTTCATCATCCCATCACAGTGTTTTTTACCTGTGTTATGCTTTTTGGATTTTCCATGCCATCTCTGGCAAAAACAGTAATTGATGGTGCAGGGAGAACCGTTGAGGTTCCTGATAACCCTCAACGGGTGGTGACACTGGCACCCAGTATCACAGAAATTGTCTTTGAACTGGGACAACAGCATCGTTTGAAAGGAGTGACTCAGTTCAGCAATTATCCACCAGAAGCATCATTATTGCCCAAGGTGGGCTCCTATATTCATCTGGACCTGGAAAAAATCGTGGCACTGAATCCAGATATTTGCATTGCCACAAAAGATGGCAATCCCATTGCTGTCATTGAACGCCTGGAAGCTTTGAATATTCCCGTGTATGTCGTCAATCCACGAAATTTTGAGACGGTGATGAGTACCCTTCAGGATCTAGGGAATTTGTTCAATAGTGGCGCACAAGCCAAGGCATTGATAAAAAACCTGACCCAGCGCCTTCAGCGTATTAAAACCAGGGTAGCTACTGTCAATGAGCGTCCCAGTCTTTTTTTTCAAATCGGAGTTTCTCCTATTGTGTCTGTTGGCACCGATACCTTCATTCATGAGTTGATAACGCTGGCAGGTGCTAAAAACCTGGCTGCGGGTCCAAAGGACTATCCTCGTTTTTCTAAAGAAGAAGTGCTGGCTTTGATGCCAGAAGTGATCATCATCACATCAATGGCCAGGGGAGAAATTTTTGAAAAAGTGAGGGCAGACTGGAGCAGTTGGACGCAGTTGCCCGCCGCACAAAACAACCGGATTTTAATGATAAACTCTGATTTGGTTGATCGTCCGAGCCCCCGTCTGATCACTGGATTGGAACAACTGACAGAGTTGATTCATCCGGGGCTTTTTGCAGAAGAGAAAGACCACCAATGAGTCGCCAACCTCGATTTCTGATTCGACGTATTGTCACTTTGTCCGTCTTGCTTTCTCTTCTCTTGCTTGCTGTGACAGTCCTTGGTATTTCTATCGGATCCAGTGGAAGTAATCTGTATTCGCTTTATCAATACCTGATTCATGGAGAGGAAATCGATCCTGTCTTGAAAAGCATTGTCTGGCGAATTCGTTTACCGAGGGTGTTGTTGGCCATTCAAACAGGAGCTGCCTTGTCTTTAGGAGGACTGGTTTTTCAAGCAATTCTGCGCAACCCACTGGCAGAGCCCTATATATTGGGAATTTCGGGTGGTTCCGCAGTAGGGGCGATCCTGGGCATCCTGATGGGATTGGCTTATTTTCCTGGTGTCAGCTTGATGGCTTTTGCCGGCAGCATTGCCACACTTTTGACCATCTTACTGATTTCCATGGGCCAGACGATTGTGAAAAAAGATTCTCTGCTGCTCTCTGGAGTGATGGTCAATGCGTTCTGCTCTTCGGTCATCATGTTCTTTATCTCGATGACGCATGATACACGGCTGCACAACATTCTTTTCTGGATCATGGGAGATTTTTCCCTGGCAAATATGCAACAAGTACTGGTGCTTTTTATACTCCTGGTTCCTTGCTTTCTCCTGATATTTTGGCTATCACACACCATGAATCTGCTCTTGATGGGAAAGGAGATGGCTTTGACAATGGGAGTGAATGTCAAAGTGATTACTGTCACCCTGCTCCTGACGACCTCATTCATGGTCAGCGCCATTGTTGCTTATTCGGGTCTGGTGGGATTTGTGGGCCTGGTTATCCCACATCTGTTACGTCTTTTGCTGGGTTCCGATCATCGCTTGCTGGTGCCTGCCTGTATCCTTGGTGGTGGGACTTACATGGTTTTGTGTGATTTGTTGGCACGAAATCTGCCAGAACAGGGAGAAATGCCCGTCGGTGTGATTACGGCCTTTATTGGTGCCCCCCTGTTTATTTTTCTGCTCAGAAAAGCTCGACAATGATTGCAGTCCATATCGAAAATCTACAGTGTAGCTATGGAAAAGAGCCGATTCTTCAGGAGATTTCATTTTCCATCGAAACAGGAGAATTCTTTATCATCATTGGTCCCAATGGGTCTGGAAAAACGACATTGCTCAAAACCATCAACTCCATTATCAAACCTCAGCAGGGAAACATGGAGATACTGGGCACCCCTTTTCAAACTTATACTCGAAAATCCCTGGCACGTTTGCTGGCTTTTGTCCCTCAGGAAGTTCCCAGCGATTTTCCTTTTACGGTTAAGGATGTGGTTTTGATGGGGCGTTATCCCCATCTCGGTGTCTTTGGATTGGAAAAAGAACAGGATCAGGAAATTGCCAAAGAAGCTATGGAGTTTACGGATATTCTCCATTTAGCCACACGGCGATTGAGTCAGCTGAGTGGCGGAGAGCGTCAACGAGTTTTTATTGCCAGAGCGATTTGCCAGGAGCCCCAAATCATTCTTTTGGATGAACCGACAGCTTCTCTGGATTTGGCTCACCAGGTGCGCACTATGGACTTGATGGAACGCTTGAAACGTGAAAAGGGCATTACGGTGGTCATGGTTTCTCATGATATCAACCTGGCTGCCATGTACGGAGATCGTTTGCTGTTGCTGAAAGAAGGGAAAATTGTGAAACTTGGAAAACCTGCCAATGTGATTACTTTTGAAATACTGGAAGAAGCCTATGGCTGTGTTTTGATGGTCAACCCAAGTCCTCTCGGTGATTTCCCCCAGGTGACATTGGTGCCACAAAGAATTTTGCTCAATTCGTAATCAAAGCCTGCATTTATACTTTCTTTGCAACGAGAGCAAATTCTGCAGATTCAGGGTCGAAAGTTGTACCTGCAACATCTGAGAAAAAGCCTTCAATTTTAAAACCATTTTCTTCAAATTCTCCGATCAGTGATTCTGTACTGAAATACTGTAGCCAGTTATAGACTACACGAATTTGTGATTCTTCAATTATTGTGTACTGGTCGAGCGTTACTTTCTCCGCTTCGTATTTGAATGTGTTTACAAAACAGTAGTAATCATTGGGTGACCAAAATCTATTTAATTGGTTGAGTTCGTAAGTTGCAGATTCTTCTTTTTGATTAAAACTATTCAAGGAATACACATCAAGTAATAAAGAGCCGTTCGGTTTCAAAAGCGTTGAAAATTTTGAAAGCATTATTCTTCTTTGCTCAGGACTCAAAACACAGAAATCACACATGATCATTGTGAGTAGGTCAAATTTGTTGGTTGTTTCAAAATCGAAATAGTTGGTGTAAACATAATTTATGTTCAAGCATTTTTGAGCTGCGATTTTTTTAGCATATTCCAGAGAGTTTTTTGAAAAATCAATGCCAGTAACATTTGCACCTTGTTCGGCAAGTCTCGTTGCATAGAGTCCTGGTCCACAACCAAAGTCGGCTATTTGAGTATTTGTATTCACTCCAAAATGAGAAACAATCCATTCCACTGATTGTTCAATGAATTTGATGTTTCTAGATGAAAGATCAATGGACTCATTTAAATGGTAAGCAAGCATTTGTTTTGATGTATATTCATTTGCCCAAAGTTCAAGTGCTGTATAAAATTGAAAAGGGGCAGGACGTGAATTGATTTCTTTTAGTTTTTTGTACACTATTGACTCCGTTGTTGATTAAATGTTTTAAATTAAGTACAAGTATTCACAATAAAGTACACAAATTCTTAATCTTAATCCTACAATCTCCAAAGAGTGAGATTAAGATTAGGATTAAGATTAAGACTGTAACAACAGAAATTTGAATACTTATTTCTGATTAGCGGTATTAAGGGATAAATTCTATAACTTTTTGTCAAAAACGATATTCTACGAAATTTAGATCTGGCCCAGTGGAAGTTGAACGGCTTGTTCGAACTCTAATTCGTCATTGATGAGGATGCTCATCTTATACCCACTCCCACACATTCCCCGACATATCATCCAGTCCAAAAGGAGAACGTCCTTGAGGGTAGCTTCCCACAGGAGCAGTGAATAAATAACCATCTTGTGCGTCAGGAGAACAACAACGATTGCTACCAAAATTAGCTCTTTGAATGGAGTGAGCTCTTGGTTTTATGTTTCCCCAGGGATATCGTAAGGTTTCTGTGCCTTTTGCCGCATATTCCCATTCTACATCAGTCGGAAGGCGCCTTCCATGCCATTGACAATATGCTACTGCATCAAGCCAACTGACTTGAACGACAGGATGATTTTTCAGTTGTAAAATGTTTGTCTGGAGACCATGAGGGTGTTTCCAGGTAGCACCTGTTACTTTGCGCCATTTTTTTTGCCAAACCCATCCCCATCCCATTTGTTCTGCTGTCGTGACATACTCCGTTACTTTTACAAACTCAGCAAATTGTTGATTCGTCACTTCTGTTCGCTGCATCCGAAATGTAGAAACTTTTATCTGTTTTACAGGTTTTTCATCGGGCTCTCCTTTGGTGGAGCCCATCTGGACGATGCCTTCAGGGATTAAAATCATTTCATCAGAAAAAACGGTGGGTGGTGGTTGAGCGGTACAACCTATGGGCATCAGCAGTATGAGAATGGGAAAGAGGCATTTCATAGATAAACAGTTTAACCTGTTGAAAATGTTAAAAACAAGCGTGTTTCAAACATCAAGTGTAGTACGGAATTTTATTCATCGTAACGGTTTTCTGATTTGCAGGAATGAGTAACAATAAAATGAGTATCCCAATTGAAATAATTTTCAGAGTTGCAGAGTTTCGAATGAAATCCCCTGTTTTCTTAATAGCATCTTGTGTGTTCATAGAATCGTTGTCTCAGATGTTGCGTTTTTGCATGTATTGTAATTGGACGTCACTCCCTCGCACCCCTTGTTGGCCTAAGGCATTCAGGGGATGTAGGAAAAAAATCTTTCTCAAGTGTTTACTTTTGATTATTCAGCCAAATTCCTATTTTTTTATCATGTTCAATAACATGAGTGATCACCCAGTTGACGACCTGACTTTGAATACGAAATGCTAAATCTAAATGGATTCCTTTCGTCTCATACTCTTCTTTCAGGTATTGAACAACTTCAACAAATCGTGCGTGTTCATTTTCATGGGCGGAATAATCAGGATATTGATATTGTTTCATCAACATTTCTTCTTCTTCAAAGTGAAACACAACATAGTCTTCCAAGAAAGAAAGGGTTTTTTCGATTTGGTCTTTGCCTTTTCCACTATTTGTTGCTGTAATCAGTTTATTGAGTCGGGAAATCAGTTCTTGATGTTGTTGGTCAACCTCTTCCAACCCAATAGACCAGCTTGGGTTCCATTTAATTTCACGATTTAGCACCAGCCTGGTTTTCAGGGGATCTGCAGCCAGATCAATCCCCCCATCCCAGTCTAAAGGAGGAGGGTTTTCTCTCAATAATAGACAGTATTCAATATGATGCTGTAAAACCCGGTCGGTGGGATAAATGTCCAGGGCTTTTTGGAAAGTCGCCAGAGCATCATCCCATTGTTGATTGTTACGGAAGTATAAACCAGAGGTGATCCTGGTTGCTGTTTTGGCTTTGAGTTCCTGTATTTCTGGAGGGTCGCAATCAAAAATTTCATAGATACTGGTTGCTTTCGTTTTACCTCTAACTTTTACGATATCCAGTTCACGAAATTTAAAAGGATTCGAGGCTCCTAGTAAACTAATAGTGTTATGACTGGCAATGATATTGACGCCATATGTTTTAGTCAGGCTTTCCAGGCGGGAAGTCAGATTGACATTATCGCCTAAAACAGTGGAGTCCATTCGCTGTTTTGACCCGATTGTCCCCATGATAACCTCGCCACTGTGAATTCCGATTCCTACTTCAATCGGTACACGCTTCATGGATTGTCGATACTTATTGTATTCCATAGTGGCTTTTTGCATGGCAAGTGCCGCTGAAACAGCATCCTTTGCCGCTATCGATTTTGAGTCGCCTGTGCGGTCAAATAACGCCATGATTGCATCACCAATAAACTTGTCAATGAATCCATGATTTAAGTGAATCGTATTGTTCATTTGATCCAAATATTGATTTAAAAAACGTAATAAATCTGTGGGTGACATCGTTTCCGACAAATTGGTGAAAGATCGTATATCAGAAAACAGTATAGTGAGATTTTCTGTTTGAGCATTGCCTAACTCAATATTTTCTACACCATCATCTGCGATTCGTCTCAGAAATTGGGCGGGAACGAACTTTTCAAAGGTCAGGGTCATGGAGGCAATCTTTTTTGTTTCTGATAACTGATGAGCCAGGAATTTACTTGCTCTCCGTCCTAACCAAAGGCTGATGACAGTGAAGAGAATAGAAAGAAAAACGGTCATGCCTAAGACAGAAATGACGATGATTCGAGTAGTTTGATAACTGGTCAGCACTTCTTCTTCATCTATTTCAGTGGTTAAGCCAATGTCGAGTTCATAGTCCCACAACCATGTTCCCAACACTCTGACACCACGGTAATCCCGATACCCTTGCATGCTCACTCCTTTATTACCAGCAACTGCATTTTGAGCCATGAAGGTAAGAGGGCGCTGCGACGGAGAAAGAAGGGGGTGATGACCTTCCAGCAGATTGCGACCTGGATCACTGATTTTCATATTTAGAATTTCCTGCTGGTTTGCTGAAATCAAACCAATTTTTCTCAGTTGATCTGGAAAGCGGCTCTTTGAAATTAAACGCCCTTTTAGATCAAATGCGTAGGTTTTGCCACTGGAACCGATTCGACCTCCTTGAATCAATTGACTAAAATCGCGAACAGGGTCGATTCTCAGAGTCAATACCGCAATCACAAGGCCGAGTTCATCTTTGATGGGAGCTGCAAAAAACATTGTCGCAGGTTTTTGATAAGAAGATGATTCTGTTTCAAGCGCAATATCAGAGCCAATAGGAAGTACAAAAACGGTTTCTCCAAAAAAAGCGTTTTGTAATGTAGCAGGACGCTGTTTCGCAATCAAATTGGTTACTCCGATGTTGTTATCCCGCATGGAGGCGACATTAATATTATCAGGAGCAATAATAAAAAAACCAATATCTCTGTGATAATTTCGTTTGGAATTGAAGAAATTACGAAGTTCTTTCAATGATTGACTGGTAAGAAGATTGCCTCCACTTCTGTAGAAGATCAGATGCTTTTGCACCAGTTTAATCAATTTGGGATCTTGAGCTAACTGCGCAATGGATTTTTTCTTATTTTCCACCCAAACCGATATAGATTCATGGGTTGTATTGAGCACACCTTGCAATGATTTGGCTGCGCTACTTCGAGTTTGTTTTTCAATAGTATTCAGGGCCACTTGAGTCATGATGCTGATCACAACCAGAAAGACAGCAATCATGAGGGGGCCAATCCAAAGGATTTTATTAGACTGCAATAAATTGGTAAAAAAATCATCAAAATATTGTTGGATTAAAAAAATAAAAAATCCTGTCACAATTGTAATACCCAAGATAAACAGCATTCCTTCTACAACAATCTGCGTGGTGATTATTTCTAATGAAGTAACGTTGTTATTTCCTTCTTGTTCTGTTTGTTTCCTGGCATGGCCGATAGAAAAGGATATCCATCGTCCAAGGATCTGGTTTTGCTCTTCTTTTGTGATAGTGCTGATGGCTTTGTTGAAAATAGAGAGCGGTTCAGGTGGCCAATCATTTCTCAAAGCGAAATAAAGATCACTTTTGAAAGGGGTTTTTGCCGCGATTTTAAGGGAGTAAAGCCCGTATTGAGAAATGATGTATCCGGCAACAAGCTGATCCTCCACAAAAGCGTCTAACTCTCCGGAAGCGACCTGCTGGAATCCTTCAATTGCGTTCTTAACGGATTCAAGCTGGAGTTCTGGAAAATCTCGTTTCAGGATAGCCTCAGTCCAATAGTCTTTCACCACCCCAATGCGTTTTTCTTGAAGATCCTGCATTCCAGTGATTGGCTCAGCATTTTGTCGCATGACAATCACATCTGCCAATTTTAGATAAGGTTGAGAATAGTTCATATACTGTTGTCGATCTTCGGTAATTTTCACCCCTGCATAGGCATCGGCCTGGCGTTCTTTCACCTGTTTCACGGTTTCTTGCCAATTTTTTGCCGGAACGACCTCAAACTTCAGTCCACTTCGCTTGCCAATCAGTTTTAGATAATCCGCAATGATTCCTTCATGTGCTCCACTTTCTGGGTTGATGTGTTCCAACGGCATCCAGCTGGGGTCTACTCCAATTTTAATTTTTGAGTGGTCGTTGAGCCATGCTTGTTCTCTTTGAGTTAACAATACATTTTTCTTGATATCTCCCATCCATTTTTTTTGCAGCTCTTTGAGCGTATCCAACGGTATGGTGAGCATGGTTTTTTGAAGAATTGATCGTAACTCAGGCCAATCATTCCTGATGGCGATATTTAGTTTTTCAAGTTCAGGATTATTGGTGACAAACTTCCCCTTTGCCACGACACTTGTTAGTGAATTTTCATTGATTTGGTACCGCAGTGTTGCCAACTCCCCCAAAACCGCATCGACTTGACCAAACTGCAATGCTTTGAGAGTGCCCAGCGTATTTTTCATTGGAACGCGTTCAATTGTTGGGAATTGATTTTTGAGAACTTCATCATAGAAGAAACCTTCCGGGTAGGCGACTCTTTTACCAAAAAGTGATTTTACATCTGAAATTGGACTGCTTTTCAATGCCATGATGACATTGGAGTTCTTTGCATAGCTTCCTGTATAAAGAAGGTGTTTTTGGCGCTCAGGGGTTTTGATGATATTTAGCATGACATCGAGCTGTTTGTTGTATGCTTTGTCCAGTAGTTCGCCCCATTCCCCTGAAACGTATTGGACCTCAATTCCAATTCGATTGGCCAATAGGTTCATGTAATCAATTGAATATCCTGCCGGAATTCCTCCGACGTTGTAATTGAAAGGAGGCCAATTCAATTCATTGTGCACACGAATAACAGGGTGAGCATTCAACCATGCGCGCTCTTCCGGAGTCAGTATTTCAGCAGTCTCCTTAATTTTATCAGGTGGCTTGGCTTCGACTGAAACAGTAAAAAAAGCATACGCCACTATAACCATACTGATTAAGGCTCTAATCATATTTTGTATCTAGTGGTTGGTTTATAAAAGGGGCATGTTCACTTCTAAATAGCATGTAAATTGAGAGCTATTCCTATTAAGGGCTGGTGTGAGATATGATTGTGTATCTCTGAATCAAGCAGTTGCCACAATATGTAATCGTTTTCTGCCAAAAATTCAATGATTCAATTCCCTCTTTTTTTCGAGGTAAGGAGTATTATTTTTCTTCCAGTTTCAGTGCTCCATTCCAATTTTTGCCTGGTGGTGTATTCTTGAACTTCATGCAACGACCAAGATACTTTTGTGAAACAGGATCTTGAGGATAAATCTTAAGACATTCTTCAAAAAATAAGATGGCAGTTTCCCAATTTTGAGAGCAGTAGTTCGCCAACCCTTCGTGGTATGGTTTCAAGATCTGTTGCTTTTTTTCTCGAATGTCTGGCTCATCGGCATTAAATATTTCGTAAATTCGTTCCGGTTGATCCCTGCCTTTGACCATCACAAAGTCCAGCTCTCTCCAATGGAAGGATGCATCCTCTTTGATAAAATTCCATGTAGTGGAGCTAATAATGGTGGAAACCTGATATTGCTTGGTCAATCCTTCCAATCGGGAAGCCAGATTGACGACATCCCCTAAAACTGTTGAATCCATTCTGTCTTTTGATCCCACGGTGCCAATAATGACAGGACCACTGTGGATTCCAATCCCTATGGCAATGGGCAAGTTTCCGTGAGTCATTCGAAGTTGATTGAATTCTTTCAGCGACTCCTGCATGCCGATAGCAGCTTGAACAGCATAAATCGCTTCATCCTGATCTGTTTTTTCAGGCATATCAAACAGGGCCATAATGGCATCGCCAATGAATTTATCAATAAATCCATGATTATCATGGATCGGTTGATTCATTCTTGAAAAATAATCATTAAGAAAATTCATCAGCTCTTGGGGGGACATTGTTTCAGATAAATGGGTGAAGGAACGGATATCGGAGAAAAGGATAGAGATCATGTCACTCTCTGCTCTACCAAATTCAATGTCTTCGATACCTCGATCAGAAATGCGCCGTAGAAATTGTTTGGGAACGAATTTTTGAAATGTATGGGTCATCCGTTTTTGTTCTTCAATGGCTTGCTGTTGCGATGCTTCTTTGAGTCGGCGTTCATATTTTAAACGATCGGCCAATGCAAAAGAATACAGTACTGCCTCTAAAAGCACACCGACTCTCATGAATACGAGTTCAGGATCATAATAGGGTAAAACTTCTAATGCTTGTAGGGCCGAAATAGCAATGGCACCAATAAAACAGGAGGATGCCAGGAGAAAATACTGAGCGGGAGTGTACCCTTTTTTGAGGCAAAGAATCGCTACAATCATGACCGTCACGCTCATCAAAAGTATACTTCCAATCATGGACACTTGAGCTAGTTTCGATTCAATACCTATCAGTACAAACAATATCGTGGCTGCAATAATGACAACTATTGAAAACGAAAGGACGTGATTCGATTTTGGTGTGTTCTGTTTGGTTCGTAGGAACGATTTGACAAATAAGATAAAAAATATCTCGAAAATACCAAAGGCAAACGCATCCATTCTAAACATCAACCAGTCTGGTATTTTCCAGAACACTGGAGTTCCCACGCTATCGTCTATCATGAAGAAAGCGGTCAATGCTGATAAATAGCTTGTATAGAACAAGTAACTTCTGTCTCGAATGGAAAGGTAGAGAAATAGATTGTAAATCACCATTGTGATCAAAAGCCCATGAAACGCCCCCTGGAAATAAAGGTTTTTCTCATTTTCATTGTGGTATTGGCGAGATGACCAAAGGTGCATATCCAGCACCATTTCGTTCTCCGATTCGAAGCGAAGATAAACCGTTTGTTCTTGTTCTAAGGATTGGGGCAATCGAAAAACGGTGCCTTTATTCATAAAAACTTCGTGATCAAATGGCAGGCTCCTTCCCCCTTCCTCTTTAATCCAAGAACGTGTATGGGTTGGCCAGTAGAATTGAACCAATTTCCAGTTATTGCCTTTTATTTCTAACAACCATTTTTTTTGATTTTTTAAAGGGGCCTGTAATTGAAATCTAACCCAATAGGCAGAAGGTGTGACTCCAAAGTTGAGAACGTCTTTTTGGTTTGGTTGGAACTGAACATCAAACTCAGGAGATCGAGACGTCAAACCGCTCACATCTTCAATGCGTAATGTTCCAGTTCGATCTTCCAAATATTCTAAATGGTGACCAAGGGGATACCGTTCTTTTTTGTCTTCCAGGATCACTGGAAGTGGGTTGATCTTTGGGGAAGCGATCAAGAGAGAAGTAGAAAAGAGGTAGGCAAAAAGGCTGATGAGCAACAAAAGCAGGCTATTGTTTTTCATGTTGATCTGATTACAGATACATGGATTGTCATCGATTTATGAATTCTTTGCACACTATTTACTCTGTTTTTGATGAAGTGGCCAACTCTATGCCCTGAATCATTTTGTTCTTTTTTTCTTTGCAAATTCCATCAATTTGGGCACTGTGCGATCAAATATATCTGCAATGATATATTCCAGTACTTCGGCACTTAAAACACTAAACTGTCTACTGGCAGGAGACTCCACAAAAGTAATATATTCTGCCATGTCTTCATCGGAAATATTACGGTAAACATATAGTGAGCTCAAAAGCATTTGTTCACGGAAAACATCTTCCATTAAGAAAATTTGTCGTTGAATCATATCTTCAATTTCTTCCGGATTGGGTTGAGTCTCGTCAGGAGGTGCAAGTTTCATTAAAGAATGTAGCATTCCTCGTGTAATACTGACCGTCATTTGCATGATTAATTCAGTTATTTTTGCTGATGCTTCAAACTCTTGAATCAATAAGACACGTTCCCGTGGTGGTGGAGATGTCTTCAGATCAGCAATGTACCGCAAAAGATTGGCTTGCTCTCCGGGAGCATTGAATCGCTGCTCCTCGGTTGCTATCTTTTTTCCCAAAGGACTTTCATACCAACTCAGTAAGCTCTCTATTGTATTTCTGTTCAATTTTTGGGTCATGTGGTCCACTACAATCTTGTATGATCGCTCTGGATCAAAAGACGCTACCAATGTTTCTGCAACAAATTGGATAATCTCAGGATCTTTAGCAGTCATTTGCCGTTGTGTGATTTGGGCTTTGATTTGTTCTGGCAAGCTATTCAACGTATTTAAAAAACCTGATATTTCGACGATTATCTGAATCAATTCCCTCTTTTGATGGAAGGATGAGGATTCTTGAGTTGGACTGGCTTCTTCATACTCGATCCTTCCATCACTGTGGATGATCACTCTTCTACCATCGAAAGTTCTTCCCAACAATGTGTCTGCAAAGAGAACTGTGTGAAGAGTCGAGTGGACTAGCAAGACTACTAATAAAAGATAGAACTGTTTCATTGTATTTCTCATTGAAAGTTAGTTTTTAATACCAAGTTGCCTTGAAAAAGTGACAATTGCTTCTATCTAATCGACTCGAAGGTTTTAGAACCTGTTTGGAAAAGATGGTTTGTGGCGAAAAATCGATCTCGTTGAGCGGATTTTTGAGAAAATTTGAGGCGAATAGCGAGCCTATTTAACGA
>JANQHV010000257.1 GCA_028282505.1 SAR324 cluster bacterium | reverse complement strand
GGAAAGTGTCGGCATCCACCCAGAATCAAGCCTTTAACTCCTTGTTATTTTTTTTTCGACATGTTTTGCATCGGGAGTTTGGAAAAGCAGATGGGGTGGTGCGGGCAAAAAGAAAACCTTACATTCCTGTGGTCTTATCACGAGAAGAAATCGACACTATTTTAACCTATTTGGCCCCCCCTTATGAATTGGCGGTAAAACTGCTATACGGTTGTGGGCTCAGACTTTTTGAATGTTTAACACTTCGCGTCCAATGTTTTAATTTTGAGATGGGAGTGTTGACAATTCATGACGGAAAAGGGAAAAAAGACCGAACTGTACCTCTACCGGAAACTCTGTTTCCCGAACTCAAAGAGCATCTTCAATCGTTGAAAATGTTGCACCAACTTGATTTGGATCGAAAGTATGCAGGGGTGTTTTTGGTTAACGCTTTAGAAAAAAAATATTCAAATGCACCAAAGGAGTTCATTTGGCAATGGTTCTTTCCTGCCAAAAACTTAACCCGTGTGCCGGAGACAGGAGAATACAAACGCTCTCATCTGCACGAAACACATCTACAGAAAGCAATTAAAGTCGCAGTCGGGAAAGCGAGGATTTGTAAACGAGCAACCGCGCATACCTTTCGTCATAGTTTTGCCAGCCACTTACTCCAAGCAAATTATGATATTCGCACTATTCAAGAATTATTGGGTCATAGTGATGTAAAAACAACCATGATTTATACCCACACCATAAAAAGCACTACAAAAAAAGAAGCCAAAAGTCCTCTTGATTTTTAGATTATGATCCACTAGGAACAGAATCGCTGCAAAAGTATCTGTTTAAACATAAGGTCGGATATTGGAATACACAGGCTCTGTCTAATTCGATTTGAAAAAAGATGGTTTTGTAAGATCAACCTGCGGATTTCCCCTCCTTCATAAATAATGCTTCAATACTGTTTGTTTCTTCACCACAATTCCGTCAATTGTTTTTCTCACCTCCTTTATCCTAGTTTCAAGATTTTCAATTTCTGTGACCAAAGATTGTTGAATATCTTTTTGGGGTACAGGTATTCTGAAATTTTCATAAAAGGAGGCTGGAACTCTGCGATGACCACTCGAACCAGTCATATTTTTTTCAGCTTCCTTTCTAACAACATCACGATGTATTAATGCAAAAACATATTTAGGAATTGCTTTATCTTCATCAACTCTTATAACATGGAATTCAGAGCTTCCCATGCCCAGTTGATTGGTTAAACCAGTGACAATTGCGCATTTTCCGTTTTCCATACAAGGGGTAATTTTGGCCAATATGATGTCATTTTCCCTAAAATAAGTATAACTGCCTTGCCTTAATTCATTGAGAGGCCGATCTTCTTTGCAGGTGACATCACCATCCGCACCGACCGAAGCCATTTCGATAAAGGACACCTCCACATTATCATCCACATTTTTGATTTCTGCTTTTGGTGGATTTATCGATGAAATTTCAGAAAGCTTCTGTTGTGCATAGCCTTGCTGAGAAATAGAAACAACTTTTGCTTCAATCTCTTGCTTATTGTGCTCAATGGTTTTTATCGCTTGCTCATACTCAGCATCAATTTCTTCACAGGCTTTTACAATCCTTACTTGTATTTCTTTGGGAGGAAGTGGGATTTTAAAACCAGAATACATCTGAGCATTGATGTTGGGTTGTGATGTGCCTGTCTGTGTGCTTTTCACCCATTGCTTGTAGTAATCCAATTCTGTAATGTATCTCAAAAATTCTGGAAGTAATTGTTCTCTTTTTGTTCGATATCTGATTAAATATCCCGCATATAGGGCTTTTCCATGTTTTTTTTTATATAAAAAAGTTTTCCCTACTGTTGCCCCGGATCGAGCAAATAAAAAATCTCCATCCTGTAAAATATATTTTTCCTCAACATTTGGCGCAGTCTTCCAATCCGAGGTTAATTGTCCATTATCGTCAATATCGGTAATTCTGATGTAGCGGTAATCGATTTCGGGCTCTCCATCAATAGCGCTTTCAGTTGCACCATATTGCGGGGTTTCGCAAACGTCTCCCAACTTTACCCAATCCCACTTCGTTTCAATTTGAATAGTTTTCTTTGGAGTCAGACTAATGGTCTTATTGAACTCCTTACGGGAAAAATCATGCATGTCCATTAATTTGGCAGTGCTGACAAATTCGCTCAAGCTTTCTGGAATAATAACAGGGGCTCCGTTAAAATTGGAAGCAATCAACGTATTGATTTTTTCAGGATTTTTATTGTTGTTGGGCGCATAGAGTGGCGTCTGAATACTGGCAAGGTTTAGCAGGTTGTTGAGGATTCTTGTGTTTTCCTCATCTAGTTCTGAATTGTTATTTTCACCCTGAACGGAAATAGAGGAGATGTTTTCTCTGCCGAGATATTTGATTCCCTCACTCCCTTTGGCACTGCTCCACTCATACCCCAGGAATTTTTTTCTGGAGTTATGATCGGAAGGGCTTTTTACGATAATCACATCTTGTGGGTTGAGGGCTGCCAAAACAAAATAATAAAGTTTATCCTTTTCGATCCTTCTCAGATATTCCAGAAACTTTTTCTTAATCTCTTCTGTTTGTTCTTCTTTGCTCAATTGTTTATAAGTTTTCTGTTTTTTACGTTTTTTAATCCCTGTTGAATTTTCGAAATCTTTGCGATATTCCTGAAAAGTATCATGTTCCAGGAGAGAGTTATTGGGATTTCCTGACAGTAAAGTTTTGTAATCCTCAAAATCGACCTCAAGATGATCACAATATTTTTTAATCAAATATTCCTCCTCAAAAATTTCGTTTTTGGTGGTATCATGCTGAAACCATGCTTCAACCCGGTCATGGTAATGATCCGCCGGTGCTGGATTCTCTTGTTTGCGTCTGAGAAATAAAGTGACGGTGTTAGTTCCTGTTTTGCCAAAAGTTCCCCTCCCAAACTCAGTGATTGCGACAATATCAAAATATTTCAGTAAAATTTCACGGCAGGCCACGTAGACATTTTGTTTCTTTGTGCTGTTTTTCTGATTTCCTTTTGACAACATAGAAGAGGGAACAATAATTCCGGCAACTCCTCCAGGATGTAATAGTTGCTTTGCTCTTTCAATAAAAAACGCTTCAATGCTATTATTGCTGGAGAAACTTTTTTCCTCAATGGTTCCTGTTAGTTCAAAACGATTCCGCTCATGTTCTTTCAGAGTTTCCAAAAACCCCTTTACACTGTAAGGAGGATTAGAAACCAGAATCGTATAGTCCCCGTATTTAATATCTGAGCTTTCTGCCAAAGCGTCCCTATAACGAATTTTAATATTGTCCTGTCCATACATAAACGCAGACACTTTTGCTACTTTTGCAAGCCGGTATTCTTTTTCAACTCCTGTAATTTCAGGATGATAGGCATCAATTTTAAATCGCTGTTTTTTTTCTACATAAGGAATTATTTGCAAAGCGTACTCATTCAGAAAATGTCCAGCTCCGCAGGCATAATCAATCACTTTAGGGATTTGCTCATTTTCTGAAATAATGTGTCCCAATGGTAAGGATGAAAGAATGAATTTGACAATGGGCATGGGAGTAAAGAACTGACCTTCGCTCTGCTTCACCCCCTGATCCAAAAAGCCTTCAAACATATCGCCTAAAAACTGATTTTGCTCACTGGTGGTCAAGCGAATGTCCTGAAGTATTTTCACAATTTTAAGCAATACAACAGAATTTTGATAAAATAGTTTTTCATTATGCACATCAATAAAAGCAAAATCGTGATTGGTGAAAAATTTCAATTCTCGAAAATACTTTTTGATCGTATCACCAGTTGCCTTGGGATCATTTTTGACAAAACGAAAAACCTCATCAATTGCGTTATTATCAATATAGGTAACGTCTTCTCCTAAAAACTCTTTCATACCTGCCTGATACAACAATTGCAGACGATCCTGTAACTCAAAAAAACTGTCGTATGCCATGCCTTTCCAATAAAATTTAAGCTCATCAGGATTTCGTGTTTCATCAACAATTTTACACAGAAACAGGTTTACTAATTTATCAAAGGCATTTTCCCTTCCTGAAACATTGTGTTGCCTCAAAATCGTGGCAAATTCATGGTATTTTCCCTGTATATCATGACTACTGATAACATTCAGATCCCGGACAGAGAATTTTTGTTGCCCAATATGATAAGCCTGGATCTCATCCTCAAAGATTCCTAATGTGGCAAAATCCCTTGAATATGTTTCTTTCCAGACTTTAAAAAGGTCTTCTACTGATTGCGCATCTCGAAAAGAGAAAAATTTCTTTTCTTGGTTTTCTTCCAAGAGTTGTTCATTATCCTTCAGCGTAATAATGTGATTTTTATAAATTATGTTTCCATCTACAAAATCAGAAGAATACAGACAAACAAACTGAGTATTTCCTGCTTGTCTGGCATAAGTCAGTAATTGACCTCCATTTTGGAGTGTTTTTTTCCATTCATCATTAAATTCTTTTCCTGGAGTCTTGCACGCAATGAGCAGCAATGATTTTCCTGAATGGTCTTTGATCAGAATGTCGGCACATTCACCACTTGTTTCATGACCCACCTTCCATTTTGGTTTTAGCTGAATATGTTCCGGTTTATAACCTTTTTCTAAAAGTCTATTGACACACTCAAAAACCACAAAATTTTCATTGGCTTTGAAGTTACAGATTTGACATTCATTAATTACGAGTCCTTTTCCTTCGGGATAAATCAACTTTTCTTGATTAAAATCAACTTTGAGGTAACAATCTTGCTCAAGAAAGTATTTTTCAAAAATTTGTTTTTGACCAGAGAAATCTATTTTTTTTAATGCATCTTTGAAAGATTCTTTAGTACTCATTATCTCTTCAGAATTTTAATACCCTGTTGTATTTAAAAAGTGACAAGTATTTTTATCCCTTCGCCCCAAAAAAGGAGAGGAGTTAAAGGTATTATTTGATCTTATCATAAATTTGACGAATGATGAGTTTTTCTGCTCCTGCTTGCTGATATTGCTTGCAATCTGGCTTCAAACAGCACATGCTGTTTAGGTGATTTCCAAATATGAAGGCACTTTTATTCAACAATCCTGGAAAATCTCAAGTCTCCCTCCAATAAGGCACAAATGAAATCATATCAGTGGATTGTGACAGCATCTGCAATCTTTAGTGCATTTCTGATAGTATTGTGGGAGAGTGTGGCTTCAGAAATTGGAATGCTTTCTCACAATAAACACAACGTCGTATTGGCTGCTTTTTCCAAAGAAGGGAGTACTTCTGGTGAATTAGCCAAAGGAAAATTTCTGGTTGCCCGTGAGCAATTGACCGATCCCAATTTTTCAAAAACTGTCGTACTGCTGATTGAATACAATGCCCAAGGATCATTGGGTTTGGTAATCAATCGACCGACTGATGTGCCATTGACTCAAATTTGGCCTGAAATGAAAAGCATTGAACAGCACAGGGAACCTCTTTTTTTGGGGGGCCCGGTTGCCAGAGGACAGATTCTGCTATTGGTGCAATTCAATGATAAACCGGAAAATGGAATTCATGTGTTTGACAATATTTATGTGAGTTCCAGCAGAAGTTTACTGGAAAAAATGGCTGAGCAGGCCAACTCCAACCCTGACTACCGATTTCGTGTCTATGCCGGTTATGCAGGCTGGGCTCCTGGACAATTGGAACAGGAAATCTTAAGGGGGGACTGGAATGTCATTAGAGCCGATGTTGAATCTATTTTTAGGGCGTATCCGTAAATGTAATTTTAACCACCAGGTGACACAAAAAACGGGCTTAAGCCGAAAATATGATTGAGTCCCAAAAACACTAAACAAATGAAGAGATGACTGATAGAAAAGTAATTTATTTTGCTCATGGTCTGGAGAGTGGGCCATGGGGATCAAAGATCCAATATTTGGCAGAAATTGGAAAATCTCAGGGATTTGCCGTGGAGAGCCCGGATTATGCAGGGATGATGGACCCCAACCAACGAGTGCAAAAACTCCTCAAGCTGATTCCCCCAGATTTGGAATGCTTGGTCTTGGTAGGTTCCAGCATGGGAGGCTGGGTGTCTTTGGAAGCATCCAGCCAGTTAAAACCCAAAGGAATGTTCTTATTGGCTCCAGCAGTATATGTGGGGTATTTGGTAGAAAGTGAAATCAAAGAAGCACCGCCACCACATACAGCGTATCTGGATATTGTGCATGGGTGGCATGATGATACAGTGCCAGTGGATGGTGTGATCCGTTTTGCCAAAGAACACCAGGCACGGTTGCATGTATTGAACAGTGGCCATCGTTTGATCGATCAACTGCCTGCTCTTGGAAAATTATTTAGCAATTTTTTGACGGAACTGTCTTAAGGAATATTCAAAAATAATTGAGGCGTCATCCGTTTCCCCTCACCCTGCCCCTCTCCCCAAGGAACAGGAAATCCGCTCAACGAGATCGATTTTTCGTTCTGATTTTCTGTACTTAGTACAAGTATTCACAATAAAATACGCAAATTCATAATCTTAATTCATCAATTCCAAAAGATTTAAGATTAGATTAAGAACCTGTTAGAGAATTCGTTTTTTTTAGGATTTGTCATCCTGAGCTTGTCGAAGGATCTATCATATTATCAGTCGTTTAGAGATCCTTCGCTTCACTCAGGATGACATAAAAAACAAGATTTATGAATTCTCTAATGGGCTCTAAGAGCAAGACTGTAATAACACCACTGCACACATAAGATGGGAGTGATTGGTGAGAGAACAATGAGCAGACATTTTGCCAAATTACGCATCGCTTTTCTAGGATTCGTCTTAATGGAACTGGTTTCCTGTCAATCGGCTCGTGACCAAATGGAGCAGTACTCTGAAAAGTGGATAGGGCAATTTTTTCGTCGTTGGGAAGCTTTTGAATTGAAGGACATCAAACGTCCAGAAAGAAGGTTCTATGCAGGTGAATCTCAGGCTAAAGTTCTCGGTACGACTGCTGGCTTGGCAATCGGCTTCATGATTCTTGCTTATTTTGGTGGAAAATATTGGGAAAAGTACTCGCTGCGTAGAAAACAAAGAAAGCAAACACTGAGAAAAGTGGAACAGTTATACGAGCAGTTTAAAATTACAGAAAACGATGATCAATTGTTAGTAAGGTTGTGTGGAACAGCTTCACCGGACACACTGCTAAAAATGCTGGAATCAGCAGAAGAATTTGAATTATATGCAAAAGAATTTGCAAAAATCGAGCAAGATGATAAAACATTGTCGCATCTTTACCGGTTGAGACATCAGCTTGGATTTGGTTTTTACAGCAAGCGTATTCCGTTTCTTTGTACGCAGATGCTAAGCCCGTCTGATCGAATAGAATGCACTATCGTGCTACCCAAAAAAACGGTAACGTTTCTATCATCGATCATCTTTGCAACAGAAAAATACCTGGTGATCAAATCCCCCACCAGGCATAAGAAACCCGTGGATTTGATGCGGTTTTCCAGTTTGCTTTGCAAAGTTTCCAGGGATGATGCTGTGGAATATCAATTTACTTTGCCGATTCGTCGAGAGTTGAGGGGGAAGGTCAATGGAATTGTTCTGAATCAATCCAGGGAAATTCAAACACTCCTGGTTCGTGATGCAGAGCGGGTACCTGTTAATATTACTACTACCTTCT
>JANQHV010000401.1 GCA_028282505.1 SAR324 cluster bacterium | reverse complement strand
GAAACATGAGGATTGGATGTCAGGGGTGGTCAACAGCCAAGTTCAAATCATTGAAGCGGTTGCTCGTTTTGATGCACAATTCAGTCAGGCCGATCACCCATTAGGTTCTCAAGGAGCCACATTAAGCCAGGTGGAAGAGGCGTTCAGGCTGGAAACTTTTGGTCGAACTGGCGAATTTATCGTTGCTCATCGAAACGATGATCAAATGATTTTTCACTTTTCTCCACGACTCTCCAATGAAAAGCAGCTTGTCATTCCGATAGATTCTGAATTTTCACAACACATGCACCTGGCGTTACAAGGAAATTCAGGAACGATGGTTAGCCTCGATTATCGTGGAGAAAGGGTACTTGCTGCTTATGCGCCAATTCCTTCTTTACGCTCAGGGCTTGTTGGCAAAATCGATTTATCTGAACTGAGAGCACCGTATATTAAAGTGGGCGGGCTTGTGATGTTAATTGCTGTGATTGCAGTAGTGATCACAAGCCTTCTGTTTATGCGTATTAGCAATCAAATTCAAAAACACTTGAAAGACCAGAACATTCAGTTGGAAAAGGAAAACCGTGAGCGGAAAGAAATTGAATTGGCATTAATGGAGGACATCACCCAAAGAAAAGCAACTGAGCAACAATTACAAAATTCTGAAGAACGGTATCGTTCTATTGTAGATACTGCTGTAGACGCCATTGTGACAATTGATGAAAAAGGTATTATCACGTCATTCAATCCTGCTGCAACTCAAATTTTTGGTTATGATGCCAGCGAAATGATCGGGCAAAACGTAAGCCTGTTAATGCCTTCCCCTCATCACGAACAACACGATGAATACATCAACCGATATCTCCAAACTAGACAGGCAAAAGTCATCGGAAAAGGGCGTGAAGTCATTGGTTTGAGAAAAAATGGAGAGACCTTATCATTGTATTTATCGATATCAGAAACCATGCATGAGGGAAAACGCCAATTTACGGGTATATTGCATGATTTGACCCATATGAAATCAGCACAGCTTGAAGTGCAACGGGTCAGCGAACGATTGGATTTGGCTCTTCGCTCCGCACATCTTGGGGTTTGGGATTGGGATGTCACCAACAACAATTTAGTATGGGATGAATCCATGTACCAACTGTACGGCATTCAAGCTGAGGATTTTGGCGGAGCTTATGCAGCCTGGGAAAATGGAGTCCACCCTGAAGACCTAGAACGAGCTGGAAATGAAGTGCAAGAAGCTCTGGAGTTGAAGAAAGAGTTCAACACCCAGTTTCGTGTCATCTGGCCTGATGGGACAATTCGCCACATTCGAGCATTTGCTAAGGTGGTCCACCGGGATGAAGAAGACGCAACCCACATGATTGGAGTGAATTACGATATCACAGAATTGATTGAAGCGCTTGAAAAAGCGGAAGCCGCATCAAAGGCCAAAACTCAATTTCTAGCCAATTTGACTCATGATATCCGTACTCCCCTTGGAGCCGTACTTGGATTTAACAAAATCCTCATAGATCGCAGCAAAAAACTGGATTTACCAGACGAGTTCCTCAAATTTCAAAAAAATGTTCAGACCAGTGCCCAAAATTTATTAGAAATGGTTAATAACTTTTTGGATATCTCCAAGATTGAAGCGGGCATGATGGGCATTTCAGAAGAACCCATTGATATCAAAATGTTCATTGACAATATTTATGACACTCATCAGATTCTTGCTCAGCAAAAAGGAGTTGATTTGAGTTATGAGATCAATCCGAAGATTCCACTAACCATGCTTTCTGATCCTACAAAACTCGTTCAAATCCTGAGTAACCTGATAGGCAATGCTTTAAAATTCACTCCGGCTGGTAAGGGAGTGAAAATCAAAGTGATGGGGGATGAAACCAATATTGCGTTTATGGTGATTGATCAAGGAATTGGTATTCCCAAAAGCCGTCAGCAAGCTATATTTGGTCTCTATGAACAAGCAAATCCCTCGACTGCTGAAAATTATGGTGGAACCGGCCTGGGGCTGGCCATCACCAAAAAGCTGGTGGAGATGCTGGGTGGCACCATCAGAGTGATGAGCCGTGTCAAACCAGATCATTTAGAATCTGGTTCAACCTTTAGTGTCACGATTCCCTACAAAGAGGCTCAATTACCAGTTGACCATCACAAACCTGATTTTGATGGCAACTTTTCAACTGAGGGTCTTATTTTAGTTTTTGAAGATAACCCCATGAATCAAGCCCTGATTAAAGCCTTATTAGATGGTTTTGGGTTTAATCTCCAATTTGCTAATAATGGCAAATTGGGTTTAGAGCTACTGGAAAACCTGAACGTCATCAATGAACTCCCTGTTCTCATTTTTATGGATATCCAAATGCCTGTCATGAATGGTATTGATACCACCAGACAGATACGACAGATTCCAGAATATCAACACATCCCCATTGTGGCATTGTCAGCCGATGCCTTCACCGAACAACAAAAAGACGCCCTCCAGGCAGGAGCCGATGACTACCTGACCAAACCCATCGACTTTGAAAAATTACTGCGTGTGCTGAATACTCATTTGTGAAAATAGAAAAAGTTCGTGAACAAAAAATTGGCGATATTTTCACTTGACCATGTCACTAATCTCTGGATAAACATCTATTTAGTTTTTGCTCTTGCTTTACAATATTCCTTTGTACCATTCCCACCATCAGTAAAATAATGACAACGGCTAAAATCTGCATGGTTGTTAAACTTTCATTGTCTACCCAGCTCCAAAACAAAGCCCCCACTGGGATAACATAAGTTACCATTCCTGCAAACAAAGCCCCTTTTAATTTGATAAGCTTGTAGAATAAAAATACGGCTGCTCCACGTCCGATTATTGCTATAATGCCTAAAGACAGCAGCGAAAAATAAAACGATTCGTTGACCGTGATGGTTTCAAAAATCAATGCAAAGGGGATTAGAAAAATACTAGAAATAGCCATTAAAATGGTCGCTAATGGTACTGCGGGGATATCTTTGAAACTTTTTTGAACCAATGTATTGGAGATAGCATAAGAAAGAGGAACAGAGGTAGCCAACAAAAGATAAAAAGGTTCTATTCTACGATCCAAACCGTCCAACATCATCAAGATCATGCAACACATACCCACTAAAACCCCGATCAGTTGCGTTCTGCTGGGAAAGATTTTGAGAATGGGGATCGATAACAAAATTGTCAAAAAAGGTACTAAAGCTACCATCATCCCGATATATCCATGACCAATTTTGTTTATCAGAAAAGGCTGAATGGAAAATGGCCAAGCATAGCCCAAGAATGCGATCAGCAGCAACGGCGTGATGTGTCGTTTTTTATACTGCCAACCTGCTTTGCTGGTAAACCAGAAACCAGCTAAAATTAAAGCACCGCCCATCGTACCCAAAGCACCAATAGTAAGCGGACCAAAAGCGAAACCTGCCTTCTTCATCAGGATAAACATACCGGACCAGATCGAACAGATCACACAAAAAATAATGTAATGCATTTGGTTAAAAATAGGTTCATTGTTTAATTGATACAAAATGACAAAGAGAGTTCGATTGAAAAATAAATCGCTTTCCTTTTTTTAAAAGTCAAGCGGAAGTCGATAGAGACTGGGTTTGTAGCTATTGTCCCCATTTTGGGTGACGATCAAGATATAGGAGTTAACGGTATCAATGACCATCTTCGGATTTTCTCCAGAGTTGTTCCCTTGACTGACCGAGATATCCGTATGAGTGCAATCGGTACCATCCAGGTCACAACGGAACAAACTCAGTTTCTCATTATTCGCTCCATTCTGGGTGGCTACCAATAGCTTGGAATTGGTGGTATCAATGGCCAGGGAAGGATTTTGACCAGAGTTGGAACCCTGACTGGTAGAAATATCGGTATACGTGCAGTTGGTGCCATCCGTGTCACAACGAAACAAGGCTAGTTTGGAGGAATTATCATCGTTTTTAGTGACCACCAGCAATTTGGAATTGACATGGTCAATGGCGGCACTCGGAGTACGACTGACCCAATTGCCCAACCCCAGTCCACTGGCAAGATTCGTATGCCCACAGCTGGAAACACTCAAATCACATTTAAACAATCCAGGCACTCCTGTCAAGATCACGTTATCGGTAATGACCAGTATATTGGTAGACGCAGATACCGTCTCTGAGTCAAAAATGATGACGGGGTCTTCTCCTGAATTCATCCCCTGCCCTGACGAAATATCGGTATAAGTGCAATTGGAGCCATCCAGATCACAACGGAACAAGGCGGGTTTGTAACTATTCTCGCCATTTTTCGTAACTGCCAGAATTTTGGAGTTGTGGGTATCAATTGCAACCGAAGGGGTAATCCCAGATAGTGTTCCTTGTCCTGCAGCAATATCGGTATAAGTGCAATTGGAACCATCCAGATCACAACGAAACAAGGCCGGATGGTCATTGTTATTACTATTTTGTGTGATGGCGACCAGTTTGGAATTGCCCGTATCGATGGCAATGCTGGGTACTTCTCCAGAATAAGTTCCTTGACCGGCTGAAATATCCGTATGGGTACAATCCGTACCATCCAGATCACAACGAAACAAACTCAGCTTGGTATTATTATCCCGGTTTTCAGTCACAACCAGGAGTTTCGAGTTGACGGTATCAATCACAATGTCGGGATTGTAACCGGAGTTACTTCCCTGCCCCGTAGAGATATCTGTATGAGTTAGAGTTGCTGTGGTGGTAGCAGTAACACCAGAAGAGGACCAGGAACCTTTATTGCCAGAACCATCAACAGCACGGATACAAAAATAGTACTGCACGCCAGAAAGTCCTGATGTTACCGTAACGGTAGTGCTTTCGCTACTACCACTGGTTTGCGGAGTGATGGAATTTGACAATTCTGTGGCTGAATCACAAAGGGAGTCACTGGTGATATCAGACGTGGAATAACGGATTTCATAACTGCTTGCTGTTCCTGTACTCTCATCCTCTCCAACAGCGGTCCAGGTCAACCCAATGGTTGTTTCTGTGGCATTGGTTGTTGCTAAAGTTGTGACACTGGCTGGTGATTCGTCGGTATTGCTGATGGTGATGGTCAAGGCTTCTTCGTAAGATGCACTATTGTTATCAGTGGTTTGGACCCGGATACTATAGGAGCTTTGAGTCTCATAATCAAAACTGGCAGCAGTTTTCAGGGTTGATCCATCAATGGAAAAAGAGGCATTGTTGGTACTTCCCGTTCCAGAAACCAGTGAATAAGTATGGGTATCGCCACTATCTGCATCCGTCGTGCTCAATGTACCAACTGTTGTTCCAGAAGTCTGGTTTTCTGCAACACTGGTGTTGCTCAGTTGAATGTCGGAAGGGGTGTTATTGCTGCTACTGGAAGAGAGCGTGGTGGTGGTCGTACTAGTCGAAGTGGTTGTGGTTGTGGTCGTCGTACTGGTGGTTGTATTTACATTGGTGGTGAGAGTGGTGGTCGTCGTGCTGGTCGAAGTAGTTGTGGTGGTCGTCGTGCTGGTGGTTGTATTTGCACTGATCAGAGTTGTGGTGCTCGTCGTGCTCGTCGTTGTGGTCGTAGCCGTGTTACCATTGTTTTCTGCTTCACTAGAATTCCCTGTCTCAGTGATGGTATCGCTGTTAGTACTTTCATCAGCAGTAGAATCAGACTCTGTATTCGTTGAGGTTGATTCAGATGTTACCTGCGCATCACTACTTGCTGCCTGCTCTTCCAATTGTTCCAACTGCTGCTCTAATTCTTGGACGGCGTCCTGTTGTTCTTCTAATGTTGTCTGGACATCATCTTTTATCTGATTGAGGGCTTCGTTCAGCTCATTGTCTGATGCTTCAACAGCATTTGTCAAATTTTGAACCAAAGTGGCCGACCCAGATTGCTGGTCAATGGTCTCCAGCACTGTCGATGCATCTTCCAAAGAGCGTAATTCGGAGGTGAAAGTTTCTAAAAATTCTTGATTGGCCAACAGAGGTTCATCAGTTGGAGTTTCATTGAGTAAAGAAATTCCTGTGTTAGCTGCCGTATCCAAAATGAGATTCCCTAAACTATCAGGGGTTGTAAAATCTCCACTGGTGAAGGTATCTTCTGGAATATTAGGATTTCCTTCGTTATTGATGCCAAAGCGGTTGATGAGCACCAACTTAGTCACAGTTTCTAGAGTTCCTGTCCCTTGGTTGCTCCTGGTTGCAAATTCTTCTGCAATAGCTGTCGTGATCTCGTTAATATGAGAAGTGATGGTGGTATCCAGTGCCGCAATGGCAGAGGTATAGGTCACCCCACTCTCTATACTTTGTAGAGTGAGTGGCAAGGCATCTTCTGCTACCGAAACTGTTAATTCAAAATTTCCCTGGTTGTCCGTTTGAGTACTGGTAAGAAGTTCTCCATTGGAATCAATGACTGTGACGTCGACCCCTTCAATCAGACGAAAGACCCGATTTTCCTGTGAGTCAGAAGTATTTCCCAAGGCAAACACGCCAACAATTGTGCGGGCCTTCTCCATGTTTTCTTTCTCTTCCGCCTCAGTGGGATTGGGCAGTTTGATTCCTGCCACATCATCACTGTCATCCTGACAGGAAACCAGCACGGGTATGCCAAGTATGAAAAGCAACCAGATGAGAATGAGGTATTTGATGGGAGAAATGCTCCCTGTTTTCAATGGCTCAATCACGGATTTCTGCTAGATTTAAGAGTTGGAAGGAAAACGCAGCCACCATTTTTCCTTCTCCTGTCGGAATCTCCAGTTCCCGAAACTGAGAGTCTAGAAATTCACGAAGATTTTGTCTCAAGGTTGCGTACTTCTCAGGAGAGGTTGCGATGGCGAAAGCACCAAATTCACGGTTTTTTGATGAGTCTCTTAAAAATTTCAGAGACAGTTCAATGACTTCTTCATAATAGAGTTTTAAACGAGGATCTCTGGGGTCCATTTCTTTGAGGGGATCTGGAACCTCAAAGCCTGTTTCGGTCTCTACCAGCAATTCGGCTTTTTTCAATAATTCTAAGGCTTCTATCACTTCTGTTGTGTTTTTTTCCAAGATAGGGTTCAAGCACTTCTTAAACCATAATGGATTGTAGTGGGCACCTTTCAGAGAGGCTAATTCACGAATCAACCAGGCAAACCAGGAAGTGACACAATCGTGCTGAGCCTCTACCAGACTGATTGGCTTCCGGAAGCGAAGTTCTCGAAAACGCTGGTAATAGCGTTGATGGAGTGTAGTTCCTTTGGGATACTGTTCCAAACGATACAGGCTTTCAAAATAGTCAAACTGGTCACCTTTTAGTGCCAGCATCTCGGTTAAAATGGTGAATAATTTTTCAGAAACTTTCTGTTTTTTGTCAAGCACTTCCTTGGCAAAACTGGGTGATTTGCTCTGCAATCGCTGAGAAAAATATCGGTAGGAATAGCGCCGATCCTGCTGTTTGCAAGCATCAAAATAGGCCCTTATTAAAGAGTGGAATTCGACAAATTGATAGATATTGATCTGCAGTGTTTCCAGGGTGATATCAGGCAATAAGCGAGTTCTTGTTTGTTTCATAGAAGATACTCTCCCTGTTTTTTAATATTCCAACACGATTAACGACCACTCTCGACGAACTGTATCTACTCTACTACAAAAACAGAGTTTACAGAATCAAGTAGTGTCTGTGCTTGATTCAATAATGTACTAAATTTTAGTACAAATAAATTAAAAAATCATCATTTTTGTAAAACCATTTTTTCCTAGTCCTGTACTATAGCATTAAAACATCGTTTGTTGGCCTTTCATCAAAATGAATTCAGGAAGTGTCATAACCTCAGGAGTTTTGGGGATTTTAATATGTCTCAAACAAAAATTTTGTATGAGTTGCAGTTTTCAAACGAAGTTCGATTGTTCAATCTCATTAATTTTGACTGAACAAAAAGTGTATCTGTTTTTAAAATATATTTATTGATTTTTAGTACTCTTTATAAATCTTTGACATGGATTGTCATCTGCAAAAAGATTTTATTCGTCACAACATTTGGTAGCTAATCGTGAACAGGAAAAACCTGTTCCATTTTATCATTCCTTCAAAGAGGAGAAACATCATGCAAACAAAAAATAATTTTTTAAGGATTTTGCTTTTTCTGGCCGCTTCCATGATTTGGGGACTTCCCGCTATGGGACAGCAGGAACCTCAAAACACAAATTCTGCCATTGGAACCAATATTGCGGGCTCTTATTATTTCACATCCGATTGGATGCTGCTGAATATCATGCCACGCTCCACACAATGGGGAGCTAATTGTGATTCGTGCACTTTAGACTTGGATGAAAATGGATGGCCCCGTTCCATACCATACGGAACTCCCATCGGTTATGTCTATACAGGCATATTTTTTGACAACCAGGGACATTATCCGACAGGCCAATACACTGTGCTTTATGAGGGAGAAGGACTGATTGACTGGGATGGTGCTGTCAAAAACGAAGCTCTTTCCAGTCCAGGGCGAGACATCATCGAAGTCACCAATCCGAGTAACAATGGAATTTGGATGGCCATTATGCAAACCGATCCCAATGGAACAGGGGAGTACATTCGAAACATGAGAATCATTTTGCCAGGCGGTATTTGTAATGGCGACATTTTCACCTATCACGAAGACGAAAGTACCTGCCAGGAAGAAGGAGATGAATATCTCAGTTTTGTCGATGGATACGAAAACGGAACGTTGTTCTTCCATCCCTTGTATTTAGCTGATCTGCGTAAATATAAAGCACTTCGTTTTACGAATTTTTTTGATATCAATGCAAATCCAATGGATGTCGAACTGACCTGGGCCAACCGTCCTAAACTGACAGATGTGCGTTGGGGGACAGGGCGAGGTGCTCCGGTAGAAGCCGCCATCGCGATGGCAAATGCAGTACAGGCCGATCCGTGGTTGAACATCTCGATTCGAGCGAGCG
>JANQHV010000188.1 GCA_028282505.1 SAR324 cluster bacterium | reverse complement strand
ACTAATGGCACCTCACCAGAAATGATTGAGGAAAATAAGGAAGCCATTGAAGACGCTTCTGGTGTACCTGTTTTTGGTGTTATTCCTCGAATTCATGATTTTTCAAACGTGAACGGTATTTTAGCAGAGCCTTTATTTGATCGAATCATAGCGGCTCTTCCTAATTCTTAATTTTTAATTTCAAACATGTTATCGACGTCCCAACTTATCGACTTTGACAGAAATCACATCTGGCACCCATACACATCGACAACCAGCCCACTTCCGGTTTTTCCGGTTAAATCGGCTCATGGAACCCGTTTGATTCTGGAAGACGGGCGTGAACTGATAGACGGTATGTCTTCCTGGTGGTCTGCGATTCATGGCTACAATCACCCTGTCCTCAACAAAACGGTGGCATCGCAGATGGAAAAAATGTCTCATGTCATGTTTGGGGGCCTCACCCACCGTCCTGCAGTCGAGCTGGCTGCCCGATTGATAGAGTTGACGCCTGCATCTCTTCAAAAAGTGTTTTTCAGTGATTCAGGATCGGTGTCGGTGGAAGTTGCCATCAAAATGGCAATTCAATACTGGCAAGGGATGGGTAACCCCAACAAACATAAATTACTGACGATTCGGGGTGGGTATCATGGTGATACCTTTGGAGCCATGTCTGTTTGTGATCCCGTCAATGGCATGCATCATCTGTTTGCGGCCGTACTGCCTCAACATTATTTTGCCGATGCGCCCCAGTGTCCATTGGGAGCCCCCTGGGACGAATCGGATATTGAGAGCTTGAAAACATTGTTGCAGGCCCATCATCAGGAAATTGCCGCAGTGATTTTGGAGCCCATTGTTCAGGGGACAGGAGGCATGAATTTTTATACCCCGGAATATCTCCAGGCCACCAGACATCTGTGCGATGAATATAATGTGCTGTTGATCTTTGATGAAATCGCCACGGGTTTTGGCCGAACTGGTCGTTTGTTTGCCTGTGAACATGCAGAAGTGTCACCAGATATCATGTGTCTGGGTAAAGCCCTCACCGGAGGTTATATGTCGTTGGCCGCCACTTTAGCGACCAACCAAGTGGCTGAGGGGGTTTGTTCCTCAGAAAGTGGTGTGTTTATGCATGGACCTACATTCATGGGCAATCCACTGGCTTGTGCCATTGCAAAAGCGAGTATCGATCTATTATTGGAGTCTCCCTGGCAAACAATGATCACTCAGATTGCAACTCAATTGACCAAAGAACTCAGCGTCTGTGCTGATTTTCCAATGGTCAAAGATGTTCGTGTGCTGGGAGCCATTGGGGTGATCGAACTCAAAGAACCTGTCAACATGGAAATGGTTCAAAAACGATTTGTTGAAGAAGGCGTCTGGGTCCGGCCCTTTGGAAAACTGGTCTATGTGATGCCTCCTTATATTATCAATGAACAGGAATTGTCACAACTGACGCAGGCGATGATAAAGGTGATTTCAGAATAAGGTCTCTGTGTCTCTGCACCTCTGTGGCAGATTAGGAAAAATTTTTATTATCACACGAGAACGTCATCAATGTTCTCATTTGAAAACCATTCAACCAATAAACCAAAAATGACTGCAATTCGAAATGATTGGACACGGGAAGAGGTTCAAAAAATTTATCATACCCCATTAATGGATTTGATCCACCAAGCATCTCTTGTACACCGGCAAAACAACGATGCCACTGAGATTCAAATGTGTACGCTACTTTCTGTCAAAACAGGCGGTTGCTCAGAAGATTGCAATTACTGTTCACAGTCGGCTCGCTACTCGACAGAAGTAAAATCTGAAAAATTGTTAGAAGTTCAAGAAACCTTGGAGACTGCTAAAAAAGCAAAAGAAGCGGGCTCCACACGTTTTTGCATGGGGGCAGCCTGGAGTGGAGTGAAAGACAATGCTGATTTTGATCGAATTTTGGAAATGGTGCGCTCAGTCAGAAGTTTGGGGTTGGAAGTATGTTGTACATTGGGTATGCTTTCACCAGAGCAGGCAAAGAGACTTTGTGAAGCCGGTTTGTCCGCATACAATCACAATCTGGACACTTCCGAAGAGTTCTACCCCAATATTGTGACAACACGCACCTATCAAGATCGCCTGGACACCATCAATAATGTGCAAGCTGCTGGAATTTCCCTCTGTTCAGGAAGCATTATCGGCATGGGAGAGTCTCATGATGTCCGTATCGATTTCCTCCATACACTGGCAACGCTGCAACTGCATCCAGAATCAGTGCCCATCAATTCTTTGGTGGCTATTGAAGGAACACCACTGGAGCAACAAACCCGTGTCCCTATTGAAGATGTGGTGCGAATGGTAGCCACTGCCCGCATTTTGATGCCTAAATCGATTGTCCGTCTTTCTGCAGGCCGAACAGAAATGGGCTTAGCCGAACAGGCACTCTGTTTCATGGCAGGCGCTAATTCGTTATTCACAGGAGATAAACTCCTGACAACGCCCAATCCCGAATTCAGTGATGATCACCAGATGATGAATACTCTCGGTTTGACGCCACGTCAGGCTTTCAAAGAGGATTCGCAGTGGAAATCGGAAACCGTTCCCGTACAACCCAAAGTGGATACTCGTATTCCAGAGCCTTCCATGGCGTGATGACCCGATTGCACCTTGAGAGGATGATTTGACGATCTTTCTGTTTCGATTTATAGGAAAAACAAAAGATGAATTGAAGAGGTAACAATGGCTCGTATCAAAAGTGTGGATTTGGACCAGGTAGACGGTCATATTGCTGAGACGTTCAACAACCAAACAAAATTCTGGGGAGCTCCTTTGCAGCCTTATTTGATCTATGCTCGCCGTCCTACGTTGTTCAAAGCAGTTGAGGGCATGTGGGCCTCACAGAACAAAGGCCGGGTGCTGGACAAACAGTTGGTTCCTTTGATCAATCGGAGAGTGGCCACTCTCAATGGATGCGTCTTCTGACAAGACATCAATGCTGCCGTGAGCAGCAAAGTTGGCGTTCCTGAAGAGAAAATTCTTGCCCTGAACCATCATGCCACCAGCCCTCTCTTCAGTGAGGCAGAAAAGGTTGCTCTGGAATATGCCGATTGTATCACCTTGTCAGATCATGAGGTCAGTGACGAACTCTTCGAGCGACTGAGCCAGCACTATAATGAGGATGCCATCGTCGAATTAACTGCCATCATCGCCTGGGAAAACGCCTCCAGTAAATTCAACCGAGCCTTGCGGATCGGCTCTCAAGGACTCTGGAAACGTTAGACACTTCCTCACCTGACTCCTCTTTCCGGAGAGGAGTTGCCTGTTATTCCATCCAATCCCTCCAAACTTTTCTTAACATATTTGCTCTTGCCTTTCGCTAATATTTAGTGGCATATTAAACTCTGGAAGGTCGTTTGTCATCCTGAGTACATGCCAATAACTTATTCTTCTTTTTAGGAAAAAGATCTCTGTCCAGGAGCCAGAATGAGGGTCCCCTCACCTTAATCCTCTCCCCAGGGAAAGGAGATGCGTTCAACGCCATTCAATCCTGACAAATCAAAGGCTAGAGCTTAACTTAACGGCAGTGAGGCTAGGTGAGGGGGAAAGACAATTGTCACTTTTTAATGCAACTTCCTATAAGGCTAATCCCCCGATGGTTTTGTCGTTAACAATTAATGGAAATGAGAGCTTATGGAAACTTTTTGGCCTTATATAGGCACTTACGTAACCATTGTCTGTTTTGTGTTCACGATATTGAAAGGAAACATGAAACAGGAATCATCGAGGAAAAAGTATTCCCAATGGTTAGAAGAACACATCTTCCGCAATACGTATCGAAATTTGCTCCGTGCGGGCCTAGATTTTTTAGGGAATATATTTGGCAAACCGTGGGGAGGCCAGGCATTATCGGTGAGTATTGCATTATCTTTCTGTTATACGCTTGGTGTTTTCTTTTTGGTCTGGCTTGCAGGAGGACAGGGAAAACTAGGCCCCTCGGTTATTTTACCAGAAGATTGGCCTTTGTTGGCAAGGGGGATTTTGTGTCTGACATTCATTTTGTTCATACTTTTGATTTTTTACCACGAAAACATTAATAAGAAATTCGTTGCTTTCCATATAGAACGATTTGAAGTATCAGCCAAGTTGATAAATCGAATATATATCGGTATTGGAACAATTATTTTCCTAATTATTTTATTCTTATTGCGTAGTAACATTGAAGTAGGACGATTCACTTTCCTTATTATTTTTTTGCCTGTCATAATTTTTTCTTTAAGCATTGTATTGGAAATAGTCGGAATAGGAATAGGAATAGGAATAGGAATAGGAGTAATAGTAGGGGGAGGATTAGGAGGATTAGGGGGACTAGTAATAGGAGCAGGGTTCGTAATAGGAGGAACACTAATATTGGCAGCAACAGCAGGAATAGGAATACGAGAAGGAGGAGCATTAATAGTATCAGTAATAGGAATAGGAATAGGAGTAATTGGTTTTGGACTATGGTCAGAAATTTTTGAATTAATCACCTTAAACAACGGGAATGTTGCCATTCGGTTCAGCAACGACTCCCTTGCTGACTTATTTGGAGTTTTGATCTTGAATTATGCAATTGTCAGTTTTTTGCTTTTTCTCCTGATACTTCCGATGATGAATGGAATGTTGGATTACATTTCCTGGGCCATCAGTCGCTTTTTAGGAGAGCAAATCCTGCGTCATCAAAGCTTTTCCAGGATTGTGATGCATGTGCTCCTTGACATGGTGGTTGCTATCTTATTGTTGCTGGTCTTGACCTTTTTACTGACCTTTGGTCTGGAAGTGATCAATCGTTTCGTTTTAGAGCCTTTACAGATTCCCATTGATATTTCGGGGATGATGGAGCAGACAATGCAATCGCCGCTGGGGCAGGATGGGTTGTGGATCAGTTTCATGTTGTTTTCCACCTTGATTCCCACGATGCTGCATTTTGGGGTGGCCCTGAGCAGCCTCTCAACTCTCTATTTCACAACCAAAAATTATAGAAAGCGGCTCATCGAAGTGCTCAAGGAAGATGTTCTAGCAAAATTGGATGTTCCCTGTCTTTATTTTGCTTTTTATTTCACCAACAGCATTACTGCCGTTTTGGGAATGGCCTATCTGATTGCCACAGGGGTTGGAGCGGTGGCCACTCCTGTCTCACAATTACTTTTTGAATTTGGGCAATGGTCTTTGGATTTGGCGAGACAATGAGCAATCTTTATCAATCGACGCCTACCGTAGACAGGGATTATTTCTCTCAAATATTCACGGTAGTGCCGCCTTACATGGCGGCTTTTTGGAGTCATTGCACCTTACATGGCAGCAACTCAGAGGGTATATGTCGGCACGTAGGCCGACGCTACCGTAAACAGAAATTATTTTCTCAAATAAATATTCACGGTAGTGCCGCCTTACATGGCGGCTTTTTGGAGTCATTATGCCTTACATGGCAGCAACTCAGAGGGTATATGTCGGCACGTAGGCCGACGCTACCATAAACAGAAATTATTTTCTCAAATAAATATTCACGGTAGCGCCGCCTTACATGGCGGCTTTTTAGAGTCATTGCACCTTACATCGACTTTTTTAAAATTTCATTTTCACCAAAAAGGAACATAAAATGCCCTGGATTCCTCAACGCTGGGATGGAGCCAATCAATGGTATTTTGTAACCGTGGTGACTCAACACCGTGAACTTATTTTTGTGTCATCGGAACGGTGTAGAGAACTCCAACAGGCATTTCGAGAGGTCCATGCCTATCATCGATTTCGCTTAGGAGCACTGATTATTCTTCCTGATCATTGGCATGGTTTGATTCGCCCGACAGAGGGGATCGTAATTGTTCAGATCGCCTGTGCTTTCGACGTGTTGCCAGCGTCTTCTAAAAATGCTTGTGGTTCGTGATGTCGAGTATATACTGTGTAGTTCACGGTAGGGCCGCCTTACATAGCGGCAATTCAGAGGGGTCATATGCCGGCACGTAGGCCGATGCTACCCTAAATGATCACGGAAGAGTGGAGAAAACCTGTCGGACAGGAAGTTTGGTAAAAAGCAATTCTCATTAACCTATCAAGGGCCAATCCATGATGGAAATTCCCGGTTTTCAGATTCAGGAAAAACTCTATCAGAACCAACGCATGGTGGTTTACCGTGGGATACGGGAAGCGAATCAAGCGGTGGTCTCCATCAAGATGTCTGTCCAAGAAACGCCTTTGCCAGAGGATCTCGAATTTCTGAAAAATGAATACCGAATCACCAGGGATCTGGAGCTGGCAGGAGTGATCAAAGCCCATGAACTGGTGACTTTCCAGAACAAAACCGCATTGATTTTGGAAGAGGAAACGGGGCAAGCGTTGCAACAATTCCTGGATCATCGCTCCATTGATATGGAGACTTTCCTCAAACTGTCCATCTCACTTGCCAAAACTTTAGCAGATTTGCATCAGCATAAAATCATTCATCAGAACATCCAGCCAGGCAACATCACGATAGTTCCCAAAACCAGGCAAATCAAAATCAAAAATTTCGCCCTTGCCTCCACGACAGCTTATGGAACCGCAGATTTTGAAAAAATCGCTCTATTGGCCGATACATTGGCATACATGTCACCCGAACAAACAGGGCGTACCAATCGTGCGGTTGATTACCGGACCGATTTATATTCTCTGGGAATCACGTTTTATCAGATGCTGACCGGTTCATTGCCATTTGAAGCAGAAGAGACGGTGGAAATGATTCACCATCACCTGGCTAAAGCTCCAGCTCCCCCCCACCTCCGCCGCTCAGAGGTTCCCCAGATGCTTTCCAGGATTGTCCTCAAGTTGATGGAAAAGTCTGCTGAGGAACGCTACCAAAGTGCTCATGGGGTATTATACGATTTGGAAAAATGTCTGGAACAATGGTCGGTGCAACAGACAATCCTGGATTTTATCCCGGCTGAACAGGATCATTCCGGTAATCTGAATATGGAGGACAACCTCTATGCCCGTGAACAAGAACTGTCTTTGTTGAAAGGAAAATTCAATGAGCTGTATTATGGACAACCGGAAATGGTCATGGTCTCAGGCCCTCCAGGAACGGGCAAAACGGTCTTGCTGTCTCATTTCAAATCATGGGTTCTCGGTCAACAGGGATTCTTTATTACGGGAACGTGTGATGTCTTGAAACAAGACATTCCCTACTATCCATTGTTCAAAGCTCTGCAAGGTTTCATCCAGGAATTGCTGCTGGGAAACCCTGAACAGTTGAAACAATGGAAAGCAAGACTGCTGGAGCACCTTCAGGAAAACGGTCAATTGATCGTTGAGGTCATTCCTGAGGTGGAGTTGATCATCGGAAAACAACCTGAAATTCAGGAGCTGCCTGCTATGGAAACACAGGTTCGTTTTCAGCGTGTTTTACAAAGTTTCCTGCAAGTGTTCACCAGCCTCAAATATCCGGTAGTGCTGCATTTGGATGACATGCAATGGGCGGATTATGCCACCCTGGAATTTGTCAAGCAGTTGATGACCACCTTTGAAAATCCGGGTTTACTGTTTGTGGGCAACTTCCGTAATAACGAGGTTCCTGCATTCCATCCGTTGATGAGTTTGCTGAATGAGTTGAAATCCACATCGCTCTTGATCCATGAAATTGCCCTCGGTTCATTGCCGTTTGCTGCGGTTGTTGAATTCCTGCAAATCACTTTGGGAGACAACACGGAAGCGATACAACCATTGGCCGAAACGATTTTTCAGAAAACAGGAGGAAATCCGTTTTTCATGAAACTGTTTCTGAAAAACTTGCATGAAAAGCAGCTTCTCACCTTTGATCACCAACTTCGCAAATGGCATTGGGATTTAGAGGAAATTCAAGATCTTCAGATTACAGACAATGTTGTCGATTTGCTGAGTGCCAAAATTCGCAGCTTACCAGAGATGCTGCAACAAGTTTTAAAATTTGCGGCATGTATCGGTTCTCACTTTGATCTGCTGACCATTGCCACGTTATTGGAAATCAAACTTCCTCAAATTGCATCAGACCTCTGGATAGCCGTACAGGAAGGGCTACTGGTGGAAGATGCTGAATATGTCATTCAGGAAGACCAGAAAAATTTTCTCAAAGTCCCCTTGGACCCCTTGGAAAAGAAGGGGGAAATCCATTCCGATATGCCCCGTTATCGGTTTATTCATGAAAGAGTGCGTCAGGCAGCCTATGCCATGATTTCTGAACAGGAAAAAATCGAAGCACACTGGAAAATTGGCAAATTCCTCGCTCAATCGATTCCAGAGGAAAAACTTCATGAACAGGTATTCAATGTGGTCAATCACCTCAATTGGGGAAAATCCTTATTGGACAATCTCTCAGATCGGGAACGATTGATCCAACTGAACCTGCTAGCGAGCAAGAAAGCCAAAAAATCAACCGCCTATCCCCAGGCTTTGAATTATTTGAGAGTGGGGATGGAGTTGCTGCCCCTCGATAGTTGGAGTTCCCATTATGAGGCCACCCTGGAATTTCATCTAGTGCGCTCAGAATGTGAGTACCTGACACAAAATTACGAAGAAGCGAGCAGGTTATTTGAGATAATCGCACAAAATACCAGAAATGTCCTCGATCTGATCAAAGTCAATCTCCTCAAGATGCAACTCAATACCACTCTGGGCATGCATGAAAAAAACATTCAGGTTGGTATGGAAAGTCTAAAACTTTTGAGAGTGGAGATGCCCGATCAATTTGGGGAAAAGGGACTCGTGGCTGGGGCAAATCGCTTGGTTGAAGAACTGAATCGTGATGGAATGGAATCCTTGCTTCAACTTCCTCCCATGACGGATAGTCAGCAAATCGCTATCATGAATATCTGTTTTTATATGGGGGCCTCCGCTTACGCCTACCAGACGGAAATTCTCTGGTTCACCATCCTGGAACAAATCAATCGTACAAGAAAGTTTGGAAACTTTTCCAGCACGGCATTGGCATACAGTGGCATGGGATTGATTGCCCGAACGATACTCCATGATGCGGATGCCAGTTTAGCATTCGGGAAACTGGCTATCGAATGCTGTGAACAATCCGATGATCCCTCCCTGAAATGCCGTGTTTATCACAACTGTACTTTTATTGTATCATTTTATAAACACTTTCAGGATTGCCTTCCTTATTCCACCCGGGCGTTTCAATACGGATTACAAGCCGGCAACCTGTTGTTTGCCGGCTACGCCATCGCCACCAAGGCCACTTTATTTTATTTGATGGATGCCAACATAAAAACAATTGAAGAAGAGTGCAAAAACGCACTGGGGTTTGTCCAACAGATTCAGGATAAGGATGACACGGCTTTTTTGTCCATCCTAAAACAGATTCTACGCTGCTTCCAGGGCCAAACCAATTCTTCTGCCAGCTTGAGTGATGCTTCTTTTCATGAAGAGCGGATGGTCACTGAATTAAAGGCAGGGAACAGTACCAGTACGCTGCTGTGGTACTACATTCTGAAATTAGGGCAATTGGTTATTTTTCAACACTATCAGGAAGCTCTGCAAGTGATAAAAATCGCAGAAGGCATGCTCAATAAAAGGATGGTCGGACTCAATTTTCCAGACTATTATTTTTATGCGTCCTTGACATTCACGGCACTGTACCCTCGTTATACGGGAGTTGCAGCCCAAGAGATCCGGGAAAAAATCGAGCTTTGTCAACAAGAATTGAAAGAACTGGCCACCGATTGTCCTGAGAATTTTCAACATCAGTATTTATTAGTGGAAGCAGAACGCACACGATTGTCAGACTCTCCTCTGGAGGCCCTGGATTATTATT
>JANQHV010000173.1 GCA_028282505.1 SAR324 cluster bacterium | reverse complement strand
CTAGGGAAGGTGGATATTCAGTCGGGAAACTAAATATCACTCTTATCCCTATTTGTTACAAGGCCCTTAAATCATTACCTGTCGACTTTGAGTATATATTATCTCGTCACCTGCTCTCTTTCCAGCGTTCCAACACTCCACAAGAAAATGTTAAACTGGCGATGAATTAACGGTAGGGCCGCCTTACATGGCGGCAAAAACCTCACCATGTCAACCAAGGTATGCCGGTGTGGCACTACCGTTTCTTTTCTAAAACATTGATTCTATAGATTTTTAGATAATAACGATATGGATTGACAACTGCAATCCAAAACCCTATTTATTACAGTGAGGTTTTATACTGACATGCTTTGCTGCTATGTAAGCGACGTTTCCATCAATACTTCTTTTTATTGTCGTATACTGAGCTATTCTTCATCAGTACTGGAACAATCTCCTACAAATTGCTTGACTGAGCATCAACCCTAAAAAGATAATAGCAATTTTCATTCTTTGAATGTCCACATGATAAAATTTTGATTCATTTAAAAAGAAAGAATGAGGCTTTTTTTGGTTTTCAAAACCAATATTCACTTGATGGAATCGGGTATAAACATTTAAAAAGCGTCGGCGTTTACTCAAGAAGATCTCTAACATTAATGACAGTTCACCTATGATATGCGGTATTTCCTGCTCACTATAATCCTGCAACGACAATTCACTAATCAATTCTTCATAATCAATGGGGTCATATAAATTTTTGCAGATTCTCTTTACAACACCACTAAATTGAGCCAATTCATTGAGAATTTGCTGTTGCTCTGTACTAACAAAGTCCCCGGTGGAACCAAAGGGATTATAGGTTGCCATCACTTCTCCCAATTTAGTTATTTTGTGTAATAACTGTTCAAACTCTCGCTCAAAACCTATAGCTTTAATATTTCCTAAACTGATCGGAAATGTTTTCATGATTTTGTCTGAAATCCTTAAATCCACTTCTTTAAGAAAAGAGGGATGATATGCATGCAACACTGCACGCAAGTATTCATAAGATTCTTCTAAACCATGACTGATGCCGTTAGCACGGTCCAAATCAATTTTTTCACTCATACAATTTTTGGCAACTTCAATAATTGGACGACTCGTATAGTTAAACAACAAATACATTCCCCGGTAAAATTCTATCACATGATTGATGATGCGATTTGAATTATACACACTATCTTTTTTTAGTTGATCATGGGTATGAAGTTTTTTCATTAAGACCAACTCGATTAAGCCTTGGCGTACTGAGTAAGCGAACTTAGGCATTTTGGCAATGGCTCTATCGTTTTGAAAACTATCAATAAAATCTCTGTCTGTTCTGTTTTTGAATGGATACTGGGTAAATGATTTCAAGAGATGAGTGAGTCGTTCATTTTGTTGCACCAATGCTTCTTGCAACAAATTGAGTTCGAAAAATCGATCCAGAATATGTTGTGTCAGCTGAAATACAGTCTTTACATTCATCTCAGAAGTACGTCGATACAATTCTAGACGTTTTATCAATAGATTAAGGTTATCGTGCACGTCGCAAAGCAGTGTTACAATTTTGTCAAAACTTTGCACAAATTCTTGTAGAGAAGCAACTCGTTTAACACTGTGATCAAAGGTGCGATGGACTTTAAAGAGATTATGACTCAACATAACCATACATTCATTGCTCATTGAAAGTTGAGTATGGATCGAATTACTCCATTTTGAAACCATTTGCTTCCCAGAGTTGGTTGCAGCCATAATCAAACTTTAATCACTTATAAAATGATATAGTGCCGTGAATTAGGTTTTGTTTGTCATCCTCTTTGCCCATGAGACAATCTCCCGAAAACTGTCATGCTGAGAGTCGAAGCATCTCAGAGACCCTTCGACTACGCTCAGGGTGACATGGCATTCAATGTGCCAAACAAAACCAAAATCTCACTACTATACTAATTACGATCACTGTTGAGTACTCAGATTTAAGAAGAAAGGCTAAAAACTTAACAAATAATAGAACCCTATGCAATTCATACCAGTATTGTTAGTCAAACTGAGTTTTGTGCAGTATTGGTGTGGAATTGAAATAAGTTTGTGCCACCGTCAAACGATGGCACAAATCTCAATCATGAAGGGGAATTTTCAGGAAGGCTGGATTAAAAAACAACAGTGGGAACATGAAAATCACTGGTGCGATCATCACCCAGTTGTCCTTGATCATTTTGGCCCCAGCTCCAGATCTGGTTCTGGTTATCTAAGGCAAGCACATGTCGGGTCCCTGCAGAAACCGCAACAACACCACTGATTGTATGAATTTGAACAGGTTGAAAACTCAGGTTGTTAATACCATTAATCGGAGTATCACTGCCCAACACCTGAAATTCATTACTTCCCCATGCCCAGACAGTACCATCTTCTCTGACAGCTATGGAGAATTTGTCACCAGCAGCAATGGCCATGAATTTTCCTTTGAAAGTTTCTGGAAGATCAATGGACTGAGGAGTACCAAATCGAACCAGTTCAGACTGAAGTGGGTCCTGTCCCGCTTGTCCATGGGAATTGTTGCCCCAAGCATGAACCGTTCCATCTTCGGATAGGGCGAGACTGTGACCATTTCCAGCAGCAATGGCAACGATATGAGGAAGCCCCTGTACTTGTTGGACTTCATGAGAAGAAGCCGTCATATTTCCCCGTCCAAGTTGATGATGACGATTACTGCCCCATGCCCAGACCGTTCCATCTGATTGCAGTGCCAGATTGTGAGAATGACCAGCGGCAATATCAATAATATTGTCCAATCCTTTAACTGGTTCTAGTGTGTGAACCTCATCCAGAACCCTTCCTTTATTATCTTGAACGATTCTTCCAAGCTGCCCATCTGTATTGAACCCCCATGTCCACACGGTACCATCAGCAGTCAAAGCAACCGAGTATCGATTTCCTGCGGCAATACGCAAAACATGTTTCACACCTTCTACCATAATAGGTTCATGACGAATCCCAACTGTGGTCTCATCTCCATCTCCCAACTGGCCATGAGCGTCACTACCAAAGGAGAAGACCGTTCCATCGCTTCTCAACACCAATGAATGCTCACCACCTGCAGCAACTTCTACAATGTGGCTAATGCCCGTATCTTGAGGAGAAGAAAATTTAGTTTCCGTCAAATCAGGATCAAATGACAATTCAGCATCCTCATTATCACCCCAGCCCAAAACCGTATTGCTGGATACAGCCAACGAATGCTCATCACCTGCTGAAATGACACGGGGTGCTACAATCACAAAAGTCTTTTTGTGAATGAGACACTGAATCGCCGATTCTAGATCAAATGCAATCGTCAATCCAGGTTGAGGAGGCAAAGAAAAACGTGTAGGATCTTCGAAACCAATAGAAAGTTTACTGGAAAGCTTGAACGTGACACGACCATACCGCCCCATACGATAGCGATAATCTTTCATATTATCAAATGTACGACTGGCAATGGGGTTGCCATCTTTTTCTAAAGTCAAGGTCATGTCTTTGAACGTCAGTGGTTGTGAAAAACCACCATCGTCAACATCAACCAAAACTCGATATTTTCCAGACTCCAAATTCAAATTTGGCTTTAAGAAATTAACACGGAGGCTGCAACCCTCTAAGCCCACATGGATCTCTGAACCAGCCTGGATACGTTCTGTTGAGTTAGCCCGCGTACCATCATCCACAAAAGATGGAGGATTGGGATCCTTTGTTGCTCCAGGATCGTCTTCTACTCCAGCACAAGCTGTCATTAAAATGGCAACAAGTGCCATCATCAATTGCCATAACGTTACTTTTTTCATAATGTCTCCTAATCATTACTATCGTTGCGGTTAAATGAACTGCTGTCTCCTTCAGCACAGGACATGCCAGTAATCTCAGGAGTATTCCTATCGGTTATGAAAAATTTTTAAGTATTTGTTATGAATGATGATTTAAAAAAAATCTTTGCAAAAATAAATTTTCTTTTCCTGGTGAGGTACTCTATTTGACACAAGAAATCTCTTGTGGAAAAACAACACTGTCTTTTTTTAAAGGAGAATTTTATGATGGATGTTCTTGCTTTTAAATAGCCTTTGATCCCATTTTATAACTCCTCAAGTATCTGAAATTCTTCACTCAAAAACCTTTCCAAAAAAATGAGTAGTATCTTCCTCTATACAAACACTTTTTATTTTGTTATGAATTATTGAGTATCTGATATATCAGACCACCATTATATCCACTTCCAGATGACACCTCTTTAGGAGACAGCCAAAATGAAAGCTATCAAACTCCCCATGCGTTTCGATGTAGAGCAGATGAAAGCAGAATTAAAAACGATCCAGTTTAGCGAATATCGTGAATCCCCCAGCCTCTATGTCAATCCCAAGAAGTTATTTGTTTTAGATCTAATACAACCGAAAAGAACGGAAAAAGACGAGGATCCCATAGAATTTATTTTCACGGATAGTTTAAAAAAGTGTCCCTATTTTCAAGAGATTCTACAAACCATTGATTCCGGAAAAGAACTCTACCGAATTCATTTATTCAAAGCGGATGGCCGCATCACAAGACACATAGATCAAGGAAGGGGAATCAGCAGTGGTTATATTCGAGTCCATGTCCCCATTCAAACCAATGATCAGGTGATTTTCACCATTGATGACGAACAGATCAACATGCAGGAAGGAGAGTGTTGGGCAGTAGATGTGAATTCTCCTCATGCCGTCAACAATCTGGGACAGAAAGATCGAATCCACTTAATGATAGATTGTAAATTGAACGAATGGTGGGAACAGCTGCTTTTACCATTGGGCATTGATCTTCAAAAACTATCGAAATACCGTGATTTGAGTAATGAGGAATTATCGAACATGATCGATTCTTTGTCATATATCAAAACAGCCACTTCTGAACTGATCATTTCAGAAGTCAATCAAGAACTCTCTTACCGTAACCAGTCATTGTGAATTTAATCTAACGGCTAATCTTTGCTATCACTTCACGAGCTAAACGCTCGCTATAGGTGTGATTTCTCCAATACCCAGGGCTCCATCCTTTCAAGAAACGATGAAAATCGGTCCAGGCCACTGGGTATAGGATTCTCCAATCTTTTTCCAGGGCATCAACATCGATAGCTTGACGTTTTGACGTTAAGGATTGTTTGAGGGCCTGAAAGTAAAAATCCAATAGCTGAGCCTCTTGCCGCTCACATTCAATTTCATCCAGGCAACTGCCAATAAAATAAACCACATCTTTCATTCCACAACCACCACCCACATACTGAAAATCCACAGCAGCTACTCGTTTTCCATCCTTGGAAAAACAAAAGTTGGCCAATTTGGCATCTCCATGAGTGAAAGTTTGAAAGGGACTTTCTTGCAATTTTTGGTCAATCTGCACAGCCGCTTTTTTGAGAGCACGGTCATCTAAAGCTTTCAATTCATCAGGACGAGTTGCCAAATGCCAATAAGTTCCTTGCTTCCACAACCCCTTGGGAGGTTCTCCCATAAAAGTAGCGTGGAAATTAGCCAACCATGATAAACACATTCTTATTTCGTTCTTGGTAACATGGGTTCGACGTCCTGGAAATCCAATTTCATCCAGATCTTCAAGCACCATCAAAAATTCATCTCCCTGATTTTCGAGGGCCAGGCATTTGGGGACATAACACGCTTCGCTACAACGCTTGCTCCACTGATCGTACCAAGCCATTTCAACATGGTAGGATTTTAC
>JANQHV010000163.1 GCA_028282505.1 SAR324 cluster bacterium | reverse complement strand
AAAAATGCCTCAAATTTGTCATGCTGAGCGTAGTCGAAGCATCTTTGGGACGGCATTTATTAGGCGAAGATAAACCTAAATCACAGGGTTATAGCATATTATTCCAACCTGCAAAGGCAGCCTGATACTCGTTTAAAATGTATATTCCCCAGAAAAGTTTTTTCCTATGGTGCAATTTTCGTGGGTTGCTAACGGATTGATTATTGGTCACTAAACCGAAAGGTCGGTCCTCGATAAAATCCACCAAAACAGAATTTTTTTTGTGCGGTTGGCGCTCCGATTTTTCTTGGGGTTTGTGGTCTTCGGCAAAAATAGTGCCTTGGGAAAGAACTTATCTGGATAGCTATCCAGATACTCACTAAAGTAATAAGGTCACATGTTGAATCTCAGTTTTTTTGATCAATTGAATGATGAGCAAAAGCAATGGATGACTTATGCCATTGCAGGAATGGTTGGTGCCGATGGCATCATTGATAGAAAAGAATTAAATGATTTGGGTCAGGTTTTACTGCACATGGAAAGCATTGAGAAAGCAGAAAGTTTAATGACCATGCTCAAAAATAAACACATCCCCAGGCTTCCAGCAATTGTGGTAGTAGATCGCAAAGTAGCGGTACGGATGATATTTGCATTGGCCAAAGTAGCTATTGTGGATGACAGTTTATCACCAAAGGAAGCCGACTATCTGGCTTATGCCGGGGCTGTGCTCAGTTTTCCCAAAGATTATGTCAGGGAGATACTTCTCTGGGCAAAACAACAGTCTGTGGCCAATAAAGCTCAGGCCGAAATTGCACGGAAAGGGCAAAATCTGGACTGTCACGACACGACCCTGATTGGTGAATGTTTAGCCAAAGTAGACGCCATGCCAGTGCCTTAGTATTGCATCAAATTTGAATTGCTGAATAGGGTGGAATAAGGAGCTTGCGACGTTTCCACATTTTTGACTAGACTGCTAGATTAGTAACACAACAGAGTATTTCTCAATGAATTGGAAAATATAAAAAGATTTGTTGACTGGATGAAAGAATATGGCAAATAAATTATGCCTACTGGTTTGTGAAATGCTCAAAGAGGAAGTCGCTGCTACTTTGGACGCAGAATCCTATCATGACACCTTTGTTGTTACATTTCCCACTCTTTGTAGCCGTCCTCAAATTGATTGGAGTCTTTTAGAAAAAACCATTCATCGTTACCAGCAGGAAGAACATTCCGTTTGCTTATTTGGAGGCAATTGTGCTGCTCGATTCAAAGATTTCCCGCTCCAGCTAAAAAACTGCAAACTTTATAAGACGGAACAGTGCTATCAGTTATTCATTGATAAAAACACAGCCCAACACTATACCGAGCAAGGAGCGTATTTGCTCAATCCCCGGTGGTTAAAAAATTGGCGACACTACCTCAAAGAATGGGGATTTGATCAAAAAGCAGCTCAAGAATTTTTTGGAGAGTCAGTTTCGAAGCTGGTGCTGTTTGATACCGGAGTGGAGCAGCACAGCACTCAGCATTTAGAAGAGTTTGCCTCATTTGTGGCCCGTCCTTTTCAAACTGTATCAGTGGGATTGGATATTTTTCAGCTTTCTTTGAAGAATATCATTTTAGAGTGGCGTTCTGAAAAAGAAAGGCGTGAAAAAGAGACCGTCCTGAAACGATCCAATCAAAAATTTGCCAATTATACCATGGCACTCGACCTGGCAGGCAGCCTGACCAGTATCATGGGAGAAGAAGAAGTCATCCTCAAAGTCCTGGAACTGTTCGAAATCCTCTGTGCTGCCCACAAAGCGACATTCATCTCAGTGATGGACGGGGTGCCTGAAAAGATCTGGTCTCGCTCAATCACACCAGAGGATTCGCAAGACATCAAACACAAACTACAGTCCATGGAAACCGAGTATTGTTGGACTGAAAATCAAAAAGGCTTCTACCTTCGCATCAACTATTTGGATCAGATGTTGGGCCTATTAGAAGTGAATGAATTACTGTTTCCAGAACACAAAGAGGATTATCTCAACATCTCCCGTAATATCGCCAAAATATGCGGATTGGCCATTGCCAATGCTCGCATCTATCAGCAATTGAAAGCACAAACCTTTGAGCTTCAACAGCATCAAGATCACCTGACCGAGCAGGTTGAAAAACAAACAGCCAGCCTCCGGAAAATCAATGAAGAATTAGAAAGAGCTAAAATTGACGCAGAAGCTGCCAATCAAGCCAAAAGCAGCTTTTTAGCCAACATGAGCCATGAAATCCGCACCCCCCTCAACGCCATTGTGGGATTCAGCCAGATCCTGGCCAATCAGGCCAGGCAACTCTCGCTTCCCAGAGAATTTCAACAAAACCTGGAAACGATTCGGCAAGGCGGGGGAAACCTTTCTGAGTTGATCAACAACGTTTTGGATTTATCTAAGATTGAAGCAGGAAAGTTTTCTATCAGCACCGAAACCATTAATCTGAAATTGCTGGTGCAAAGTATTTATCATATCAACAAAGGAGCGGTGCTCGACAAAGAACTGTTATTTCATTACCATCTCTCCCCCAATCTCCCCGAATTCATCCTTTCGGACCGCAGCAAGCTCAATCAAATTTTAATGAATCTGGTGAGCAATGCTATCAAATTCACTCCCAAACGTAAGGCTGTTCGATTACACGCCAAAAAACAGGACGATTGTCTTGTTTTTGAGGTGATCGATCAGGGGATTGGTATTCCGCAGGAAAGGCAAACAGCGATTTTTGAAGCCTTTGAGCAGGCGGAAAGTAGCACGACCCGTCAGTTTGGTGGAACTGGCCTGGGCTTGGCAATCACTGGTAAAATGGTTGAATTGTTAGGAGGAGCAATTCAACTGAAAAGTGTGGTGGGAGAAGGTTCCACGTTTACGGTGAAATTGCCCCTGGTTCCCGCAAAAATAACCGATACTCCCCAAAATACTATCTCCTGGCAAGAATACTCTTTTTCCAAAAACAACAAAATTGTGGTGATCGAAGATAACCCTGTCAATCAGGATATGATCAAAACCTTGTTTAGAGAATTGGAACTCAAAATTGAGATGGTAGACAACGGCAAGCAAGGGATTGCTACCATTCAGAAACTCCATACAGAAGAAGACCCCATTGATTTAATCTTGATGGATATTCACATGCCAGATATGGATGGTTTTGAAGCCACCAGACAAATCCTCCGTCTTCCTGGTTGCAGTCAAATTCCCATTGTTGCTGTCTCAGCAGATGCCTTCAATGAAAGACGACAGCAAGCTTTTCAGGCAGGCATGGTGGATTATCTGACAAAACCCTTGCAAATCCATCAGTTGTTCCCCCTCTTGACCAAATACCTCCAGCATGAAAAAGCTCAAAAAGAACCAGATGCTTTGGCATCCCCCTCCTTGCCAGACAATATCAAATTGCAAATGCTGGATGAATTTCAAAAATTGGCCAGCATTCCTTTTTATAAGACAAACAAGATCGATGAACAAATAGAAAGAATGTTAGAATTAGGACGGACCTATGATAATCCATATGCCCCTGTTCTGGAACAAATCAAACATGCTTTCATTACCAGAAATGTGGAGAAAGCAGAGAAATTGATCCAGGAAGTTCTCAATCCGTCCCCATCCTGATTGCGTTCACAACAAGCGGCTGTATTCAATTTTGGGACAGCGATTCATCACCACACGCAAATTTGCCATCTCTGCCCGTTTGGCAGCTTCTTCATCCCAGACCCCCAACTGCATCCAGATTGTAGAAATTTTTTTTGATTCAGCAAGTTCGATGGCCATGTCCACAATGGGACCCACTGCATCTGACCGCAAAAAGAAATCCACCATATCAATGGGGCCCGAAATATCAGCCAGACTGTGATAGACTGATTCCCCGTGAATCTCCTGCCCCACGTATTGGGGATTCACTGGAATGACTCGATAGCCTTTTCCCTGTAAATATTGCATCACACCGTGACTGGGGCGGTATCTGTTGGTGGAACAACCCACCATTGCAATGATTTTCACCTCTTGCAAAATGTTCCGAATGTATTCATCACTATAATGAAGTTCTTTCATGATTCCCTTATGATTTACTCGTGTCATGTGCATATTTTTTATAGAAAGTTCGAAAAACTCTTTTTAAGCAAGATTCATACATGTAATGAGAGTTTACAAGTCCAATCAATACCAATTCCGCATTTCTTCGTCTCACTTCGTGGCTGAATAATTTCTCAATATTTTCGCAACAGGACTATTCTTTTCTGGATCGTTCGGTCTTAAATAATAAATTTCATTCAATTGTTGAATTAATTGAAATATTTTAATACTTATATACTTCCTTTTTTAAGAATTTTGCATGGGGAACAGGTACCCAATTTATCGGGGAAAAGTACCCAATTTTCCGGGCAGATCAAAATAGCATTATTTTTCTTTCCTCATTTTCATATTTTCAACCGTTTGAAATCATTACTTAAACAAATCTCCCCGGAAAAATAGGTAGTGCTTCCCCATATACAAAAGACGACTTTTTTGCTAACTGGTAATGTTATAGTGATATGTTTACTTACTTGTTACGACTGAGCCACGGAAGGACACGAAGAAACACTAAATTTTAAAAACTCTCATGGAATATTGTCCAAAGTGATTTTCTCATCAAAAATAATTTGTTTCTGTGCTCTCTGTATGGGGTCGGTACGCCGCAGCGGGCCTTCCGTATCTGTGGCAAATATTTTTGGTTCTAACTCTGCCAGGTTAGGATTATGAACTAATATCAATGATTCAAAATGGTTATTCCCATTTCAGAAACCAATATCATGGAGCACATCTTCATTTCCCATAGCAGTCAAGATAAGCCATTGGCTAGATTATTGTGCAAAGCACTGGAATCTCAAGGGTTATCTCCCTGGGAGGATTCGCTGCAATTGCGGGGAGGAGACCTGTTGCGCCCTGAAATCCAGGAAGCCATTGAATCCGCTCAGTCGTTCATCCTGGTCCTCAGTCCAGCAACGTTTCAGTCAGCTTGGGTCAAACATGAATTGGAAGTGGCTCTGGAATTTAAAAAGAAGCGCAAAGATTACCGGGTGGTTCCCCTGTTACGGGCTGGCATGAAACGGGAAGCCTTGAAATGGATATTTCCAGAAGAGCCTGTTGGCATTATGCTCAAATCCGGGCCAGGTGCCATCAATGAGGCTATGCCAGAGTTGCTTTCCGCTTTGGGAAAAACCTTGCCGAATCACGTCGAGCCCATGCAATCTATGTCAGCAGAGCCGATGGAAGAATTGATGCTGGAACTCAGTGAGCCCAAAATCATCCAGGCCGAGGGAAAACGACGTGCGACAGCAACGGCTAAGTTGATGTATCTGCCCGCTGAGTCGGGAGCACCTCCGGTCGAAGGAGCCACCCTGTTTGAGTTCACCGCCCCCATCGGTCCTATTGAAATGGAAGAATTACGCTGGTATCTGGAGCGTTATGCCATCTGGCCCGTAGGTACCTTCAAAGAGAGGGCCAGAGCAGTGGAACAACAATTACCCCAATGGGGAAAATTGCTGCATGATAAGGCATTGCCCCAGTCTGAAGTGCTCAATGTCCTCCAAGCCTGGGTGCAGGTGCAGGAACGGGCGAGACGGCGTTTCACGATATCGGTCAAAGAATCCCTCCGAGCCAGCTATTCGGAGGAAGAAAAAAAAGAAGCCAAAGAAGCTGCCACGCTGCTGCTGGCTTTGCCCTGGGAACTGTTGCACGATGGCAATACTTATTTGTTCCAGGGGGCGGAAGCGGTGCGGGTACGACGACAGTTGCCCAATACCAAACGCCGTGAAGTTTTAATCACGGAGCCCCCGATTCGCATTTTGCTGGTCAGCCCTCGTCCAGAAGATGAAAAGGCCGCTTATATTGACCATCGAGTGAGCGCCTTGCCTCTGGTCGGTGCTCTGGAACAACTGGGAAAACTGGCCGAATTGACGGTGCTTCATCCTCCTACTTTCCCTGCCCTGTGTGAAGAATTGAAGCGTGCTATGGCTGCCAAAACTCCTTACCATGTCGTCCATTTTGACGGGCATGGCATTTATAACAAAGAAGTCGGTTTGGGAGGGCTCTGCTTTGAAGACCCCCAGGATGTGAAAAAACTGCAAGAGCGCCGTTCTGAAATCATTTATGCCGAAAAACTCTCCGAAGTGCTCCGGGATCATCGCATTCCCCTGGTATTTCTGGAAGCCTGTCAAACCGCCCAGGCTGAAGAATCCCCAACAGCGTCAGTAGCTGCTTCTCTGTTGAACCAGGGCGTGGCCTCGGTGGTGGCCATGAGCCATAGCGTTTTGGTGGAAACCGCCAGACGCTTTGTGGAAACCTTCTATAAAACCCTGGTTCAGGGGGAACGAGTCGGTGATGCCATGCTCCAGGCTCAACAGCAATTGAAAGCTGATTCGTTCCGCATGAAGGTCTTTGGGGCCGGCGAATTGAGGATGGAAGACTGGTTTGTCCCTGTCCTGTTCCAGGAAAAAGACGATCCTCAGTTATTCAAACAAATCCCCTCGGAACAAATCCAGGCCATTGACCAAAAGGCCCTGGAAAACCGTCTGGGAAAACTACCACCGCCGCCAGAACATACTTTTATTGGCCGCAGCCGAGATTTGCTGCAACTGGAACGCTTGCTCAGCGACGCCAATTATGCCGTCATTTGTGGGCAGGGAGGCGAAGGCAAAACCACCTTAGCGGCAGAATTGGCCCGCTGGCTGGTGCGCTCTTCCCATTTTGAACGCACCGTCTTTGTCAGTGTAGAACACTATCAGGACGCCCGCAGTGTGCTCGATCAAATCGGACAGCAGTTGATCAATAATTATTCGGTGGCACACTATCAGGAAGGAGAGCTTTTCGACAGAGCTTTACAGCCCATCGAACGTGCTTTGCAAAATGAGAAAACCCTGATCCTGCTCGACAACATGGAGACGATCCTGCCTCCGCCCCAGGATGCGGAGAATTCCCTGGATAGCCTGAAAAATAGTCTCTACGAACCAGAAGTGCTTGCAGTGCTTTTCCAACTTTGCCAAAAACTGCTCAAGGTGGGCAACACCAGTCTTTTGTTCACCAGCCGGGAAAGTTTGCCGGAACCCTTTCATTTTCCCAATCGCACCTTAACCTTGCAGCGTTTGGACAAGAAAGAAGCCATCGAACTGGTCAAACAGGCCATGACTCAGGCCGGTTTGACTCCAGAAGAAAACGACATTGGCGAAACTCAACCGGAAATCGAAGCGCTGGTCGAGTCCGTCAATTGCCATGCCCGCAGCCTGGCTCTGTTGGCACCTCAAATCCAGCACTTTGGGGTGCAACACACTACTCAGACTCTGATCAAGCTGATGCGGGAACTCGATCACAAATCCCCCAACGACCGGGAAAAATCTCTCTTTGCCAGCATCGAACTCTCTTTGCACCGTTTGCCCAAAGAACTGCGTGAAAAACTTCCTATCTTGGGTCTGTTTCATGGGGGAGCGCACCTGTCTGTTCTGGCCATGCTCTTGGAAATGGGACCAGAAGAAATCACTGCCTTTGCCAACGCCTTGACTGAAATCGGTCTGGCCGAAATGAAGCAGTATGGCCATTTGTCTCTCCATCCTGCTTTGTGCCCTTATCTCTTTCAGGAATTAGACACTGCTGTTCTTCCTGCTCTACAGGCTCAATGGACAGCAGGGATGAAACAGTTGGCTGATTGGTTACTTCAGCAACGGTATCAAAACTCCCAACTTTCTGCTACCTTGATTTTGCTGGAATTGCCCAATCTTTTGGCTTTTCTCGCTCATGTTCAATCCTTGGGAGAGGCTGAAACAACCGTTGATATAGCCACCACCCTGGAAGGATTGCTTCAAAGCTTGGGAAGACCTCGCATACTGAAAAAAGTAGTAGCCATCCGGGAAACGGAAAGTCAAAAACTGGAAGAATGGAGTCATGTCCGCTTTACTGCTGCAAAAAACCAGGTTGAACGCCTGCTGGAAAGCGGAAATCTATCCCACGCTTTGCAGCAAGCTCAACAATTGCTGGAAAAAACACAGCAGGCTGGTGAACAGGCTTATCCAGGAGCGGCCTATGACTGTGCATTTGCTTTCATCCTGTTGGGACGAGTGCTTAGGTTTGGAGGGGCTGCTGGAGAAGCTTTGGCACCTCTTGTTGAAGCCCAAAGGCGCTTTGAAAAACTGGCAGAGCAAGGCAGCAAGAATGCGGCTGGAATGGCATCGATAACGCTGAGTGAGCAAGGGGAGTGTTTAAGCAACCTTGGGAGATTGGATGAAGCAACAGCAGCTTATGAGAACTGCCTTGAAATTCCAGGCCAGATTGATGATGCAAGAAGCGTTGCTATAGGAAAATTCCAACTCGGTACAGTACGTTATCGTCAAAAAAAATATCAAGAAGCTCTTGAAATTTATCAATCTGTCCTTAAACAATTTGAAGCCTTGGGAGAGCCAAATTCCGTAGCGGGCGCCTGGCATCACATCGGAATGGTTTATCAAAGCTCCGACAATTTTGATGCATCGGAACATGCCTATCGGCAAGCTCTTGCTATTCAAGTGCAACAAAAAAATCAATCTGCAGAAGCTCTTAGTCTCATTCAATTGGGTAACCTGTACAGCAGGATTGGACGTTTGGAGGAAGCAGTTGCCTTCTATAAGCAATCTGCCGAGATTTATTTGAAAATTCAGGATCAACCAAAAGAGGGAATATCTCGCAACAATTTGGCAGACAAATTAATCAAACTCAAATGCTATGCGGAAGCCCGGCAGGAAATTCAACGGGCGATTCAGTGCAAAGAGCCTTATGGTCATGCCGCTATACCATGGAGTAGCTGGAATATACTTTGCAATCTGGAACAAGCGGAGGGCAATTTAGGGGCCGCTCAACAGGCACGGCAACAAGCAATGGCATTGTTCTTGGCCTACCGCCGGGATGGTGGAGAAAATCATGAGTCTGGCGGGCGTGTGTGTTCGATGGTGGGTCAGGCCATCCAGCAACAGCAAACGGAGAAAATTGAACAAACGTTGGCACAATTGGCCAATCATCCTGAATTGTCATCTTCTCGAAAGGCTCTCATTACTGCCCTGCAAGCCATTCTGTCCGGTTCCCGTGATCCCGCTTTGGCCCAACAACCGGATTTGTATTATATGGATGCGGTGGAGCTACAGTTGTTGCTGGAGGGGTTGTAAGAAAAAGGGGATATACAGAAAAGGGGACAGATTTATTTTTTTACATTTCTCACAAAAAAAATAAATCTGTCCCCTTTTTTTGCATGTTGGGAAATAATTTAAATTTTTCGTTGCTGGCCAGCCCACTCTTTTTCACGTAAAACAAACTTTTGAATTTTACCCGTTGCTGTTTTTGGTAGTGTCGTGAATTCAATTGTCGTTGGACATTTATAGTGGGCAATTTCGTTTCGACAAAATTCAATCAGTTCTTTTTCAGTGATCTGTGCGCCTTCCTTCAAACAGACAAAAGCCTTAACCGCCTCTCCCCATTTTTCATGAGGAACTCCGATGACAGCTACCTCCAAGACAGCAGGATTTCGGTAAATGGCCTGTTCCACTTCGATAGAAGAAACGTTTTCTCCCCCGGTGATGATGATATCTTTACTACGGTCTTTTAATTCAATGTAACCATCGGGGTGCATCACTCCCATATCTCCACTGTGAAACCATCCTCCTTGAAAAGCCTCTGCTGTTTTTTCAGGATTCTGGTAGTACCCTTTCATGACATTATTTCCTCGCATGATCACTTCCCCCAGCGTTTTTCCATCAGCCGGCACGTCTTGCATTTGCTCATCCACCACTCGGACAGGATCAGCAATGACATAAGCCACTCCCTGCCTGGCGAACAATAAAGCCTGTTCCTTCGCATCCAGATCGGCCCAATGGTTTTGTGTTTCGCAAATAGTATGTGGGCCATAGGTTTCCGTTAATCCATAAACATGCACGACCTTTGCCCCAATTTCACGTATTTGCTCAATCAGGGTTGGGGAGGGGGGAGCACCAGCCGTTGTGATGGTCAGAGATTTTTTTAATTTTTTCGGTCGATCAGCATGGTTCAGCATCGCCGTCAAAACGACAGGAGCCCCATTCAAATGGGTGACTCCTTCCTGCTCAATCAGTTTCCAAATCTCTTCCGGATCGACTTTACGCAAACAAACATGAGTGGCTCCCAATGCGGTAACGCCCCAGGTACAACACCAACCATTGCAATGGAACATAGGCAGGGTCCACAAATACACACTTTCAGAATTAAATTGACTGGCAAACCCTTCTCCCAACGCATTCAAGTAAGCGCCTCTGTGGGTATACATCACCCCTTTTGGGTTGCCTGTAGTCCCACTGGTATAGTTGATGCTGATGGTCGCTTCTTCATCTTCTACATGAAAAGAAAACGGTTCTGGATTGCCAGAAGCCAGAAAGCTTTCGTATTCTTGTCCTTTGAGGGGTTTGCCATCAGACAAGTCCTGAATATTGATAATGTGCTGAACGGTCTCTAATTCTGCCAGGATGGGTTCAATCACACTGCTGAATTCTGTATCGACAAACAGGAATTTTGCGCCTGAATGGTTCAAGAGGTATTTGATTTCGGTGGAAGAAAGTCGAATGTTCAGTGGAACCAAAATCGCACCTACCTGAAGTATACCATAATGAGCTTCCAGCATAGCGGGAATATTGGGACACAAAAACGCAACTCGATCCCCCGCTTGCAATCCATTGTTTTTCAATGCTGACGCCAGGCGATTGACTCGTTCCGATAACTCACGATAGCTATAACGTTTTTCATTATAAATCACGGCTGTTTTTTCAGCATAAACACGAGCACTGCGTTCTAAAAAGCTCAAAGGAGTCAAACTGGTGCGATATGTTTTTGATTTGTCTTCCATACTCGATATCTCCATTTTTTTATGATGAGTGGTTGATGGATCATGGGGAGTTAAGGTTTAAATCACCAATTACTACGGCTAATCGAAAATAAGTATTCAAATTCTTGTTGTTGTTCAACTTCCATCGTCGCGCTGTCTTACATGGAGGCAAAACACTTAGTACAGCTAATCAGTATTAAGTGCTCAAATTCTTGTTATGACAGTCTTACTCTTAATCCTAATCTTACTCTTAATCTCTGGAAATTGAGGGATTAAGATTAAGAACAAGATTAAGA
>JANQHV010000143.1 GCA_028282505.1 SAR324 cluster bacterium | reverse complement strand
CAGGAAATCGGAATAAAAGACAAGTAAATGTGTAAGTTATTTTTGGAACATTCCTTAGTTTTTTCGTGGCAAAAACAAAGAAAAATTTAGTGTCCTTTGTGGTCAAACTGCTACTACAAATCAATAAAAATCATCAGAGGCGACATGAAAACGAATCATAATGACTCTCAGGAAATCATAGACAATGACGACATGCTGGAATTTACCGGATTTCCAGAAATCAACCATGATGAAAAAATGCAGGAAGTTATTGAAGTCAATGGAAAAAAAATGACGCTGCACGAGCTGGTTGAGGCATATTACCGATTGAAACAAGAGAATTTGCACCTGAAGAAACAAAGTAAAAAAGCAGTGGTGCGACGTAGAGATGAAATCAGCTTAAAACCCTACCAGTCTGAATTGATCAAACTCCAACATTATTTAGAGAAACACCAGGGAAAAATCATCATTCTGTTTGAAGGAAGAGATGCTGCTGGTAAAGGCGGTACCATCCGGCGTGTGACCCGATACATGAATGAAAAACACTATCGCATTGTGGCACTCCCCAAACCAACAGAAACCCAGCGGACTCAATGGTTTTTTCAAAAATATGTCTCTGAATTTCCAAGAGCTGGAGAAATTGTGATCTTTGATCGCAGTTGGTACAATCGGGCCATGGTCGAACCCGTGTTTGGTTTTTGTACCAAGGAAGAATATCAGAATTTCATGTCCGGTGTGACAGGTTTTGAAAAAGATTTGGTCCGTCAAGGAACCACGCTCATCAAACTGTATTTCAGTGTCACCAAGGAAGAACAAGCCTACCGATTTGAACGAAGAAAAACGGACCCTTTACGGCAGTGGAAACTAAGCGAAGTTGATGTACAAGCACAAGACCGCTGGGACGATTTTACCAGAGTGAAATATGAAATGCTGAAGCGTACCCATACTTCCATTGCACCGTGGGTGATCATCCGCTCCAATAACAAACAGGAGGCCAGACTGAATGTAATGAAAGTGATCCTCAATGCCGTGGATTATGACGGTCGGGATTCCAATTTAGATTTTGTACCTGACTCAGAAATTGTGGTTTCTGGAGCCAGAGAGTTAGAAATATTACAGGCAGAGCAAATCCGGCAAGGAAATTTCAAAGGTTATTCCAGTATCGATACATCTTTCTTTGATTTTGATGATTCAGATAATTGATCCAAATACCTGTTTTAGCCACGAAATGACACACAGCGACGCTAAATCTTAAGAGTCAATTGAAGCGTTTGAGGGCTTCTTGAGCAATTGGATCACCTTGCCCAGCTGATTTTTGGTAGAGTTCCAGTGCTTTTTCTAAATCACGAGACACGCCGAGACCATTTTCATAAAGAATTCCCAAATTTTTTTGTGCAGGAGCTATTTGATGTGCAAGTGCCCGTTTCCACCATTTGATCGATTGTGAGTAATCTCTGGGAAGGTTTGTTCCTGTGAAATGTAAAATTCCCAGATTGTATTGTGCCCAGACATTTTCGGATTCCGCTGCTGTTTCGTACAGGAGCAACGCTTTCGCAGGATCGGGATCAACATCGGCTCCCACATCGTAGATGTACCCCAAATGGAATTGCGCTAAGGTGAAATCATCATCGGCTGCCTTTTGAATCAGTTCCAGAGACTTTTCAACATTTTTTTCGACTCCACGACCAGTGGCATAGAGGGCTCCCAGATTATAGGCTGCCATTGCATCGTCTGCATCAGATGCTCGTTGGTACCAAAAAATAGCTTGTTCAGAGGAGGGGGGTGTTCCTAGTCCGAAATCATATGCCAATCCTGTCAGAAAATTTGCAGCCACATGTCCTCCTTGAGCAGCCTGATAAATCCATTGGAACGCTTCTTCTTGATCTGCCGGCACCCCAATCCCATACTGCCACATATACCCCACACGAAATTTTGCAGGGATATGTCCTTTTTCAGCCGCCTGCAGGAAATAAGCAAATGCTTCTTGGGCAGGTTTCTCAGCGATAAAGTGACTTTTTTCATAACAAATTCCGACTTCGTAGAGAGAGTTCACTGCTAGAGCGCCATGACCTTGACTGGCCAGTTGAAGGAACAACTCACAGGCATCCGCAATGTTTTGGGGAAGCCCTTGTCCCAATTTTTTACTCAGAGCCAGGTAATAGAGCGATTTCCAATTCCCTTCCTTTGCGAATCGTTGGTATCGATCGTATACTGATTGATCAGATGAAAGTAATGGCACTTCATTATCTATCGAATAGAGCGACTTGACCAACGCCATTTCTTCTTGCAACTGATAAGAACGAAAATTTGCAATGTCCCCTGGTCCGACAGAGGGACCAATGGCTGCGTCAATTCCTACTAATTTTTTGTCCACCCGTTCTAGAATCTCCAACAGTTTTTTGAGGACGGGACCCTCTTCCTTTTTCTTATCTTCCAATGCCAGTTTCGTTTTTTCCAACTCCAACGTCATCTCATACAATTTATCCTTTAACGCTTTGTTGTCTGCTTTGACTGCTTTTAATTCGTCTTCTGCTTTTTTTAAAGCTTTGACGGCATCATCGACTTTGAGTTCTCCAATAGCAGCATCCAGCTTTGCTTTTTCCAGTCCCCCCATTTCATCAGAAAACCACTTGGTCACGGTCTCACACCCACCTAAGCTCAAGCATAGGAGAATCATCCAAATAAAAAATGGTCTTGTCATAACACACCTACTGGTTTGAGTGAATTTTGCTTGTAAGGATTTAGATTTTCAATAGCTTTCTGCACCGATCATGCCAATAAAAAAATACTCGAATCCTAGAGTGGAAACCGTTGTTTCCATCAATAAGTGGGTCTTTTCATGGCCATCTTGGAAACAGACTGGGACTTTTTTCACCCAGTATAATACCGTGACTAAGTACAGCTAATCAGAAATAAGTATTCAAATTCTTGTTGTCACAATCTTACTCTTAATCTTAAATCTTTGGGAATTTAGGGATTAAGATTAAGAACAAGATTATGAATTTGTGTACTTTATTGTGAAGGCTTGTACTAAGGTTGGTCCTGGTATGTACTTTGCTGAAGTGCAAAAATGCCTCAAATTTGTCATGCTGAGCGTAGTCGAAGCATCTTTGTGAACCCCTTCGACTCCGCTCAGGGGGACGGTATTAGCTAAATCACAGGGTTATAGAAGATGTGCATATGAAGGTTGGCAACAGATTATTCAGAAACCGAAATAATCCTTTTCACAATTGTGATTTATCACAATTGTGATTAAACTGATTGAATATTGCCTATAAAAACTTGAGCGTTACATCGAATCAGAGGTGATCATGGATTGGGAAACCGTATGCACAAATACCAATTTGCGAGACTTGCCCTACAAAGTTGAGTTAAATGCGAGAGGACAAATCATCATGAGTCCAGCAAGACTATATCACGGAAGATTTCAAAATCGTATTGGTTATCTATTGGAAACGTTAGCGTCACATGGAGAATCTGTGACAGAATGTGCCGTCAAAACAACAGATAGTACTAAAGTTGCTGATGTGGCCTGGTTCTCACAAGACAGATGGAACCAAGTGAAAGATGATTTTGAAGCACAATTGGCACCGGAAATATGTATAGAAATTGTCTCTCAGAGTAATACAAAAGAGGAATTACAGTACAAAAAATCTCTGTATTTCGAAGCTGGTGCCATTGAATTTTGGTTATGTGATCAAGAAGGAGAAATGAGTTTCTGGGAAAGCGACCAAGAAATCAAAAAATCAAAAATCATTCCTAAATTCCCTCGTCGAGTCAAAATCACCCGATAGGAAATCAGAAAAGCAAGCTCAACCAGGTATTAGCGGCTTACATCGCTTTTAAGCCAATGAGGAAGACATTATTAAATATCAACAATGAAAGGGCCATGACGTTTCACCCTCCGAGGCAATGGTTTCAATTCTGATCTCCAATTCCTGGCATTACCCAAGTCCCACTCTTCTTCCGAGGAATAGGCTTGAATCACAGTATCGACCCGCACATCAACCAATGGATGAGCTTCTTGGGTCGGAGGAACCAATTGAGGTAGATGAAGCCGCTCGATTGCGGCCCGCACGTCTTTGATCTCAATGGACTGCTCCATAGGAATTTTGTGTTCCCCAAAACACAACTCCCACCCCAACTGATTGAGCAAATGAGGGTGTCCCTGACTACATTGAAAAAGTAAGTCCAGGGCCTCTGCGCTGAAGGTGTGTCCAGTAGCCTACATGTGCTGTTGAAACAGGGCTTCCGTCTGTGCAAACGTGAAGTTGGGTAAGTGGACTGATTCAAACAGATCTGATTTTTGCTGACACCCGTTGATACTGATTTGAGCGGAGGTGTCGGTCGCAATGAGGTTGAAGCGAATGCCACGTCAGATGAATCCGGACGACCGTCGGCGAATCGAGACAATGGCGCGGTGGGTGAAAATTCCGGAAGAGATACGCTTCAAGGGTCGGAAAACGAGGCTCTTTCTCCAACCTCTAAGATTCGTGGAGAAGACGAAAATGACGCGCTTTCACCTCTGCCCAACTCGGAGCGTTCCGAAACACGCACGCAGAGTGCGACCGGTGTAAACAAATTGTTGCAAAGGATTCTTCCGAATGCAAACGACCGACGCAGCCGCCATGTGTTCTCCTTCGGTTTTACCGCGCATTCGGAAGAAACGGGAAGTGTGTTCCGGAGGAGTACCACCATTTTTATCAGCCATCACACCTCCATTCAAATCATGAGCAATTTGGCCACTGCACGAATCGGTATCTTCAGCCATATCATTTTCCCGAACCGTACTCCGGAATATTATTTGCCTGTCCCTTTTTCTTTTTTTCTTCATAAAGGAACGTTCAAACAAGTAAAATGTAAGCTTTTTGAAAATACGAACAGCAGCAGGAGTAACTTGACGATAAACAATTACAGGTCAATAGTGAAAGCGGAGTTGAGCAATATTGATTGTGTCATTTTCAAATTTATATACCATTCTATGCTCATCGTTTATTCGGCGTGACCAATACCCTGAAAGACCATGCTTTAAAGGATCTGGCTTTCCAATACCTTCATGCGGTTGACGTTGTATATCTCGAATTAAGCTATTGATACGCTTGAATATTTTTTTATCAGTTTTTTGCCAATACAAGTAATCGTCCCAAGCATTACTGGAGAATTTTATATTCATTCGATTAATTCTTTTGTTAATCCATCTCCATTTTCCAGTTCAACAATGGATTCTAGTAGACGTTTCGCATTTTTGGGACTTCGCAAGAGGTATGTGGTCTCTTCCATCGCTTGATAATCTTCAAGAGACAGCATGACAACAGGGCGTTTGGATTTTCTGGTGATGATTAATGGATTATGGTCATCACAAACTTTTTCCATTGTACTCGCCAAATTCTCCCTGGCCTTTGTATATGTGATTGTATCCATAGCGGTTCTCCTTCTTTCATATGTACTTAAAATTGTACATGTACTTTTCAGGAGAGTCAATTGGTTTAATCATTTCGTCTATCACAGTCTACCTTACGAGGTATGATGAACCTGATAAGGAGTGAGTGAGCACGATGGCACGAATGCGGAGGATGTTGAATAGTGGGAAAGCGATGGTGTATCATGTGATGTCGTAGACAGCGTTGGAGGGATTTCCGTTGGGGGACGTGGAGAAGGATTTTTTGTTGAATCTGAGTGGGAGTCAGTCCCTCCGCCCCGTATTCTTGGCAATTGTTTTCAGCAGGATGGTTTGCTCGCTCATCTCTTTCCGCAAGCCTGAAATTTCTTCATTCATTTCTTTCCGCAAGCCTGAAATTTCCTGTTTCATTTCCGTTTGTCCTATTCCCAAACTTTCAAGGCGTTGATTAGTCTCTTGCTGACTTTGTTCTAAACTGCCCAGACGTTGATTGGTCTCTTGCTGACTTTGTTCTAAACTGCCCAGACGTTGATTGGTCTCCCGGAATCCATCGTCAATCTTTTTCAAAAGCTTGTCATCCCGCTCTGCCAGTTCCCGTTGCAAGGTTTGCATGGTCTGGTGATCGGCCAGGGCCACGTCGTTGAGTCGCCTGACGGCTT
>JANQHV010000117.1 GCA_028282505.1 SAR324 cluster bacterium | reverse complement strand
CTGCTTATATTTTTGTGCGTTCAGGTACCAGTTGGCTTTTACAAACTAATTTAACGGCCAGCGATGGAGCAAACAATGATAATTTTGGTACTAGTGTTTCCCTCAGTGGGGATTATGCCATTACCGGCACTCCTTATGATGATGATAGTGGAGAAAATTCAGGTTCTGCTTATATTTTTGTGCGTTCAGGTACCAGTTGGTCACAGCAAACCAAATTGACGGCCAGTGATGGAGCGGCCAATGACAATTTTGGTTTCACGGTTTCCACCAGTGGGGATTATGCCATTGTCGGAGCCCCCTTCGATGACGACAATGGAACCGATTCAGGAGCCGCTTATGTTTTTGTACGCTCTGGGGAAAGCTGGTCACAACAAACCAAATTGACAGCCAGTGATGGGGCGGCCAGTGACAATTTTGGTCGCTCTGTCTCCATCAGTGGGGATTATGTCCTTATTGGTGCAAATGGTGATGACGACAATGGCAGCGATTCTGGATCAGTCTATGTGTTTAAACGCTCCGGGGAAAGTTGGTCCCAATACACCAAATTAACGGCCAGCGATGGAGCCGCTTCTGATCATTATGGTGTGTCTGTCGCTATTGATTATCCCTATGTTGTGATTGGAGCCTTCAATAGCAGTGTCAATTATTCAGGAGCCGCATATTTTTACTGACCTGCTGGCTGCAACTCCTTACTAACTGATGTTACAAACACTTTTTGCACAAGCACTTTTTCTCTGAAGAGAAAGATAACTTGGTATGATTTAAAAAAGTTGTCTAGACAACTTTTTTATTGACAGGATTAATTGTCTATGCAACCATATATTTGTTTGATTTGTTGAGTGAGAATTTTTAATTTTAATAGTTGTCTAAACAACTAAATACAATAGGAGGTAAGTATGAACCGGATAATCATGACGTTGAGTGTAATTTTTCTTGTTTTGTCAGTCAATCATAGTATTTATGCAGAAGAGACTGTGTTTCAGGAAGGAGAGCACTGTTTAGCTTATCGCACAGAAAAGGCGATGTTTTTTGTGGCCGAGGTGGGAGTGATTGGAAAGAGTTGTCAGGTAGATTCCAAGCTGTTCTGGTCAGATGAGAAAGGCGAAGTTCGATTTGAAGTGAGTGTTCCAATAAGGACTCTGGATTCAGATAATGGCAAGCGAGATGAACATGTGGCAGAGATTTTAAAAGCACACCAGTATCCCAGCATTCACTTCACGACACAATTCATTACAATAGAAGAGGTGAATCAGGCTTTAAAAAACGGTCAAATTTCCCTTCCTGGCAATTTAGAGATAGCGGGCAAAAGTTTTGCTGTCATGTTCCCAGTCCAATTATCAAAACAACGCCAGAATTTAGTGATTGAGGGCAAATTGGTCACGTCTTTCTCTGATTTAGAGCTTCAAATTCCCAGTGTAGGACCTGGAGGAATGATTGCAGAACCGAAGGATTATTTAGAAATTTTAGTGCAGTTAGATGCTGGGCAAATTCTTGGAATGGAAGAACTCATGAACTCCAATTTAGTATCTCAACAATGATTCCATCTGTTTTGGAAAATGCATTAGGATTCAATATTTATCGTGTGAGTATCTTATTCCGCCGTGAATTGATAAGGGCTCTGGGGGAATACAAGATGACCCCGGAGCAATGGCAGGTGATGATCACTTTATGGTCCACAGGACATCCCTTGAAACAGGCAGAGATTGTTCATTTAACATTGAAGGACAAGCCGACGGTTTCCCGGATTATTCAACGACTTGAGCGAGACGGATGGATCGAGAAACGGGATGATCCTGGGGATGGTAGAGTGACCATCATCCAGCCTACATCAAAAGGAATGGACTTAAAAGAAGAAGTCCCTAAAAAACTCTACAGGCATTTTGATGAGCTACTGCATGATCTACAGGAGGATGAAAAAGAAACCCTCATGGAGCTGCTCAAGAAAATTCGTCATATTTTTGGAGATTACCCTACACCATAAAAATCAACCATGCACTGGTAAAAGTGCCATTCCCTTCATGTCGGTACACCTGCTTCCAACTGAGAAAACTTTTCTATTGCCTCTTGTTCGGTTTCGTAGATATCGAGCAGTTTATCCAAACGAGTTGTTTGAAATTTTTCCAACAGCCTCTCATTCAGATGACACAGTGCAAAGCCAATCTGCATATTTTCTGTTTTTTTAAAAAGTGCAACAATGACACTGATCCCTGAAGAATCCAGGATATGTGTGCTTTTCATGTCTAAAAGAATCGCGTCACAATGGAAGTTATCCAACATTTCATCAGCATAAAAATCCAATTCCTTGGCTTCCCCATTGATCAATTTTTCGGGTAGAGGGATGATACAGACATTGTTTATAGTCCTACAAGAGAGTTTCATAATATTCCTTTTGAATATGATTGGTACAAATCAATGATTCCAATTTCGTTCATCAAATACTTCACGAATCGCTTGAATAATCGTGTCAAAATCGAATGGTTTCATAAAGAAACGACAGAAACCAAATTTCTGAAAATTGTCCATACTCACAACGGGACTGTAACCAGTTATCAAAAAGACAGGAAGATCTGGTCGCAGGTTTAATAATTTTTGGCACAATTGGGTGCCTGTCATTTTAGGCATTTCTTGATCAGTAAAAACCAAATCAAATTGATGAGGGTCCTTAGAAAAAATCTCTAAAGCTTCTTCTCCATCATGACAAAGAATCACCTGGTGTCCTTCCAGTTCCAATGCATCGGCGTATAATTTCCTTAAAATCAATTCATCATCTGCCACTAGGATTCTCAGTTTCCTGGACGACTCGGTTTTGGTAGGGGGAATGGTCTCTATGGATTGTGATGTCGCAGTTTCCATTGCAGTCTCTTGCTGCAAAGCCGGAAAATAGAGATGAAATGCCGTTCCCTCCTTCACTTTGCTCTCTAATTGAATCACTCCGTTATGAGTTTCGATAATACTATAGGCAATCGAAAGCCCGAGCCCGGTACCATCCTTTGATGGCCCTAGACTAGTTCCCCCTAGTCCTTTTGTTGTAAAGAATGGATCAAAGATACGTTCCATATTTTCAGGAGGAATACCACACCCTGTATCCTGAATCATTAAATGGACATAAGAGCCTGGAATTAACTTCGGAATATGTGATGGTGGTTCTGTAAACTCGATAGATTCCAGCACCACTTTCAATGTACCTCCCTTTTCTCCCATCGATTCTCTGGCATTGAGGCAAATATTGACGATAGCGTGATGAAGTTCTGATTGAACAGCCAAAATTGGTGGACACTCTCCCAGGACTTGGTGAATTTCGATGTTGTCTGGGAATGTTGTTTGAAGTGCTTGCAGCGCATTTTTGACGATGGAATCGATTTGTATAGAAGTACGAACCCTTTCTTCAGCCGTTGAAAAATTCAATAACTGTTTGACCACTCTTTTTGCACGATGTACCGCTCTCGATATTTCCTTCAAAGATTTTTTGTCTCCGGCATCTCGGAAAGGCTGGATTAACATTAATTCCGTGTTTCCCAAAATAATGGATAAAATATTATTAAAATCATGCGCAAGCCCCCCCGCAAACGTTCCCAATGCTTTCATTTTCTGAGCATGAATCAAATATTCCTGGGTTGCTTTCAGCTCCTGGGTTGTTTTCATAAGCGCATCATTCAAAGATTCCTGGATACTCAGTGACTCCTGAACCTCCTGTTTTGACTTTTTCAATTCTGCAATGGATTGCTGTACAGTGAGAGCAGCATGAATTCTGGCATGGAGAACTACTTTATTTAATGGTTTATTGATGAAATCCACAGCACCTGATTTGAAACAGGTTTCCAGGAGTTGGTGATTTGTGTCGGAAGTCAACATGATCACTGGGATAGACGAGTAGGCAGGGTGTGCTTTTAGCTCTTTCAGGAGCGTGACTCCATCAATTTTTGGCATATGCACATCCAACAAGATGAGATCAATATTTTCCACTTTGAGTATTTGAAAAACGTGCTCCGGATAGATGGTAGAAATCTGTGTATACCCAAAAAAACGGATTAAAGAAGAAAGTTGTTGTAAGATAGCATGGTCGTCGTCTACCAAAAGAATATTAGCCATCTAATCCCCCACATTTGTAATCTCCACTTTGAGATAAGTGTTCTCAATCTTTTTATGCATGCCAGATATTTTTTAAAATTCGCATTCCTCGATCGATGAAATTGTTGTTAATGACCAGTACTCGATGATCGAGTTAGTGTTTCATGAAGTAAGATAAGAGTACTGGCTGATTATGAAATACTTGGATATGGGATGTTTGAAATTGTGATATTTCCTTTCGGGCCATAGCAAGTAACCTTCAACAAACTGTTGAAGCCAGTCTTCACTATCTTGTTGAGGCAATTTTCCATTATCCTCTCGTAGTTTTACATAACGCTCCACGTCCATCACAAGCGATTCAAATTCCTGAATGTTGAGGAGAGAATCATTGATTGTCCAAAATTTTATTTCTTTTTTTTCTTCCATGGTCTCAATTCTCCATCGATCTAGTTGAAAACGAGATAAGGACACAATCGTGATACATTGCTGTTGGTTCCATAATCTTTCATATAGATAGCGAATTGTATGCCATATATAAAATATAATAATATCAATAACTTAAATATCAATAATATTAAGCGAAATGCAACATATTGCGAATAATGGAGTATTGTATTTGAATAAATGCAACATATTGCAACACCATCCTTCTGACTTTTTAACTCTTGTCTCTTCTGGTTTTACTCCTTCACAAGTCTTTAAATCGCTTAAAATATCAGGGTTACAAGAGCTTATTGACAGAATATGTGTTTTCAAATTTTTGTCTGAAATAAAAATGAAATATTCAATATCCCATTAAATAATGAGGAGATTTTTGTGAGCCAATATGCATCAAAATGCGAATGGCTCTTTACAGTGAAAGAGAAAAGAGGAAGAGTAGGGAAATGTTTGAGATATTCAGATGTTATATCGCTTACGTTGACGGTAAAGGGTAGAACGGTGGATACCCAGAATATTTGCGGCTTTTGCCACATCAAAATTAGCTTGTTGCAGAGCATGCAGGATGAGTTCTTTTTTATTTTTGGGTAAAGCAGGAGTATTTCGTGATCGTGTGTGTTTAAAAATGACGGAGGGGAAGTGTTTACTTTGCAAGTGGGCGCCTCGGCTGACAGCATACGCAAACTCGAGCGCATTGTACAACTCTCGAATATTACCAGGCCATTTGTATCTTAAAAATTGTTGCATGACTTCAGAGCTAATGTGTTTCACCTGGCGTTTATTTTTTTGATTCAGTCCTTCCATAAAAAAAGAGACCAGCAATGGAACATCTTGCAGTCGTTCTCTCAAAGGAGGGAGGTCAATAGGGATCACATTCAAACGATAATACAGGTCTTCTCGAAACAGTTTCTCCTGCACCATTTTTTCAAGATTCCTGTTTGTGGCTGCCACAATACGGACATTAACGGGAATCGTTTTGGTTCCTCCTACCCGTTCAAAAGCTTGTTCTTCGAGGACTCGCAACAATTTCCCCTGCAATTCCAGAGGAATATCACCAACTTCATCAAGCAGCAATGTTCCTCCATGTGCCAGCTCAAACCGTCCAACTTTCTTTTGATGTGCTCCGGTGAAGGCTCCTTTTTCATGGCCAAAAAATTCACTCTCCATCAAATGTGGAGAAATCGCTGCACAATTTACGGCGACAAAAGTCCCTTGGGCATTTTGGCTACGATCATGAATTTCTCTGGCAACCAGTTCTTTACCCGTGCCACTTTCTCCTTGCACCAAAACAGTGGTTTGACTGGTGGCAATTTCTTCAATCATGTTAAAAATTTCTTTAATCACTGGAGTACAACTGACCATTCTTCCAAAAGACATTCCAACCGATTTTTGACGCAATTTCCGTTCTTCTTGTCGAATATCCCGAAAAAGTACCAGCCACCCTGTCACTGAATCTCGTTTTCCTATGGAAATGATGGAAAGGTTCACCGGGATCATTCTTCCAGATTTGGTAAAAAGTTGAGTTTGGATATTGGTGGTTTCTTTGGGATTATCCAGACTGTGTCTTAGCACGCCAAAAGGTCCGACAACCGATGCACCAAATACTGTAACAGCAGGCTTTCCAATGGCTTCCTGCTCCTCCAGGTCCAACATCTTGCATGCCTGGTTAGAAATCATCTGGATGTTGTAATGAATGTCAATACTGGCCACTCCTTCTGCCAATCCCTCAAAAGTTCTCCTCAGTAAATCATTCACTGTTTCGATCTCTTGAATTTGATTGCGAATGGAGAGTGCTGAATTGATTCTCGCCTTTAACACGATATCGTTGATGGGCTTGTTGATGTAATCGATGGCTCCTTCGCTGAAACACTCTTCTAATAGCTCCTTTCGAGCATCTCCCGTGAGCACGATGACCGGTATTTTATGATATAAAAAATGTTTCTTCAATTGTTTGAGCAAGGAGATTCCATCAATTTGAGGCATGAAAATATCCAGTAAAATCAGATCAATGGATTCACTGTCGAGCATGTCAAAGAGGGATTCGGGATAGATGGTGGAAATTGCTGTGTGTCCAAATGAATCAATCATGGCAGACAAGTGCTGCAAGATGTAACGATCATCATCGACTAGAAGAATAGTAGACATTCAATACCCCCCACAATTCATGAATGAAAGTTCTTCAAATATTCTAATAATTATTGATTCAATTCCAATTGCTTCAATACTTGATAAAGTGTCTCTTTGTCTTTTGGAGAAACTTGAATAAACTCGACACCATAGTTTTTGACGGGACTTGTTTCATCGACTCCGGTTTTTCGCACCACCCTGCCTAAAATATTCACCGGTTGATCGTTGTCAACATCAAATTCAACAAAGGCCACCTCAATGACAATGGTCATATAAAGATCCAGCAGCCATTGAGTTTCAATCAACATCCCGATTTTAGAAAGGTTGATGATCTGGCTCTCATGCCCTTCTTCTTGATTGACCAAAGAGAGGCGTGCTGGAATATGACACTCGAATGGCTCAAACTCTCTCCGCATCAACTCCTGCAAGTTATTCTTAAATTGCCTTAAAATCAGATTGGCTTCATGAGAGTGAAAGTACTTGTTCATGTAATTCACACGCCCCATATACTGTTTAGCAATCACATCTTGCGGAAATACACTGAGACACGTTTCAAAACATGCAAGAGCTGGTTGAAACTCCAGAGCATTTAAGTGCTGAATTCCTTGTTCCAATGGTTCTCGAGTGGCCTGTTTCTTCTCCCGGATTTCTGAAGCGTCCACATCAAAAATCTCATAAACTGTAACAGGTTGAACTTTGCCTTTGACGCGAGTGGTGTCTATTTCACGGATCTGGAATTTCCTT
>JANQHV010000089.1 GCA_028282505.1 SAR324 cluster bacterium | reverse complement strand
TCCTGTATGTCCCCTGGATACCTCCTTCTGAACAGCCGTTACTCTTCGGAAACGGGATCTCTTTTGACTCCCACAATGCCCAGGAAGACTGCATGCGGTCCTATTTGCCAGAGCCAGATTGTTCCTCACTTCAAATTCAATTTTATCCTGCGACTTATAAGGCGAGGTTGGGGTCGATTCTACCAAAGTGTGCTCTTTCCAAAAGAATACGTGACTGTGAAGAGAAAATTTCATTGTTAATATATGAATCCGAAGTTGAAACATTGTGTCATTCCGGGCTTGACCCGGAATCCATAAGCTTATTCGGTGTTTTCTGGATACCGGAGCAAGTCCGGTATGACAAATCGTTGTTTACAAAGCACTGATTTTATAACAAAAGTTTTAACTTCGGATTCTCATGTTAATATGAAACTTAAAGAAAAAATGAGGAGAGATTTTTATGAAGGTCAAAGAATTTTTATTACGAGCGACGAATATTCCATTTCAATTATCCCGTAGCAGAAATTTAGCATTGGCCTCTTGGCGGTCTGTGGCACAAGATGAATTCTCTCAATTTTACAGAATCGTTTGCTCCTATACCTATTGCTGTAACACCCGCCTCTTTGCATTGTACCAAGCAATTCAATCAATTGAGGCCCAGAATGTGCTGGGGGATATTGTTGAGTGCGGCACCGCACGTGGTGGGAGTGCTGCTCTGATGGGATTGACCCTCAACGCATTGAATGCCAATCGAACCTTGTGGCTTTTTGACTCCTTTGAAGGAATACCTGCCCCCACTGAAAACGATCCGGATCGAGACATCGCTCAAAATTATACGGGTGATCTTCGAGGTGAATTGACCGAAGTGGAATCGTTGTTTTCAAGGTTGGGTATTCTTCCAAATACCAGATTGGTGAAAGGGCTCTTCAATGATACATTACCAGAGGCTGAGGTCGAAAACATTGCCCTGCTTCATATTGATAGCGACTGGTATGACAGTATCATGGTCTGCCTGGAATGCCTCTATGACTCTATCAGTATCGGAGGTATTATTCAATTTGACGATTATGGTTATTGGGAAGGAGCCCGCAAAGCAGTCCATGATTTCATGAATCGGTATGATTTAAATGACCCGATGATCGTCATTGATTATGAAGGACGACAATGGATCAAAACAAAAAATCGAACACTCAGAGAAGAATAGCTGAAGCAATATGAAGTAGGGCAATGCTCTTGACCTCAGTTTTCAGTACAGTCTTTCATTGCTCAATAAGAGAAAACTTCAAGGATAGCTATGTTAAAAACTATCAATATTATTACAACAGCGGCATTACCTTGGAGGACTGGAACCGCAATACTTCCTTTAATGCAAGCGTATCACCTCGCTAAAAAGAAGATAGAAGTCGTGCTTTACGTTCCCTGGATTCCTCTGACCCAACAAAAAAAACTCTTTGACTCGGATTATATTTTTGACACACCAGAGGAGCAAGAAATTCATATTCGAGCTTTTTTACCCACACCCGATTGCGCGACACTCCAGATCCTTTTTTATCCAGGCCATTATCTCCTCAAAGCCGGTTCGATCTTTCCCGTTCGTTCTCTTGCTCAAATCATCACCCCTTGTGACTGGTTGATTCTAGAAGAACCAGAACACCTGAACTGGCTCCATCCGTTCAATCGTTATCGAATTCAGGCATCTCGAGTTACCGGAATCCTCCTCACAAATTACGACTATTATGTAAGACATCATTCATTCGGGAGACGTTTCTTCGCAATGTTGTTGAATACCTACAACCGTTGGTTAATCAATCGACATTGCGATGATGTGATTAAGATCAACAAGTCCCTTCTTACTCTTCCACGCTCCTCATTCCTAAATGTCAACGGGGCTCAGTCAGAATTTTTCAATAGGCACGAGCCCATTTCCTATTCAAAATCGTTATATTTCATAGGAAAATTGATCTGGGCTAAGGGGTTCAAGGAATTGATTGATCTCCTATCACAATCTGAACAACGGGAGATTGATGTTTTTGGTACGGGTATCGATCAAAAAAATATTGAAAAGTATGCGAAAAAGAAAGGAGTTCATCTCTTTTTGAAAGGACTTTCGGTAAAGCCTGCAGAAGATTTGAAAGACTATAAGATTTTCTTTAATGCCTCTCGAAGTGATACCCTTTGCACAACTACGGTGTTAGCACTTGTGCAAAGAAAGTTTGTCCTCCTTCCCGATGATCCTAGCAATGACTATTTTTTGCGTTTCAAAAACTGTCTTGCTTACAGAACCCCTCAAGAATTCAGGGAAAAACTGAGTTTTGCTTTGGAAAACATTCCGGAAGAAGATTCTCTGGTGGAAGAATTCGCCTGGGAGGCCACAACGGAAAGATTACTCGATTATTATCGAAAAAACACCCCCAAGGAGCAGTGATCAATTTCCACAGAAAGGCAAGAAACGCTAGGCCAAATAACATCCAAAGGAGATAGATAGCAATCTGATGCTTCCCCATCAGGATATTTTCAATAAAGAAAAGCCACATGATTTGATCAAGTGTGTTCAGTATTTGGGCGAATAAGATAGTGGGCGTTCGATTTATAACCATTTCGAAAAGGAGCAGCATGTTAAAAAATGTTTTGATTACAGGCGCTAATGTAGGATTGGGGAAAGAGACCGCAAAGCAATTAGCTTTAAAGGAAGGAATTGAAAAAATCTATTTGGGATGCAGAAACAAAGAAAAAGCGAAGGTTGCTCAGCAAGATTTGGAAGAGTCAACTGGAAAATCAATTTTCGAGATTATTCTCATAGATGTTTCTGACTTGAATTCGGTTAAAGTCGCTGTTGATTCGTTGAATGGTCCCATAGAGGCCCTCGTTATGAATGCGGGAGGTCCGAGAGGAGTCAATTTCAATGACAAAACAAAGGATGGAGTAACTCAAATATTTGCGGTAAACCTTCTGGGACATGTGGTTTTAGCGGAGGAGCTTATCAAAAGTAAAAAATTGAATAAAGTCGCGTTGTATGCCGGGTCAGAAGCTGCGAGAGGCATCAGAATAATGGGTGTAAAACGTCCGAACTTAAAATCGTCATCTGTGGATGAATTCGCTTCTATCGCTAATGGTGAATTCTTCGGTAATATTACTGATCCAATGATCCCATACGGCTCTATTAAATACATGGGCGCCATGTGGATGGCTTCAATAGCTCGTAAACATCCAGACATCCGGTTTGTCACCATGAGTCCAGGAGCAACCTCAGGAACAGATGCCATGAATACTCTTTCCCCGTTAAAAAGACTCATACTTAAAACATGTTTTTTAATGCTTTCGTTGATTGGCAATTCACATGCTTTATCAGTGGGCGCGAAACGTTTCGTAGACTGCCTTTGGGATGAGTCCTATAAAACTGGAGTTTTTTATGCGAGTAAATCGGGAACATCAGGACCTGTTGTAGATCAAGGAACAATTTTTGATGATTTGAACAACAAGACATTTCAAGACAACGCGTATGAAGCGATACATAGATTTATCAATTAGAAAAGTGTAATACCTTTTCTTCCAAAGCCTCTTTAGAATTAACATTTATCTTTATTTCAAAATTTAATGACCATGCTAAAAACAATCAACATTATTGCAACAGCAGCTTTACCCTGGAGAACTGGTACCGCTACACTACCACTCCTGCGAGCTTACCATCTCGCCCAAAGAGACTTGGATGTCGTCCTGTATGTCCCCTGGATACCTCCTTCTGAACAGCCGTTACTCTTCGGAAACGGGATCTCTTTTGACTCCCACAATGCCCAGGAAGAC
>JANQHV010000071.1 GCA_028282505.1 SAR324 cluster bacterium | reverse complement strand
CATGATGGAGCTATGCTGGAATGAAGAATAGTCAAACCGTTTCATGTCATTATCTTATTTCTAAAATGGGAGTGATCGATGTTGGCTACTCTTTACTGTTCTCAAATAAAGAAATAACATTACTCTCCTTGGGTAGAGACTAAGGAACGTGAGAGTTTGGATCAAATGTTTACAAATAAAATTAAATGGGAAAACAGTAACATAAACGCAATTTAGTTGCAATAAACAATTATAGTTTTTTGAGAATTAGTTGCATTTAAAAAACAAATGTATGAATGCAAATTTGAGGTTCAGCACTAGCGTTGCTTTGGAAGAGAGGACGGAAATCCCCCATTGAGTGTTTTATCACTCTCCATTTTTATACAAATGTATGAAATTCCACCCAGAAATAATAAAACACCAACACCAACTACTACCATTGATATTTTTTTTCGCATTTTTTTAACAACACACGCCACCAAAAATAGAGTAACACAGACAAAAAGACACTTTTCTGGTCAAAATTGATTCAAATAATTTGTGTGTATTGGCACCTTATCTGCAAAAATAACAGCAAAACAATGTCGATTTTTAATGCATATTGGGATTTACACAACTCCCCTCCCCACCTCCTCCTTTAGTCTTCTCTCCCAAAGAAGAGGGAGGTGACTAAACAAGAGATACTCATCCTCCTTCAAAAGGAAAATCCTCGAAACTTCCATAACCTTTCTTTTGAAGGGTAGAGGAGTAATTCTTTAATATTATCCCTCAATCAGCATCAGTTTAATTTGTAATATGAAATTTTGAGCCATTTGGAGCGGGTGAAAGGAAAATTTTATGATTCGACATATCAATAAGATTTTTGCCTTTTTTTATCCATCCACCCTTCAGGGACAGATACTGATCCTGGTCTTCCTGGTTGTGTTTGGTACTCTCTTTGTCAGTGGTGCTATCTTTGCTACGTTCATTGGCAATATTTCCAAATCCCAGATCAGCAAGCGAGCCCTTGACATCGGTCATACTGTATCGATGATACCGCTTGTCCGCCAAATACTTCAGGCTGGAGAAGATCCTCAGGGTCACCTTCAACAGCTAGCAGAGAAAGTTCGACAGGAAACAGGAGCACGATTTGTAGTTATTGCAGATCACCAGAGCCGTCGCTTCTCTCATCCTGATCCTGAAAAAATTGGTAAACACTTTGTGGGTGGTGATGAGCTCCCTGCTCTGACCCTGGGAAAAGCTTATGTCTCTGAAGCGATAGGCACATTGGGGCCGTCCCTCCGCAGCATTGTCCCGGTATTCGATGATGCTGGAGAGACACTTGGCTTTGTTTCAGTAGGCTATCTACAATGGAAAGTGACACAAACTGTCGAGGGATATCAAAGGGAGCCGCTTTCTTTGATTTTAATGTTTTTTGTGATTGTGCTGTTAGGAGCCATGTGGTTTGCGCAGTATGTAAAAAAACAAACGCTAGGCTTAGAACCACGGGAAATATCTACCCTATATTTGGAACGTCAGGCCATTTTAGGATCTATCCGTAGCGGAATCATTGCCGTAGGTAATAAAGGGAATATTCGTCTGATCAACCATGCTGCTTTGGAATATTGCGGATTTGACAATGATCAGGAGTTGATTGGGAAGCATATTGATGATGTTTTTGCTCATAGCGATTTCAAAATATTGCTACAACCCAACAGTAAGGAATACTTTAGTGAGGTCAACGTCGACGGTCAGGAACTGCTATTTACTACGGTACCTATTGCGTATGGTAATACCGTTAATGGTGTGGTGGCTAGTTTTCACCGTATAGAGGATTTTCACCGACTTCAAGAAGAACTGCGTCAAACCAAACAATTTTCAGAAATGCTTCGAGTGCAGGCACATGAATATTCTAACAAACTCCACACCCTATCAGGATTGATGCAGATGGAAGCCTATTCGGAAGCTTTGGAACTGGTAGCACAAGAATCCTCCGGTTTGCAGAGCCTGATTCAATTTCTGAATCAAGCTATTCCTCATCCAAGACTTGCTGCCATTATTATGGGTAAATACAACCGGGCCTTGGAACTGAAAGTTAATTTTTTACTCAATCCAGACAGTACCATGAAAGAGATTCCTGAAGGTTATGACCAGGACAAATTAGTGACCATCCTGGGCAATTTACTGGACAATGCTCTGGAAGCAGCTGTGAGACTGCATCAGCGTGCTCCCCGTATTCAACTTTTCATGACGGACCTTGGCCATGATCTAATTTTTGAGATTGAAGATTCCGGTCCCGGCATAGCCTTAGAACTTCAGGATAAAATTTTTTCCAAAGGTTATTCTAGCAAAAAATCCAATGGACTCCAAAAAGATTTTCATGGAGTAGGACTTTACTTGGTGAAGCAATATGTAGCAGAATTGAACGGGCAAATCACTGTGTCAACTGGTGAACTGGGCGGTGCTCTCTTCACCCTGAGCCTACCCAAATACCCATAGAAAGGAAGTAAATGACCACTTTACGCGTATTGATTGTTGAAGACGATACTAGAATTGCTGAAATGCACCGGTTTTTTGTCGAAAAAATCTCAGAATTTGAGGTAACAGGTATTGCTCAGAATCTGGAAGAAGCACGAGAATTGGTCAAATTGTTAGATCCTGATTTACTCCTTTTGGATCTGTATATGCCAGACGGGAATGGCATGGAGGTCCTGCATGAACTCCGGGGAGAAGGTCGGGCTATCGATGTGATTCTTATTACAGCAGCCAAACATGTAGCCAACGTCCAGCAGGCTCTTAGGGCAGGGGCTTTTGACTACCTGGTCAAGCCGGTGGTCTTTTCCCGTTTTGAACAAGCAATGGCTCGCTTTCTCCACTATCACCGCCAATTGAATCAAGGAGAAACTCTGGAACAGCGTGATATCGATGAATTGAACCAAGCGGTTCAGACCTCGTCAACTACCCATTCCGTTCCCTCGGGCATTGATGTTTTGACTCTGGGTAAGGTACGTCAAGTATTTGAAGGAGATAACCCCAATGGTTTGAGTGCCGAAGAGGTAGGAGAGAATATTGGAGTCAGTCGCTCTACAGCTCGGCGTTACCTGGAGTACATGACAACCACAGGAGAACTGCGGGCTGATGTAGTATACGGCACTGTAGGACGGCCTGAGCGTCGATATTTTCTTTCATAACTCGCCTCAATATGTCTTTTCAACTGTTACTTTAAGACTCTCTCCTGAATCCACAAGTTCATATAAATCTGCTTTTAAGAAGTGACTGTCATTTTTATCCCCTCACCTTGATCCTCTCTCAAAAAAAGAAGGGTTACTGGCCCAAAAATTCCTGTGAACAAAATGAGCAAAATAAGCAGAAAGAATTAAAAACTCTTTAATATCAGAATGTTGACCAGGTTTATATTTTTCTCTACTATATTCTTAATGGATGTAACTTTAGTGAGTGATACCAAAAAGCACGATAGAAATATCCTTTTTGAAATATGCCACAAAGTTCTCCATTTTCAAAAATAGTAAATTCCAGGGGGAGAAGCTTGAAAGCTCTGGATTCTCTGAGATCGCTTCCTAGGCAGGAAGCCGATCTCTTTGAGTGTTTTACAAAGCCTGAAGGCATAATCCTTCAAATCATTCAATCCTTTCAAGAAGAGATGGTCATGATAAAGAGAATCTTAACAATTGGCATCGTAACGTTGACTATGACACTGTTTGCATCTGTTGTGATGGCTGAATATCCAGAAAAGGCAGTCACCTACATTATTCCTTTTAATCCTGGAGGCGAGTCAGATATCACAGCCCGCTTACAAGAACCGGTATTAGAAAAAATATTGGGTACAGCAGTCAATGTTACTCATAAACCAGGAGGTGGCGGTGCCGTTGCCTGGTCTGAATTCCAGCGAAGAGCCAAACCCGATGGATACACTTTTATTGGTGTCAACATTCCACACATTGTCGCTCAACCGATCCTTCGTAAAGGGGCAGGGAGCCGGCGGAGCGGGCGGCCCGACTCCTCTATCTCAACCGGACGTGCTTCAACGGCCTGTACCGGGTGAACCGAAAGGGCGCTTTCAACGTTCCCTTCGGGAAGTACAAGAACCCCCGGGTTCTCG
>JANQHV010000062.1 GCA_028282505.1 SAR324 cluster bacterium | reverse complement strand
AAAAAAAAGCGTTATTCTTGTCTAACTCAATGGCTTTTTTGTAAGCCTCTTCTGCTTCTGCAAATCGACCTAAGTGATCTTTGTAAAGATTTGCTAAGTTATTCCAGGGATGGGCGTAATTCTTGTCTAACTCAATGGCTTGTTGATAAGCCTCTTCGGCTTCTTTAAATCGATCTAAGTGATCTTTGTAAAGATTTGCTAAATTATTCCAGGGATGGGCGTAATTCTTGTTCAGCTCAATAGCTTTTTTGTAAGCAGCGTCTGCCTCATCAAAATCCTTCAGGTATTCATGATAAAGACATCCTAGATTATAAAACTCACCAAAAACCGCCTCCTTTAGGTAGCGTTGACGCCACCCCTCAAAAGCTTCCTGCACATGAGTAGTAGCATACCTGGAAGAAAGCAACGATCCCATATTTTTCAAGTAATTAGGATAATCTGGATCAATAGGCATCTCCAATCCCATCACAATCAATTCGTCAATTGCATCATCCTGAAATCGGTTCCAATGCTGCTTGGAAAAATGCCAGAGAAGAGTCGCATTGTCTGCAAAACATTGTTTGATTTGGATCAAGGCAATGTTCATGTCGGGTAGGTCCAGATAAAAATTGAGAGGGAGCACTTGTTCCTTCAAGAGGAAAATGTTTCTCGAACCTAATAATTTTTCGTAATTGTGATTTTCCTCGTTTAACAGTTCGATTGATTCGTGGTAACTCGATTCGGAAAGTTGGAAGGCGATTTTTTCCTTTTGATCCAGGGTAAAATTCATGGAGATCAACACTGCCTCACAGAATTCTTTTTTTTCTTTCAAACTGTTCGCGAAAGGATTCTGCATCAATTGGATTCTCAGGTTCTCAAAACGTTGGTGGTATTCTTCGGCGGATTGAAACGGTTTGTCGTCACCCTCAAAATCAAAAAACTCACTGATTTTGCGTTTTTGCTCCTGAAGTTCTTTGTAAATCTGATAGTCCAACGACAGACGAATCTGATTGTCACAGGGCATGGCTGAAGCCACGGCGCGGCTGTATTCCAGGTCTTCCAGGAGGGATCTCCCTTTCTCATGTCTATCAATACGTTGTCGTGCAATCTGTTCCAGTTCTTCAGGACTGTACCAGAGGCGCATGAATTCCACCAACCAGGCCAAGCGCAATTTCAAGCGGCGGGGAGCGTTGCGCATCAAGTACCAGATGTTGAAAAAACGTTCACTGACTTGATAACCGGCACGGCTGGTATGAGGAAGATCGACTTTATGGATCAAGCCTTCTTTTTCCAGGCGAATCAATTGAGGGCTGACCCTGGTATTCTCTAGACCAGAAGTTTGTGATAGTTCCCCCAGTGAAATCGGCTGCCAACGTTCCATGATGTGTGCCAGCAACTTTCGGGGTTGTTCGGCCAACGCTTCAAATCTGGCTTTATAAAGGGGAGTCATTAAATCCAGTAGACGTTCCAAATCATTTCTAACCTGGTCACTGCCCCCTGTAGCAAACAATTCAAAGAGCATCACGGCTGTGCGGGGATTTCCTCCGGTTAAGTGCAGCAATGTTTTCAGACGTTCCGGGCGTTCGGTTAAGATTTTCTCGATTTCCTCTTCTGCAGCCTTTCCCTTAAGATGACGGCCTAACCCAAAATTTTGGGTCATGGCAATCATTGCCTGTTGAGTTTCCTCATACGTGAGTGGTTTTAACTCAATCAGGTCAAAAAAGTTTTGGAAGGCATCATGGTAAAGGTCATGGGATTCCAAAGTCTGATAACTGCCTCCCAGCCAAAAGAGGTAAGAATTCTGTTGCAGGGTTTTTCTCAAACTCCACAAGTTTGGAGAGCCACCATCCTGTTTTTTTCCCTTCTGAGCAACACTCAAATTGTCAAACAAGAGATCCGTGCTGTCGATCAGCAACAACAGGCGCTTTTGGTTGTGTTCACACCATTGATTGATCAGCTCCAGATATTGTATCTCTCGTTGATCTTTGGGCAACGTTTCCAACGACATCAATTGCTGATCCAGCATTAAGGTGGACTGTCCCTTCGCTTCGAGAGCATCGGCCAAGGCAGACAAGACATTGCCCCAAAGCTCTGCCAGGTGACTGACGGTATACTGCTCTTCTGGAAACCGCAAAGGCAGCCATTCGTTGCTGAGCCTTTCATTCTCCTCCACTTGTAGAGCCATCCGCTGGAGCAAAGTCGTTTTTCCCATCCCACGCTGCCCGATAATCAAGATATGTTGCGGAGAGTATCCAGGTTCAGTATCTCTAAGTGCTTCTGTTAGTTGCTTCAGTTCCTTTTGCCGAACAACAAAAATCGCTTTGAGTTCTTCTGGTCCCCACAGGTGAGGATTGTACTTGGTTGTCGCCTGGATACCGGTAGAAGAAAAAGCTTTGCTTTCAACCATGATTGCGCCTCCAATAGTCTTTGAGTAAAAATGATAAAAATTGAACATTGCCGTTTGAGTCAGGAGGAGTCAAATATCCTTCTTCCACCAGCCGGTAAAGGAATTTTTCCAGCAGTTGTTCACGTTTATTGGTATCTGGCAAGTGAGGTTGTAAGCGCGCGGAAAGTTGGGCACGGTTTAAGCCGGTATCCGATCTGGAAATTTCCGACAACACCAGCATCACATGATCCATTTCGGAGGGAGGCACTTGTTTTTCCAACCTCGATTTCCAATGGCTAAATCGTGAACGCAAGGCCAACAATCGCTCATACCCATCATCAATATCGTTGCCGATGATTGTTCCCTTAGCCAAGGTTGTCGAGTTGAAATCATCCGTTGAGGCAGAGGTTTCCAGATATCGGTCACGTGCAGCGAGAATCGTTTCACTGAGCAACAAGTTTAAGAAAAAAGGGGAAAGCCATCCAATTTTATCACAAAGGTATTCGGCATCGGTTTGTTGCAAAATCCACTCTTTCTTGCTGGCAAAATGCTGCAGCATTTGAAGAGCGTGTCTTCGCTTAAAAGGCCCCAATGCGTATACATCACAGTGATTCATCTGTGGAGTGAGTTGATGGCGTTCCAGCAGGCTATGCAGACCAACCGAACCGGTGAAAATGAAGCGGTACCTGTGGTTTGAAGTCGTCAACCACCGCCGCAGCCAATCCAGAAAATCCACTGCCTCTTTCTGGTGACGCTCCAGCATTTTTTCCAGAAACACCGGGAACTCGTCAATCAAGACCAGAATCTGCTCTCTAGCCAACCGTTCCATGCATGGATCACCTTTCTTTTGCCATGATTCCTCTTGTTTATCGGTTAATTCCAAAGCACCACCCTGCCCCATAACGTTGGCTTCAGCACGTTTCACTCGATGGAATGGATTGAGTTTGTCAATCACGGAACCGATGGTATGACCCATCGCAGGAAAGGCTTGATAGAGTTCTTCAATAAAACTCATTGCCGTGAAGATTCCTTGTAAGTCTACAATTTTTGCCTGAAATCCATGAGATATTGATTGTTCCAGCAGCTTATGCAGAATGGACGACTTTCCCAAACGCCGAGGTCCACTAAGAATCAAATGATCTTCTTTGAGCTTTTCCCAAATATCACTCAGTTCCTCTTCACGGTTGAAAAAACTAGCACCTGTCGCGACATTACCCAGTTTCATTTCAACTCCTCATCAATGCAAATCTAAAATATTAAATTAATACAAAATTGTATATATTCAATATTGTATTAATTTTAAAAAAATGCAATCATTTTTTAACCATGTCGAAAAAAATAAATTCTATGCTAATCGGGAGCGAATCTTTAGAGCCTGTTTAGAAATTATTTCCGTTAAGAAAAATCGTCCAAAATGAGAGAGGTTTTTCAGATTGTTAAGGGCGGGGCTGGTGTTGGACAAGCGAGAAAGCAGCCAGACTTGAATAAGAAATTGATATCTTCTTTTAAAGTGGTAAGTTGTGTTATAGTTTCATTTTTGTCGAAAAATCACATTCACACAAACCTGGAACCCTGCGCTTTTTTGTATGTCGGTACCAAATTATTAAATACCGTTTTCCTCCATGCTGGGTGGGAGGTTCTAGACAGGTGATGTGAGCGCTGACTGAAAGCGGCCAGCTTATCACAAAGATTGGCTGTTTTCTGGGAAAATGAACGAAATTTGAGGTACCTAATGATGATTGAATTTTTCACAGCAGATCCTAACTTACCTTTTGCCATTGCACTGGCTCTCATGCTTGCTATTGCTATAATAGAAGGGGTTGGCTTATTGTTTGGAATTGATGCATCAGGACCATTCGATGCTCTTTTACCCGATATAGATCTCGATGCCAATGTGGCGAGTACCCCTCTTTCAAACACATTAGGTTGGTTACATATTGGGAAGATTCCATTTCTCATGTTGTTGGTGATTTTTTTAGCAGCATTTGGAAGTATTGGGCTATGTATTCAGTCAATATCACAAAACATCAGTGATTCGATGCTCTCTCCCTCCATTGCCTCGATTCCCGCATTGATCAGTTCACTGTTAGTCGTCCGTTTTTTAGGTGGAGGGTTGGGCAAGATACTCAAAGAAGAGAGCAGTGCTGTCTCTCAAGAATCCTTTATTGGTAAAATAGCAACCATCACTTTGGGGACTGCTGAATCAGGCCAGCCAGCACAAGCGAAATTGCAGGATGAACACGGTCAGACCCATTATGTTATGGTGGAACCATGTGTAGAAGAAGAAGCTTATCAAACAGGAGAAACGGTAGTATTAGTAGAACGCAAAGACTCCTTTTTCTTAGTAACCAAGTTTCAGTGATACCATAATGAAATTATCATAAACAAACTATCCACAGGAGCTAATTATGGAAGGTTTTGGACCCATTGCTGTTGGAGCAGGCAGTATTCTTTTTGCATTGCTCGTTATCGGGTTAATTTTCGCTAAACTCTACCGACGGGCTTCAAAAGAGATATCTTTTGTTCGCACAGGGCTTGGTGGTCAATCAATCGTTATGAATGGGGGATCATTGGTTCTACCTATTGTTCATGAAGTCATTCCTGTCAATATGAATACACTGCGTTTAGAAGTGCAACGGACTGATCAACAGGCATTGATTACTCAAGATAGAATGAGAGTGGACGTTCAAGCAGAATTCTATGTCAGGGTCCAACCGACAGGAGAAGCGATTGCCAATGCAGCACAAACTTTAGGGCAACGCACCATGAGACCTGAATCGCTGAAAGAGTTGATTGAAGGAAAATTCGTAGATGCTCTTCGTTCTGTGGCTGCTGAGATGGCTATGGAAGAGTTGCATGAAAAACGTGTGGATTTTGTGCAAAAGGTGCAGATTGCTGTTTCTGAGGATTTACTTAAAAATGGCTTGGAGTTAGAAAGCGTTTCATTAACCGGTTTAGATCAAACAAGCCGTGATCATTTAAATCCGGAAAATGCCTTTGATGCGCAAGGTCTTACGTTATTAACCCAACAAATTGAAACTCGTCGGAAGGAACGCAATGATATTGAACAAGAAACCCAAGTAAAAATCCAACAGAAAAATCTGGAAGCAGAACGTCAAAAACTTGAAATAACCAGGCAAGAGGAATCTGCCCGATTAGAACAACAACGGGAAATCGAATATGCCCGATTGGAGCAAGAGCGGGAAATTCAAGTCAGAAAAGCTGCACAGCTTGCTGAAATTGCGAGAGAAAAAGCTAAAAATGAGCGCGAGGCCAAAGAAGCGGAAATTTTTGCTAAACAACAAATCGATCAAGCGGAAATCAACTCTGAAAAAACCGTTGAAGAAGAACGCATTAAAAAAGATCAATACCTCAAAGAAAGTGAAATTTCTAAAGCTAAAACAATTGAAGTGGCTAATATTGATAAACAGAAGGCTGTTGAATTGTCCGAACAGGGTCGTGCTATCGCAATTGCTCAAAAATCCAAAGAACAATCTGAAGCTCAGGCTGAAGCTGATGTCGCTCGTGCGGAAGCCGTTAAAGCTGAAGAAGCAGTGACAACAGCCCGTGAACGTGAACAGGCGGAACGTCAAAAACAAGTTGAATTGGTGCAGGCTTCCAAAGAAGCAGAGCGTGCTGCTATTGGAATCACTGTTACGGCAGAAGCCGAAAAACAGGCAGCAGAGGATCAAGCACTTGCTGTTAAAACGATTGCTCAAGGAGAAGCAGATAAAATCCGGGTTGAAGCGGAAGGTAAGGCTCAAGCTGAAAAACTACTGGCTGAAGCGGCTCAGCAACGATATCGAGTGGATGCCGAAGGAAAACGGGCTCTCAATGAGGCCAACAATATCCTTTCAACGGAGCAGATTGCGATGCAAGTCAAAGTTGCGCTCATTGATCAACTTCCGGAAATTATTCGGGAGAGTGTCAAACCCATAGAACAAATTGAGGGAATCAAGATTTTGCAAGTGGATGGATTGGGAACAGGAGGACTTGGAGGGAGTGATCATGATATCAATTCAACTTCAGGCAATTTAGCTGATCAAGTGGTCAATAGTGCTTTACGCTATCGTGCTCAAGCTCCCCTGCTGGAATCGCTGCTTAAAGAAATTGGGATTTCCGGAGGGGATATCAATGGCTTAACGGGGGCTTTGAGTAATGATTCCAAAACGGTGTTGAAAACGGAAGACCAAGATTCTTGATCAAAAGATCGGTAATGTCCTAAACTTGGCTATATCATTCAAATAATCGATTCTCTCTATCTTTAAAAGGATATCTATCCTGATAAGAGAGATATGGCTCAAATTAGTACCCAACATGCAACAGAGAACGAGTGGTCAAAAGAGGATCTGAAAGAACACTAAAGTGATATGCGTGTTTTTCCTCTGATAAGCTATTGAAAATACAGTATTTTCATACCATTTTGACTACAGGGTAATATTTCGTAAGCTACTGAAATAATTAAATTTTTACGATATATATTCGAAATCCAATCAAAAACCAGCCGAACTATTGCTCACAAATTACGAAAGAAGCTCGCAATTGAAATTAAAATTTGCTAGTACTATTCAGTTTTGGGTCAACTACCTATAGTGACATCATGACTAAAAGTCTTGAGGCTGCAATGCGCACAACTACTGTCCCGCCTAAAGCCGCATACAGAATGCCTCAAAAATTTAGATATTCTGACTGAGAAGCCGCGGCAAACAATGCGATCATTGTTTGCCTGTTGTAAACACTTTGCAATCAACGTTTGGTCTGCTTATTGCCGTTGATTGCTCCTTATATTATCACATTCAATCGCAAAGGATCTTATGTCAAATACAGTAAAAGTTGCCGTAACCGGTGCTGCAGGAAACATCGATTATTCTCTTTTATTTCGTCTGGGATCAGGCGAAGTGTTCGGACCAGATACCAATGTTGAGTTGCAATTGTTAGAAATCGAAGCAGCACTCCCAGCCTTGGAAGGAGTGGTGATGGAATTGAACGATTGTGCCTTTCCACAATTGGACAAAATTACCATCACTTCGGATGCTAATGTAGGATTCGATGGAGTCAATTGGGCCATCCTCGTTGGTGCAGCTCCTCGCAAAGCCGGTATGGAACGAAATGATCTGCTCACAGTCAATGGTGGTATTTTCGTAGGACAAGGCAAAGCACTGCTCAAAGCAGCTTCTGACGTCCGCACGATTGTTGTTGGAAATCCATGTAATACCAACTGCTTGATTGCCATGAATAACGCAAAAGATATCCCACGAGAGCGTTGGTTTGCGCTGACTGCCTTGGATGAAAACCGTGCTAAGTCTCAATTGGCAGACAAAGCAGGAGTTCACAGTCGTGATGTCACCAATATGACAATTTGGGGAAATCACAGCGCCACCCAATATCCTGATTTCTATAATGCGAAAATTAATGGAAAAGCAGTGACAGATGTGATTTCTGACCTGAATTGGCTGCAAACTGATTTCATCTCTACTGTACAGAAGCGTGGTGCTGCCATCATCAAAGCACGTGGAGCTTCTTCTGCTGCTTCTGCTGCCAATGGCGCTATTGATAACATCAAAAAACTCATCAGTCCAACCGCTGAAGGTGACTGGTTCAGTGCCGCAGTGCCCAGTGATGGCAGTTATGGGGTGCCGGAAGGATTGGTTTTTGGCTATCCTCTGCGCAGTGATGGGACAAATTATGAAATCGTCCAGGGTGTTGAATTGAATGATTTTGGACAAGAGAAATTCAAAGCAACCCAGACAGAATTAGAAGAAGAGAAAGCTGCTGTGCAAGACATGCTATAGTCTCCTTCATTTTGTATAACCTTATATGACATTAGATATCTTTCCTAAATAATTTTTATTCTTTAATTTCATGAGTTATAAAAATACTCAAAAATCATAAACAACTGAAATTAATGAAGATTTAATTTAACAGGAAAGATATCCATTAAATAACAAATTCATGAGTAAAATTTTTTCTTTTGAGATTTAGGAGAATACTATGAAAATACATGAATACCAGGCAAAACACATTCTGGCTAAATATGGAGCATCCGTCCCAAGAGGTGATGTTGCTGATAATCCTGCACAAGCAGTGGAAATCGCAAAATCTCTGGGGGGTGAGGTTTGTGTGGTAAAAGCACAAATCCATGCCGGTGGCCGGGGTAAAGGTGGTGGTGTTAAAGTTTCCAAGGGACTGGAGGCCGTAGAAGAAAACGCAAAAGCCATCATTGGTATGCAACTGGTTACTCACCAAACAGGGCCAGCAGGCCAAAAGGTAAAGCGTGTCTTGATTGAAGAGGGAATGGACATCGTTAAAGAGTTGTACTGCTCTTTGTTAGTCGACCGGGGATCGCAGACTATCGTATTTTTGGCATCCACCGAAGGGGGAATGGATATTGAAGAAGTTGCGGCCAAAACTCCAGAAAAAATCATCAAAGTTTTCATCGATCCAACCATTGGCTTGCGTCCTTATCAAGCAATGCAACTGGCCTATGGTTTGAAGGTTGATGAAGTCAATCCTAAATTAGTGCGCCCTACAGCAAACTTAATGACTTCTCTCTATAAAGCATTTGTCGGTGAAGATTGCTCCCTGGTAGAAATCAATCCTCTGGTTCTGACAGGAGATGCACGGGTGATTGCATTGGACGCAAAAATGACCTTTGATGACAGTGGGCTGTTCCGTCACCATGATGTCGTCGAACTGCGAGACTTTGATGAAGAAGACCCAACCGAAGTAGAAGCCAGCCAAGCAGACCTCAGTTATATCAAGCTGGATGGTAACATTGGCTGTATGGTTAATGGAGCAGGATTAGCAATGGGAACTATGGATATTATCAAGGAGTTTGGAGGAGAACCAGCCAACTTCCTGGATGTCGGTGGCACTGCCACTCAGGAAAGGGTTGCTACAGCTTTCCGCATCATTACCTCCGATCCCAATGTGAAATGCATCCTGGTCAATATTTTTGGTGGAATTGTACGGTGCGATGTGGTTGCTGAAGGAATTGTTGCTGCTTTCAAACAAATCAATCTTCAAGTTCCTGTTGTCGTACGTCTGGCTGGAACCAATGCAGAAAAAGCCCATGAAGTGATTGCCGGAGCAGGTTTTGGCGATAAGTTACAAATGGAAGAAGGATTGCGTAACGCAGCAAAAGCGGCCGTAGCAGCCACGCAGAACTAGTTCACAATTTCAATTACACCTATTTCAAATATGAGGATTTTATGTCAGTTTTAGTTGATAAAAATACTAAACTTTTGGTGCAGGGAATTACTGGTTCTCAAGGAGCACTACATTCCCGGGCCTGTATTGAATATGGCACCAACATTGTTGCTGGTGTTACTCCTGGAAAAGGAGGACAAGATTTTGATGGAGTGCCTATCTTTCATACAGTAAGCGATGCTGTCAAAGCAACAGGAGCCAATGCCAGCATGATCTTTGTTCCACCCCCTTTCACTGCAGATGCAGTTGTTGAAGCTGCTGACGCAGGTGTTGAATTGATTGTTGCCATTACCGAAGGTGTGCCTGTACTGGATATGGTTACTGCTGTCAATTATGTTAAGAGACAGGGAGTGCGTGTGATTGGCCCCAACTGTCCTGGAATTATTACCCCTGGCGATAAGTGCAAAATCGGGATTATGCCTGGGTTTATTCACAAACCAGGCACCGTCGGTGTGGTCTCTCGCTCCGGTACTTTAACCTATGAAGCCGTGGATCAATTGACACAAGTAGGATTGGGCCAAACCACCTGTATTGGGATTGGAGGAGATCCTGTCAATGGCACCAATTTTATTGATTGTCTCAAATTATTCCAGGATGATCCGGAAACTGAAGCCATTGTCATGATTGGAGAAATCGGCGGGGATGCTGAAGAGCAGGCTGCTGAATTTGTCAAAGAATATGTCAATAAACCAATTGTCAGTTTCATTGCTGGACAAACTGCACCTCCAGGACGCCGAATGGGACATGCTGGCGCTATCATTTCCGGAGGCAAGGGAACCGCTGCTGATAAAATCAAAGCCCTGAATTCAGCAGGCATCCATGTTGTCAAAACATTGGCTGATATTGGAGATAAAATGTTGGAAGCTCTTGGCAAAAAATAATCACTTCCCTCTCTAATATTCCTTTCTTATAAAAAAAGCCGATACGGTTCTGCAACCGTATCGGCTTTTTTATTTAAACCCTTCCGCAATTAGAAGGCAAACCCGGATCAGTTGATCACAATGCTCTTGGGTTGTGCTTCTGTTTTTTTCGGAAGAGTGACTTCCAGAACGCCGTTTTCTAAACGAGCGGAGACGTTCTCGTTATCAGTACCTTCTGGAAGCCGAATGCTGCGTTGAAAAGAACCATAAGAACGCTCTTTCCAGGTGTATCCCTCCTTTTTCTCTTCACTTTCGTGTTTCTTCTCTCCTTTGATGGTCAAAAGATGATCCTTGACAGCAATTTGCACATCTTTCTTGTCCACGCCAGGAACCTCTAACTGTACATGAATTTCCTTCTCGTTTTCCTGAATATCCAGATTGGGAGAAAAGGCTCGCACGTTCTCGACACTGAGGTCTCTGGTCAGTTCATCAAACAAAGAATGGAATTTTGCAATTTCGTTTCTTCGACGATACGGTGTTAACCACATAATTACCTCCTAAATTAGGTTTGTTTTAAAATTTTATTGTTAATTATTGTTAGCACTCATTATAAGTGAGTGCTAACAAAGGTCAAGCATTTTTTTAGATAAAAATGAATTTTTTAGGTTTTGTTAATATTTTACCTCAACAAAACGACCCGTGGAATCGTTATTAACCTCAATAATCTACTGATTTTATTACATTTTTACATAAATATTATAGGAATATCCCCCCTAATTTTTAATTCAGCAACAGCAGTTAATTACTATTCTAATCCATTATGAAAAACAATCTACTCGTAGATCTACGTGTTTTTCGGTATTTTCCAGCACAATTTTTGAATACCGGTTAAAAAGTACGTAATTCTACGAGGTATTTAGTGACATCGGCCCAATAGAAAAAATTGGACGAAAGTTCATAAGAATGATACGTAATAGGTAAGATATTGAAATCACTTCCTTTTACGATAATGCTTTTTGAAAACTCCCGACAGACCAGTTATCTTACAATTTTATTATGGAAAAAACCGCTGTACCACAAGAAAGTAACGAAGATCTCAGACAAAAAACCACTCAACTCTACATGAATCTTAGAAAAAGTTGGGAAGAGTTAGGAACAAATGTTCTTGGGATAACAGATGTTGACAGGAAACAGCCCAGCATCCAATTGAGTACTTTTGCCATTTACAATGGAATCGCTCAAATTTTGGCCAAACACCAAAATGAATTCAACCGACAAAATAAAAATGAAAGCCCTACTTACGCACCTGTCTTCAGTTGGTTGGCTCAAGCATTTGAACACAATCTTGGCAGAACCAGTAAGCAAAATAAAAATCTGCAAAAACATGTAGATAGTTTTGAATATTTTACCACGGATACGCTGAAGCATGTCATTCACGAAAAAATTGCAGAAACACCAGACCCTGAAAGAGAACTCTTACTAGAGTCCTTCTTGAAGAGAATGCAGAAAGGAGAATTTGATCAGTTTTTAAGAATTCTTGACAGAACCAAGCAGATTAACAAAAGACAGGCACTGTATTGTTTTCCTCATTTGCCAGTCGTACTCCTTTCATTTATAGAGCACATTGAAACAGGCTCAAAGGAAAGATTACAGGAGATCTATTATTCACTGATGCAAAAAATCATAGATTCTTATCAGGTGAATGACACACTCATCCATTCTAAATATTCCGATAAAGACGTATTTTTAGATGCCAATTCTTTAAAAAAGTTTAGAAGAGATGATCCATTACCCAGTCAAAAGGAATGTCTCAGTTACACAGAGCATGAAGAAATTCGTGTATTTATCAATAATATCAGTAATTACGTCGGAGAATGCTGGAAACATCAATTTCGCGAGAAAGCGTTCAAATCTATCAAGGGACAATCAAGCATTCCAAGTATGCTGGAGGTACTTGAAAATTTTCTTGTCGGGCATGTTACCAGAGAAAAAGAAAAAGAAAAAATGACGAAAGAACTCATTCACAGTGGTAAAGCTCCTGATAAAGCCCTACAACTTTCCCACAAAAAAATTAACTCATTAGTTCCAGATCGACGAAAGAAAAACAAGAAGCTCATCCTTGCCAATATTCAGGATGAAAGTGCGTTAAAAAAATCGCTCAGAACGTTTTTAGAAAAGTATTATACTAATGATACTTTAGATTTGTACATGTTAAGGAGATGCCAGTATTTAAAAAGTTTTATCATCAACCTCTACAAAAAACCGCCCAACATCGATCCTGAAATTGTTGATTTGATCTTTGTGACTGCGCTGTTTGGCAATAAGCAACTCGAACCAAAAGTGGAGCTGATTTCGGATCTTCTCAATGCTCAGGCAATCTTGAAAAACAAGGACGAAAAACAGCAGGGAGAGTCTAAAATTGAAACAAAACTGACAAAAAAGAGTTCTCAACTCACCATAAAAACAAAAATAATCAAAGAACTTATTGCGTTTTTGAATGAATTGCTCCCTTCAGAAGTAGAAGACATGTTAAAATTTTTATCTAAAATGTTTTCTGCAGTCGCTCCACCAGATAAAAAGGAAGAAATTGAAGACATTTTTGGAGAAACTTTGATATTTGCTAAAAAAGATCCGTTAATCCAAATCATCATGTCGCTCACTCAGAAAGACACACAGGTGGTCTTAAAAACGGATGCAACGCTCAAAGACTCTGACATTCATGAAATCGATTCAGAGGAAAAATCTGGAAATATCATTTGGTTATTTTCTGATTATATTCGAGATACCTTTAAAAAAATATTTGATCGTGAAGATGCCATTGAAATTGATGAAGTGAGGCAGGATATCTCTTTTAAAAAGATCCAAAAAGATTGTAGTCTGGAAGCAAAAAAACTGAGAAGAGGGCTTAAACATATGAAGGTTGTATCGATGTATACACATTCTGAAGAAGCCAATGAATCACAATCCATCTTTTCTGGAGCGGATTCTCAAAATATGCACAAAGTCCTTCCTATGAATCAAGACTACATCAAGGACCTTGTCCCGTGCTTGCAGCTCTACTTTGATGAATTAGATCCAACCGAGATACGAAAAATCCAGGTGATCAATGATCGTGGAAAAAAGATGTATGACCAATTTGTTTCGGTTCAAATCCCATTCAGTTACAATCAGCGTTTTGGTTTTCAAACTGGTGACTCTGCCAGGCCAGACCGTTTTAGTTTAGTGCTTGGTTTAGTGAATGGAGATATGGGTAAAAAACTAGCAGTCATTCGGTTGTTTCAAGTCATCAAAAAAAGAACCCCTGGCTCCATTATCATCGAAGGCAACTGGATAGAAAAAGGGCAAAAAAGGAAAGTATCGCTCACCAGTGTTGCTGAAAGCTTTAAACATCAACTACTGGCCTGGGAGGTGCTCAAAGATGAATTAACTGAGAACTGTTCATACCCCGCCTTTAAAAAAGACGCAATTCAACGGATTTTAAAAGCGGCCCAATTGAGACAAAAGGGATTACGAGGGAAACTGAAAAAATAACACCACAAAAATTGCCATACATGAACCCAAGGTTGCGCCTCTATGAAAATATTTTTAAATAATTGAAATCATTAATTTAAAAAAACTTCCCCGGAAAAATAGGTAGTCTCTCCCCATATACAAAAATTTCTTTTTTGCTATAACCATTTTATAAATGAAAATCAACTCTCTAAGCATCTAAAATCATTAACTAAAAAAACTTCCCCGGAAAAATAGGTAGTCTCTCCCCATATACAAAAATTTCTTTTTGTTATACCTACTTCCATACGAGTTAGGAAAGGCTCTATCACAGATTCCATTATCTATTGAAACCGACGAAACATGAAGACGTTTCTCTACCTTCATGAGAAGAATGGTGGCAATGTAAAACAAGATGGAAACACTAAGTGCAATTTATGAGAAAACTCTGGTTCATGATGAAAATACATGACTTACAGCAAATCTGATTATTGCTGCAGCCCAGAAACTAGAACGCTTCAGTAACATGCAAGAATTGAATGAAATGATTCAGCTTTTCTTACATTTTAAACCAACAAATCATAAGTTTTGCTCAAAATTTCGTAATTTTTTCCGGGTATTTCCATATATTTACTGTTTTTTTCATGATTTTGCCCAATTTTATACAGTAGTTACTCAGTAGTATGGCATTCTATCATCAAATATGGCAGATGGTTGTTTTTTAGATAAAAATGGGGGGAATCAGATACCATGTTTTACCAAGTTTTGCCAATTAAATTTTATCAGACTTCATTGACTTTTGATAAACGACAATATATTTATAACTGTAAATTACAGGGTATGTAAGATTGAAAAACCACATATAAAATCAAAATCTGACAGACACACAATACGTTTTTAATAAACAACAATACCATCGCCAATTTTTTCGATGAAGGCATGATCATATTTTCGGCTACCTGAAATTGTTCCTCCCCTTGCCAAGAGAGTGGGGAAATCATTTTTGTTCAACTAGCCGAAAATAGGGCCAACCTCTTCGAATTTTATAAGTATTTGAAATTATTTATTTTTAAATATAATTTTGGTAACGCACCGAAGTAGCAATACTGCCACGTCGATGCGATGACCAATCAAAATAGCGAAGGCATTAAAAGAGATCTCAAGATTTGTGAATTTATTATTGTTGGTTTGATAGGAATTCCATAGGAGGTCATTTATACGGAGGTATCAGATAATCAAGATACTTTTCGTAGCAATTAAATCAAAACCTGGAATTTGATATAACTCTGTAAAACTATTGAAGTGACTATTGTTTGGAAAGGATACCACAGCCGATTCTATGAATTGGTTTACAGAGATGACAAGGGAAGAATTCATCAAACCTCTGGAACTATTTAAATCAAACTGTGATTTTTAAAAGTCCAAAGGATAGTTATGGATACCGATCTTCAAGTAAACCAGTTAATTAAAAGTGGCTACCATCCCTATGGCAAACTGGATAATTTATTAGATGAATTTCTTCAAGCCGCACTAAAGGAAATTCATTCTTCTGAAGGGACAATTCAGATTCAAAATCCAGAAATGGCGATTGCTGGACAAGAGGAGCCGGAATTGATCATCAGTTGTGTCGAAAACATACACAACGAGCCTCCAGAGTTCTTCTCTGATTCAGATTTTGTCGAATGCCCTCTCTACGATCAACCACCTGAAGAGATTGAAAAACCATCTGCTGCACACATTGGAAAATACGAAGAATCCCTCCTTTCGTTTCCTCTGATTTACATGGGAGAGACCATTGGTAAGGTTTCCCTCAAGCTAAATAAACAGTATTCACAAACTCCAAAAGTCAGAGATTTTGTAGATCTTTTTGTCAAAGAACTGGCGTTTTTTATCAAAAGACATGAAGTGAAACAAAGAACTCTGGAATACCTGGGACGAGAATTGTTCCTGATTGGCACCAGTCCTTCTTTGAAGAAGTTGGATGGATTCATTGAAAAAGCCTCTCAAGTGGATCTACCGGTTTTGATTGAAGGAGAATTTGGTTGTGAAAAACTGCATGTTGCTTGTGCTATTCACTTTTGTAGTTCTCGACAGCAGATGCCTTTTATTGAAGTCAATTGTTCCAGTCAACACACCAGTAACTTCCTGAAAAAACTCTCCTCCAGTTTCGAGGAAGCAGAGGGGGGAACATTATTTTTAAATGGCGTTGATCAACTCGATTTGGAATATCAAGCACATATTATGGAATATCTTGATTCTCGAGTGGGCCAGTGGGTTGGGGCAATTCCTCAAAAAAGGGATGTACGTATTATTGCTTCTTCCAGTCTGGACCTTCATCAAATGGTTCAAGAGGAAAGTTTTCTGAAAGAATTATTGATCGAATTGAATTTTTTAAAAATAGACATTCCTCCACTGAGAGAGCGCCAGGAAGATATCCATGCACACATCGAATACCTTGTTCAAAAATATCAAAAAATTCCAGGGCAGCGAATTTCAGAAAAAATCTTAAAAATCTGCGAAACATATCATTGGCCAGAAAACATTTTTGAGCTAGAAAGGGTTATTGCCACACTCATGGCGCTCTCAGGAGAACAGGAAGTGATCGACTCCGATATTCTCGAATACGATGAAAAACTCAAAAGGTTTTTTGATGAAAATGAAGAGCAATCGCTTCCCTGTCCTAAAGCACAAGAAGAAAACTTTGGAGAGGGGAGCCGTAAAAATCGCAGGTTGATGGCGATCCCTGTGGAATTGCTTGCCCAGAACTTAGCAAAACAAAATCTCCAGGGTTTAGAAAATTTTCATCCCAGTTTGTATAAAGCATTGAAGTATGTCAGTGAACATTTCCATGAAGAAATTTCGTTGAGCCACCTTTCTCAGCAAGCTCACATCAGTCCCTCACATCTGTCTTTCCTCTTTAAAACAGAGTTGGGTTATCCGTTTAAGTCTTTCCTGGCAATGGTTCGTATTGAAAAGGCAAAACAATTGTTAGAAACTCAATCCAATCAACGAATTACAGACATTTCCTATGATGTTGGTTTTGGAGATTTGAGTCACTTTGAGAAAACTTTTAAACGAATCGTTGGACAAAACCCTCGCAAGTACCGTCAAGAAGTTCTTTACAATAGATCTCCTTTTTTTCTGCAAGAATCATAGATTCTTCTGGGTAATGCGGAAATTATTACAACTTTTCCATGAATTAGCCCAATTCTCTAGAGCAAAGAAAAATTAGAATAACATTAATTAAAAGTTCTCTCTTCAGAGGACCTTTAATTTAAAGAATTGGAAAGCCTAAAAACGGTAATCCAATTTTTTTGAAGTTATTCAACTCTAATAAAAGGAGACCCTTATGGCTTATCCAACTTCGGTAAATAGTCAAATTACCGATTCGGTGACTCAATCGAACGTTCAAGTGCTTGGGACGGCTCCTGCGGTGGCAATGGGGAATTTGTACCAGGCGACAGCCCAGGCTTTAGCCAATGCTGCCCACAATGCGACCACAGCACAACAACAAACGAACGTAACCGCTCAGGCGGCAACCACGATGGGAGTGGCATTGCTCTACTCATTGGATACCGCTGCGACAGGAATGGCAACCAAAACGATCCTGGGAGCACAGTAAAAATGGTGAAATTGGGTGTATTGAAATTCTCCAGTGATTCTCACTGAGAAATCACCCACTGAACAACAATCAATCAGGAGATCAATCATGGCTTTTCCTACGTCTGTCAATAATCAAATTACAGATTCCGTTACTCAGTCCAATGTGAAAGTTCTGGGAGATGCCCCTGCTATGGCAATGGGGAACCTGTTTCAGGTAACCAATAACGCGCTTGGGAATTCAGCCCACAACTCAACTCTTGCCATTCAGCAAACTAATGTGACGGCTCAAGCGGCAACAACAATGGGAGTGACACTCCTTTATTCTTTGGATACTGCGTCGACAGGGGTTGCGACGAAGAAGATTCTACAATCCCAACCTGCTGGTTTAGGACCTTAAGAAGAATCATATTTTATTTCTATGATTATATTTTTTATATGACGTTTCACTCAATCTTACTTTCTAAGGAGGAATTATGGCTTTTCCAACAGCAATGAACAGTCAAATTACCGATTCGGTCACTCAGGCTAATACAGAAGTTCTGGGAGATTCTCCGGCAGTGGCAATGGGAAATTTTTATGTTGCTACTGATCAAGCACTGTCGACCGCAGCTCATAACGCTGCCTATGGTCAACAGCAATCCTGGGTTACGATGCAGACCGCTACCACTATGGGAGTATCTAATCTTTATTGCATCGATACCGCTGCCACCGGAAGAGCAAGCGAAATGATTTTTAATTCCCAAGCTGGGGGTTAATACCACTTTTTGATTTGAAATGTGTTATTTCGAAGCCTGAGCGGCCCCCTCGTAAGGATCTTAAGATCTCTCCTTACGGTCGAGATGACAATGTCATATTTGAATTTGAAAATGGTATAAGGATCTTAACAAGAATCATATTTTATTTCTGTGCTCATATGTTTCATATGACTTTTTAATCAATTTATTCCTAAGGAGAAATTATGGCTTTTCCTACTTCAGTCAATAGTCAAATTACCGATTCAATTACCCAAGCTAATACCAAAGTTCTGGGAGATTCTCCTGCAATGGCAATGGGAAACTTGTATATTGCCACCAGTCAGGCACTGTCTACCGCAGCTCATAACGCTGCCTATGGTCAACAACAATCCTGGATTACTGCACAGGCTGCTACGACCATGGGGGTTTCTAACCTTTATTGCATTGATACTGCTGCAACTGGCAAAGCAACCGAACAGATTTTCCAGTAACCCCCCAGATAAACAATGGAGGGAATTGATCAGGGGGTGGTAACACCCCGATCATTCCCAGCCACCTTTCATACTTCCAATTCATTGTCTTGTGCTTCCCACTCCCACTTTTTACAAATTTCTGTAGTTAAATCTGTTTTTCTCTCCTTTTTTTCTCGTTTGTCCTGATTTCAACTTATCTTCAAGACCCTGCCCCACTTTTCTTCAACATTTTCGGTTACCAACTTATTCCAGGACAATACTTTCCCTGGTTCCTCCTTAAAAACTAAAAAAGAAACTCTCTTTCTACAGCTGCCCATAATGCAGTTCACGATCAAAACAAGCTTGGGCCTCTATGCAGGCTGCTACCAATACAGGAATTTCTAACCTTTATAACGCAACTTTGTATAAGTGCCTAAAAGTCGGACAATCTTCGGAAACTTGGTCAAAATTACGATTTTTCCATAGATTTTTAATTGAGTTTGGGTTAATTTAGGAAAACTTGGTCAAAATTACGATTATTTTTAATAATTTTGCCAAGATTTGCAGTATTTCAAGAAAAACTCGGCAAAATCTACGATTTTTTCTTGAATCATCATTTTGTTTGAAATGAGCAAATTCCTAAAACTAATCGTTTGATGTTATTTTTGGAGAGATCTATGGCAACAGAAGCAACATCTAAGACAGAACCGTTGAGTGATGCTCCTGCAATTGCGATGAATTATCTGTATCAGGCAACAGCAAAAGCGTTAGCCGATGCAGCAGCTAATGCAACTGCTGCCCAACAGTCAATGAATCAAATTGCTGAGTCTTCAACAAAAATGGGAGTTCAGCTTCTCAAGGATTTGAAACCAAACTTGCAAGCAGATTTGAATGGATAAAATTTGGCAGGTGCCAATCAAGCGTTGAAATTTGATAAAACCCAGATTTTTCCTTGGGTTTTTCGATTGGGTGAGGTAGGATTATTCGATAGTTTGAAAAAATGCTTCCTTCAGGTGTCATCATTTATTTTTTGAAACCATTTTAAAAAAGGAACAATCATGGCTGATCCGACCAATGTCAACTCTCAAATAGCCTCTTCCATCAATGCGGTGCAGCAAGCCGTTATGACTTCTCAAGTTGTTAAAACCAGTGGTGCGGGAAAGGCTTATCAGTCCGTTTCTCAATCCTGTGCCATTGCTGTTCAAGATGCAACAGATTATTTGAGAAATGTGGGAACGATTATGACCACAGCGCTTGGGGTTGCCTCTGCTGAGTATTTAGCAACAAAGAATCCGGAGTATCTGACTTTCATGACATCGACAGTGCCAACCGTTATGGAAAATGCGGCAAAACATTTTGCCACGGTGGGAAAAGATGCCGGAACGACCTTGAGCAATTTTCCTTCCGGGTGATTAACCCCAATCAGGAGAATAAAATGGAGAAAGATGGAAATAATAAGCAGGCTCTCAACAAAGAAATGCTCTCAGTAGAAAAAGAAGTAGAAAGAGATGCCTGGGAAGTGCGTGCTGATGCAGAACAAGTTTCTTGGGAAGCAAGAGAACGCGTGTAAATAACTCCAATCGTCATTTTTAGCGTCGACGAGAAGGGCTGAATTGTACCCAGCGGTTTAACATTTCAGCCCTTTTATTACACCCCCCACAAGGCTCAAAACCCATTTCACTTGTCCAGTTTTTCACAACATCTCCTAAACCAATCGCTGTTTCCACTGGGGCCTTTATCTTAAAAGTGGCTTCTTCTCCTGATTCTTCTGAAGGTTGAATGTGTCTGGGTAATTTCATTGATTTCTCCTCATTTTAAAACCATAGTTCAGTTACTACGAGTTTCTATTGACCATAACTAACCAGAAAACTCAAGCGATTCTCATTTTTTTGGAGGTGGAGTTGTTGGTGCAGAATCACCTTCAAGAAGACTGGTCATACTTTGAAACAGTGTTTTGTCATCCAACACAAAAAAAAGACCACCCCGGCCATTTTGACTACTGGAACATTTTTGCGTCTGATAAGCATACCCTGGTGATAAGGCTCCTTGCTGATTCATATCTCCAAAAATCGAATAAGGAGTATTGGGGAGCATCGATACACCAATTTTGGCATGATTGTGATCCAGTCCTTCGCCACCCGTCAAACCAATCTTTTTTCCTTCCCAATTCCCTGAGGTCGCAATTTGAATCGCTCCCGGTTTCCCCAATTCTTCATTCCAGCATGTGCAAGGGGTCGAAGGAGTTGTTGAATATATTTCAGGATGGGCCCACCAGCTAGCGACTCGAAGCGGGACTCCATCCAGCATCGCTGAAACCATCTGCCATGGTGGTACCGGTAGCCTCGATGGTTTAGAAATCAAGGTGACACCTGAAGAAAGCTTTGCCTTCATACTGGTTTTACTATGAGAAATCCATCCTAATTCCTGCACATTATTCTGAATATTGGAGGGTCCTCCATTTAGAACAATTTGTTTATTTGTTGGATCTGTGACAACACTTGAGTTTTGCATGGCTTCCAATACATCAAGCAAATCACCTGGAGTCAATTTTAGAGCAAAAAAATGTTGGCTGACTTCAATATCGTCATCTTTGATACAACCCAGAGTGTTGCCATCCGTTTGTCGAGGATATTGCGCACTTCCGGAAGCCGGCCAGGAAGGAGTAGAAACTTGCATAACGAAACCCTCACCGGCTTCATTCCAGGCAAGCATGCCTTTGGAATGCCCCCAGGGAGCACCACAGGATTTTTCACATCCTTCGATATGGGGATCATTATAAAATTGATCATTCCAAACCACATAGTAGTAAGAATTATTGTACACTTGCCCAAAAGTAGCTCCCAAAGGATCGGTCAGGGTGGCACCAACACACCCCTTTCCTTTTTGCAGGGTAGGGTTCTCACTGCTCGCATAAACATACTGTTGGCTGTAGCGGCCGTGATAGTCTTGGACTTCCCCCCCAAAGATTCCTGTTTTACTGACCTTTCCATCACAGCCTGGAAATGATGCGGCATTGAACTTGAAAATGAACCACCAGTCCACTGGATGTCCTTGATCCAGCAGAGGGGTTGGGGCTGAAGTCTGACTTTCAGGAATGGAGCCTCCAGATTGTGCTTGAATGAGTCGAGGCTGTTCCTCAGGAAGATGATGGTTCTTCATAAGATTTTTGAGGCTTTTTGGTATTTTTGACATGTCTCTCTGTATCATTTATGGAATCAACAACGATTTCTCATTTCTCCTATTCCCTTTTACCTTCTGCAACAAATTAGGACCTGTTTGAGAAACCTGATTCTGCTGCAAAACCGCCTCATTCGCGTCTATTTTGAGAAAATTTTCGTTAAATAGGCCGACTACTCGTCTTAAATTTCCTCAAAAATCCACTCAACGAGATCGATGTTTCGCAACGAATCATCTTTTCCCAACGGACTCTAAAATCTTTACAGGATCAAATGAGTTTTTTCATACTATTGAAGCAATAGAAGTCTTTGCTAACGTTAAGGGATATTTGAAAAATAAAATTGGGAGATTCTATGAAAAATTTGGAAAAATCGAGGATTTTTCCAGTTCAATCAAGGAACAGTCAAAAATTCTATGCGCTTTCTTCCATATATCCATACCAAGTTGCATTTAAAGTGACAATTGCTTTCATCTCTCTCACCTGAATCCTCTTCCAGAAAAAGGGAGAATACTTTAAGGAATTGCTACATTTTAAAAGCAACTTGGTATCAGGATAAAAATGAAATCCGTTGCTATGAGAACCGTGCAGAGTGAAGTCGTAAATTTTGCCGGAAGGATCAGAGATTTACCGGTAAAATTCCGAGATGGTGACTTTTTTTTTAGGATCTAGCCCTATTTTTCAAGAGAATTATTTTCTATAATATCCACTAGAGTGTGGATTCCTCTTAAAAAAGTAAGATCCCGAACAAACAGATCAGATCCTTTGTTGGAGTTCCGTGTTGAGGGTAGTCACCATTCCACATTACGCCCCTTTGGAGAATGTGGCACTGTATTTTAAGGAAAGCAAAAAATATTACATCAAAATTCCGCAAGGAGAGTGGTTTGATGGTGATTTTACTCTGGAAGCATGGGTTAAGGTTCCTGACCGATTTTCCAGTTGGGACAGTATCATCGATTTCGGAAATGGCCCCAGGAACAACAATGTGGTCTTTTCCCTGTTTCAAGGAGTCCCTTTTTTAGCTACGTTTTCTGGTAGCTACCACATTGAATTTGATACGGGTCGTCGCATTCCTCTGAACACCTGGACCTACTTGTCCTGCACGCTTATTGGGCAGAAGGCCAGGCTTTATCAGAATGGGGAGTTATTGAGAGCTTGTCTCAATATGCCGATTCCTCCCAAAGTGATGAGAACGACCAATTATATTGGAAAAAGTAACTGGAACAAACCTTATCCCAACGCTTTTTACAAAGACATCCGTATTTGGAAAGGAGCTTTGAGCCCGGAACAGATCCAAGAGAATATGAACAACAACCTGATGGACGATCCAGTCATGGAGCATCTTGACCAAAACTCCCCAACCTTGATTGGTGATTGGAAATGCGACGAGGGATACGGTGGGACGGTTTTTAACAGTGCCCCAGATGCTCCTGATAACAGTCATGGCAATTTAGGAGGTGGAGATCGTAAATATGCTCCCAAGTGGATGATTCTGAGCCAGTATACGCCTCGGATGTTTGTCTACGGTGCTCAGATAGTACCGTAATTAAAGTTCATCTCTATCACAAAAAACAACCATGAGGCGTGCGGAAATTTTACAATTGATTAGAGGAGCTGAGGTATTTGAGGAAACGGCAGGGACTTCTGATCTTTTGATTGGCATCATTGATGGTCCGATAGCCACCAATCTCCCAGACTTTCAAGGAACGACTTTCCAAACTCTGGAGAATGAAGGAGGCGTTACTTGCCAGCTTGACTCCAGTTTTGCCTGTCAACATGGAACTTTTATTACAGGAGTACTGGGGGCAAATCGGAATTCCGAAGCTCCCGCTTTATGCCCAGACTGTCATTTTTTGTTACGCCCAATTTTTTGTGAAGAGGGCATATCAGGGAAATCTTGCCCCATCGTCACCCCTAAAGACTTAGCGGACGCGTTACTGGAGGTGATGGAAGCAGGAGCGAGAATCATCAACTTGAGTTTGGGATTGGCTGACGATGAACTGCACAATCACCCTGTGTTGAAAAAAGCCTATGACTATGCAGAGCAAAAAGAGATTATTCTGGTCGGGGCAACAGGCAACCAAAAGCGGATTGGAAGACTACCTTTGTTTCAACATCCCTGGGTGATCCCTGTCGCTGCTTGTGATGCTCAAGGCAGGATCTTGCAGAAGTCCAATACGGGATATTTTGTCGCCAAACGTGGATTGATGGCTCCTGGAGAAAATATTGTGAGTACATCCTCTGCAGGAGGTACAACTCAAATGACAGGAACGAGCATGGCGGCACCCTTTGTTACTGGGGCGTTGGCCTTGCTGTGGTCTCTTTATCCGGAGGTTGCTGTAACTGAACTGGTCACTGCGATTTTACAGCCAAACACCTTGCGAAAACAAATTTTTCCTCCCTTGCTCAATCTGGAGGAAAGTCGGCAATATTTAGAAAGGGTGTCATCTCAAGATGGGCCCATGAAAAAAGGACGTGTTATGAAGCAAACATCAAATTTTGGGATTGTTCCTGCTGGAGTTTCAGCGTTGGTATCTCCAGCTTCTCATCAGGACATCCAGACACAAGGGTGTACTTCCTGTACTCAAGAGTCCTTCACAATGGGTGAGGAGCACCCTGGCTATATTTATGCGATTGGGCAACTGACAGCAAAATTTCCCTCTGAAGGTGTGCGGCGGGAATTCAATCGAGTTTCTGATTTGGCCAACTTTGAGGTACCTGATGATCGGATCATTTATGAGGTTTTACAGAATGGTCAGTACCTTTACCTGGCCTGGGAAATGGACTGGGTGCTGGAAAGTAACGATGTGGAAATATATCTGGTCAAACCGAGAAGTGAAATCGAACTGAATGAGATGGTTGCTGCCCTCAAACCTACCAGTGGGCAATCCACTTACAGTGTGGTGGTTGGCCTGCGGATTCCTGATTTTACTCAGGAAGGGCAAACTCTTTCCAACTTGCCAATGGTACTTTGCAATCAATTTTATAACTTCACTTTTGAGGGATTTGTGCAGAATGTCATGAAGCAGGCAAACGTGACTCAACCTGTCGCAGAAAGCATGTTTCAAAGCATGCTGGAAAAAACTGATGGCACAGGTGCCACAGACGGAAGCCGGGCAATCAATTACCTGACCCTGCGTTATATGGGAATTTATAAGGACATGGCAGCCATGGTCAACGCAAAGAATTCTTTTACAGGAGCTAATGCGATACCAGCTGTCGTGATGGGAACACGTCAAATCGTTGATGTGATTTTCGAATATGAAACCAGAGATTTAGGACGAACACTCTGGCAACGTTGTCGAGTGGATGTGACAGGACCATTTCCATTTCTGATCGCTGAATTATCACCTCATACTCCTTTGCCCTGAAGCAGGGAATAACATGTGATAAAAACAAACGAACATATCTAGCAGGAAGAACCATGCAATCGCTTTTATCAAACACAACCAACGAACAAAATTTCCAGGGATATGTTTACGCCCTGGGCAATCTGTATCCTGTATTTCCATCAAACAGTGTCAAAAATGAGTTTTACCGTGTGGCCAACCTGACCGCCCAAAACACTCTGACAACGGAGATTTTCTACACCACCTTGAATCAAAACAACTATTTAGCAAAGGCGATGTGCTGGGTTTGGAAAATTGGCTCAATAGAATCCTACATCGTGATTCCGAAATATGCTTCTACCTTAAAAAAGTTTGTTGACTCCCTCAATCCGCCATCTAATCAAAGCTATCTGGAAAGTCTCACCGGTGACCTCGGTCCAGCAGCCCCTCCAGCATTATGCTTTGGAAAACAATTGCCAATCGTATGGTGTTATCACTTTGATATATCAAACACGCTCACCGATTTTATAACACTGATTGTCAATCAAACCGGCCTCCAGCAAAATGTTGCCCAGAGTGTGTTGAGCAATCTACTGCGTTTGGCAGACAATCTGGGAAATACCGATAAACACCGCGCTCTGAATTTTCTCACGTTAACTTATTTTGAATTGTACAAATTCCTGGGAGATAAATTGCAGCCTTCTTCTCCTGATGATGAGATATTTCTTTATGGTGGAGTCCGTTCAGACCCTGTTCCAGACAAAGGAAATCGGACGGTCTTGAATATTATTTTTGACTATCAAGACCCAACGACTGCGATTCACGAGAGTTGTTATGTTCAGGTGGATGTCACTGAAAGATTTCCCTTTGTCGTCGGAACATTAGCCGAGGGAACTCCAGATTCGGTATAAATAATCGATGCTCCTCCAGTTCCTTGTTGGAAGAGAATATTGTTAGCGAACTATCCATGTCCACCTTAGTTTAAAAAAGGAGTGCTAGCCATGATTTTACCCAAACTGACCGCACATCAAAGCTTCAAAACACCGCTCCACAATTATCAAAGAGAACCGTTGCCTGATCCGAATCTTTTTCATGGTATCGTCCCTGCCGGTGAAATCACACCACAAGTTTGTGGTTGTGGTGGTGGGATTCATACGTGTCAGTATGGAAATCCAACGGGTTATCTCTATGCGATGGGCACGTTAGTGCCTTATTTCCCCTCCCTTAGCGTTGAAACAGAATTCAATCAAGCTGCTACGGAAGACCAGGCGACAGGCTCCCAGGAGCAGCAAATGTTCAAAGTTTTGAGTAATACAGAAAATCGCTATCTTGCTCGTGAAATACTCTGGACGTTACAGATAGCAGGAGTGGATTTGTTGATCCTTAAACCAGATTCTGAGGATACTTTAACAGAACTTATCAGCGGCCTGGATCCCAGCAAACCTCAGCCATCTTATAATGTCTTTTTGGGAAAATTTGTCCCCATGCTTGAAGCCATGCCCATGAATGATGAGACACTTCCCATGGTAGTTTGCTTTCAGTACTCCTCAATCGCTCAAAGCGACCTGATCGCCAACATTCAAAAAACCATTACCAGCAATACTCCGAGTACCAATGATGTGGTACAATTTTTACTCAATCCCATGATGGAATTGGCTCAGAATCCTGGCAACAATGATGCTCTGCGTGCTTTGAACTATGCGATAATAACGTATATGGGAATTTATTCAACCACCTGGCAGATGCATCAGGGAACCTCACCTGGACCTAAAGACAGCAGTGGGTTTTCTTTGGAAAATGTGGAGACTCTGCCCTCGAAACTTCAGGGAAACCGACTCATTTTCGACATCATTTTCACTTATGGAGGCAACTCAACCAATATCGCATCCAAATGGTTTTGCCGGATCGATGTAACCGGTCCATTTCCTTCTCTTGTTTCTGAGATGCAACCCTATTACGGTTCTCCTGGCATGCTCATTCCTAATATGTCCCCCCTTGTTCCTCAAGGAAGCATCTCACCATCTTTCAATATGCCCATTCAGAACCAGACTTCAAATACTGTCTCCCAGGATAAAGTGATTCCTCAAAGGGCTGTGATGGAAGAGAAAACTCCTGTATCAGATGACATCAAAACTCTGGATGAAGAAGAGATTCAAGCACAAAAAGATGGCCTTCCTGCCAACAATCATGATCCATTGGATGAAGAAAAACTGAAAGGACAAGCAGAGGCAATCACTCAGGAAAATCTTTCTACAGTGGAGGCCCAAGAAGCTTCTGAGGGAGTTCCCAATACTACGGCTGAAGAATGATATTCTAGCTACAACTTCACTTCCGGGGAGTTGCGGAGATCCTGAGCAGCTTTGCGAATGTGATGGTGTGGTGACCGTTTTAAGGCTGATTGAGCGGTTTTGACCAGGAGAGAGCAGCAGTCATTGCTTCCCCATCGGTATGGTTGAGCCCCATACCGTTCGTATTCACTGATAAACAGATCCGCTTCTTGAGCACTCAAGTGGTCGGCTTGAATTTCACAATGAGTGGATTGCAGTTCGGGGTAAGATTCAGAGCCCACGCCGTGACGGCCATAAGATAAGGTGCGGATGATTTCTCCCTGAGGATTCTCAATTTTTGCGTAGCAATGTTTGAGAAAAGAATGTCCTGATTCCTGGCTGGAGGCTCCCAGATTGGCGGTGCATATGTGAATTCGATAGCCTCGTCCTTCTTTTGATTGACGTTGTCCACAGGCTACCAGTGTTCCCTTTTTGACAGTCTGAATCTCTTGATTGACCAGCGCTTTTGGTAATTTCATGGTCTCCTCTCCTGGCACGAAATTTCATTAAAAGTGATAATTATTTTATACCCCCGAACTTGTTTCACTGCTAGTAATTAAGTTCTATCCCTTGATGTATGCAGGATTAAACCAAACTGAAAGCATCTCCTCTCCCTGGGGGAGGATTCAAGTAAGGGGAAAGACAACGTTGCATGAGTTTTTTACTAAGTTTATAGCATACCCGCTATCCTTGGAACAAGAAAAGGGGAAATCGAGGTTTTTTTAGGCAGGACAGTTTAATAATCAATGCGCTATATTTCGTTGGTTATTCCATAAAAATCCGAATCCTGACCTGCTTTTTCATCAACAACCCCAATCATTTTGAAGCGAATTCTAACTACAATATATTCATTAGAAAATCCAAAAGTATGCAATGCTTTTCACTCCTTGAATACCGGACAAATGGTCGGTGTTCCGAGCTGGGGGCTTGATCATATTTTCGGCCAGTTGTGCAAAAGCGATTTCCCCTCCTTGGCAAGGAGGCCGTACGCGGAAGCGGGCTAGGGGAGGTTATAGATTGTAGCACCAACCCCTCCTAACCGAAGGTCGGCCCCGCTCCCTTGGTAAGGGGAGGAACAATGTCAGGTGGACGAAAATGTGACCACCCCCCGATCTGGCATGACAGGCTATTGAAATTATTATATTTCTTAAATTAAAATAGAGAAAATCACAGGGGGATAACTAAATGGAGAGAAACCATGATTGAAGGTATTGATGTTTCCCACTATCAAGGACAAGTTCACTGGAATCTGGTGAAAAAAGCAGAAATTGTCTTTGCGTTTGCCAAAGCAACGGAAGGAAAATATTACAAAGACCCCACTTTTTCTACGAACTGGTATGGAATGGAAGACGCAGACATTTTCCATGGAGCTTATCATTTTTTTAGTTCAGAAGATTCTGGTGAATCTCAAGCAGAAAATTTCCTGCAAGCCTTAAATGGAAAATCCTATGGAAGTCTCCCACCAGTCCTGGATGTGGAAGTGTGTCAGATTCAGCATGGTCCTTTCATTCAGGAAGTGAAAATCTGGCTTGAAACCGTAGAGCAGGCTTTGAAGGTACAGCCGATACTCTACACCAATCCCTCATTTTGGAATCAAGTTGGAAATGGAAGCTGTTCAGAGTACACACTATGGATTGCTAACTACCAGGTCAGTCAACCGACATTGCCGAATGACTGGTCTCAATGGACATTCTGGCAATATTCGCAATCGGGCACCATCAACGGGATCGACGGTGCTGTGGATTTGGATCGATTCAACGGAACCCTGGAGGAATTGCAACAATATAGCCAAAAACACACTTCCCCCAAAACTCAAGAAAGTTTTCAGGTAGAGGAAGTCCAACCAGGGGCCAGTCTTGTTGGGATTGCAGATCATTATCACGTTTCTCTCGAAGCTCTGGTCATGGCCAACCCACAGATAGCACCGGAAGGCACTCTGTTGAAAATTCCAGTAAAATCGGTGTCGGCCCCTTCTGCAGGCAAAACGGCAGAGACAACATATACGGTTCAGCCTGGTGATACGCTGGGAGGGATTGCTCAGAAATTTGGCATAACGGTTGATTCCTTAGTTCAGAGCAATCATATAGCCAATCCCAATTTGCTCAGAGTTGGAGAAACCTTACGCATTCCCTCAACTTGAAAAAGTATATTTTCTTAGTCAGGATTGGTAAATTTTTTGGAGGAGGACAAGACGGTGGCTAACGATTGGCTAATGAGAGTGCTTCAGATGGAAATCAAGGTATTTCTCCTGTTGTTGGTTACCCTGCTATGCTTTGAGATGTTGAGAGGAAAGATCAACACACGAGGGCTTTTTCGAGATAAGATCACGGGAATATTGAGTCCCGGAAGAATTCAAGGTTTTGTGACAACACTCATGGGAATGGGAGCATATTTTGTTCATGTATTAGAGAAACCATCTCATTTTCCAGAGATCCCACCAACGTTACTGGGACTTTTCGGAATAAGCCATACGGTTTATTTGGGAGAAAAATGGATTTCCGGGATGTTGAATAACCCAAGGCACAAAGACGAAATAGAACAACCGTCATTCTATCTCCATGAAGTCAGTTCAGGAGAGAATTTGCTTCAAATTGCCAATCGTTATGGGATTTCTTTGGAAGAGCTTGTGGAACATAATGTTGATCAACTGAAACCAGGGTCTCACTTGCATATTCCAGTAACCGAAGAAAAAATAACACTTAAAAAGAGAACAAAATGATGGGAACCTTGACATTATTTATTGGATGGTCACTTGCTGTTTTTATTGGCAGCTTGGAAATTTTGATTTTATGGATGATTGGCAGTGGAAAAATCAATTTAAGCAAGTTGATCAGTGAAACTAATGGGGATGCGAGTTTGTCCCGATTCCAGTTTTTGATTTTCACATTTATTATTTCGATGAGCTTCATTCTCGTTGTTTTAGGACATGAAGGGGGGCCTCAATTTCCTCAGGAAATTCCTGCTGGGGTGTTAGCGTTAATGGGTGTGAGTGGGGGCTCTTATGTCATTTCAAAAGGAATTCACTTGAGTGGCCAAAACAAAGCCAAGACTCCTCCCACTTAAACATACCGCCAGGCATGATAGAAAGGATGGCAGGATGGCAGTAAAAACCATTTCATAGGTTTTTACTAAAAAATCAGTAATTACGACAACTTTTTAGTCGATTAGCCCAATTCACTAAGCAGCATAAAAATCTAGAATGACATGTAGTTAAAATCTTTTTTGAACAAGAGTACAACTGAAAAGATTTTTTATCATATCGTTAGACAGGATTCCTGAATTAAATGAAATTTTACTTTGGGAACCGTTTTTGAAATGAACCATTTGAAGTAGTTCAAACTATATAAGGAGAAAACAATGGCTTTTCCAACATCTGTCAATAATCAAATCACAGATTCTGTGACCCAAGCCAACGTCAAAGTATTGGGAGACGCTCCTGCGATGGCCATGGGAAATCTTTTTCAGGCAACGAACAATGCCTTGGCAAACTCAGCACATAACAGCACGACGGCTATTCAACAAACCAATGTGACTGCTCAGGCTGCAACGACTATGGGAGTCGCTATACTTTACTCCATCGATACAGCATCGACAGGAGTGGCAACCAAAACGATTCTAAGTTCTGGTTAATTCATGCTCTGAAAACTGTGAGGTGATAAATGGCTTTTCCGACAGCAGTGAATGATCAAGTCACAGATTCTGTCACGCAATCCAATACGAAAGTAGTGGGTGACGCGCCTGCAGTAGCCATGGGAAATTTGTACCAGGCAACGGCACAAGCTTTGGCTAACGCAGCGCACAATGCCGCTATGGCCCAACAGCAGAATAATATTTTAGCTCAAGCTGTGACGACCATGGGGGTTTCACTGCTGTATTCCATTGATACGGCAGCAACGGGAAAAGCAACAGCAAAAGAATGAAAATTTCAGAATTTTGACTGTTTCCCGTAAAATGTATGTTCATTTTGATATGAAATCTTGTTTAACCTAAATTTTAAGGAGACATTATGGCTTTCCCTACTGCAGTTAATAGTCAAATAACTGATTCTATTACCCAGGCCAATACAAAAGTTGTAGGAGATTCTCCTGCAGTGGCGATGGGAAATTTTTACGTTGCAACCAGCCAGGCGCTTTCCACCGCAGCACACAATGCTGCTTATGGACAGCAACAATCCTGGGTGACTGAACAAACGGCCACAACGATGGGCGTGTCGAATCTCTTTTGCATCGACACTGCTGCGACCGGAAGAGCAACCAAGATGATTTTCGGTTAACCGTTGAGCCATGGTAGAAAGATAAAAGGATGGCAGGTACAGTTAATTCTCAGATCACCGATGCAATTACGCAGAGTGGCACCATTAATCTGGCCTTAGCACCTTCATTTGCGATGGCAATGACTTATACTACCATGGCTGACTCTATTGGCATTGAGATGGAAAATGCCACCACGACACAAAACGGCATGCAGATCACAGCCAATGCGGCTGTTGCTCAAACATGTGCTTTGATCATCGCAAAAGGTTCATCTGCAGCATGAGCGGAAGTGTGGAGGAATCACTAAAGGAGGAAACATGATTGATGATAGTACCGTCAATAGTCAGATCACTGACTCGGTAACTCAGGAAAATACAACTGTCATCGGGCAGGCAGTCTCTGTAACCCAGGGGATGCTGGATACCGTTATGGCAGAAACGATCGGCATGGGACTTTACAATGCAGTCACTGCTCAACAGGGGGCCCAGATGACAAGCAATGCAGCTGTTACGACAGCTTGTGCGAAAATGTTGCAGGCACAAATTCCAACTCCGCCTCCCCCTGCTCCGACACCAACCAGTGTGAGCCCTTTAACCGGTCCCACTGATAATAATAGTGTGGACACCAAAATTGCTACGGCCAATGCAAAAGCCGAACAAGCAATTAATGAGTTGGTGGATCTGGAACAGCAATCCAGCCAGTCGAAAAATAGTGCTACCACCGATTTGAAAGCACTCATTGATAAAATTTTATCAGGACTGCCTTACAAGCTCTCTGAAACCTCTTTGCAGTTGCTGGAGAAAAAACTAGGGAAGGACAATGCCGATCTCTTGAATCCGATTGTCAATAAAGAATATACCGATGAAAATAGTTTTTTGGATGCTCTGGGCTACAGTGAGGATGTTCAAAATACGATTGCCACCAGTTGTTATAGTTCCGATACCAAACAATATACACTCAATTCAGCGAATTACACCACTATTGACAATGCATTAAAAGCAGAAACGGATCCTTCTAAATATGCTTATGTGCTGGCGATGTTAAACACTGCTGCTCAAAAATCTCCTCCAGCAGATACTACCAGAGACGCATTCATGCAGTCGATAGCAAACGACATTGAGTTAAACGCCATTTTAGGTGCGGCAAAACCAGACATATCGCTGACAGATTTATTAAGTGTGATTAGTTCATAGTCACTTGATGTAATTTAAAATATATTAACGATTTAATTTCTAAACAACGAGGTTCCTTATGGCTGATTCTACAAAAGTAAATCCACAGATTCTCGACTCCATCAATGCCAATCAGCAGGCCGTGCTCACCCAACCTGTGATAAAAACCAGCGGAGCGGGAAAAGCCTACCAGTCGGTGGCCCAGTCAACAGCTTTTGCGATTCAGGATGCTGTGGACCAGATGAGAAATTTGAATACTATCAGTACGACTGCTATCGGTGTTGCGATGGCACAGTATTTAGCAACGGGGGATACTCAATATATGGATGCCATTCAACAAGCTCAAAAGGTTGTGGAAGCAGGAGCCGAAAATTTGAAGACCATTGGTCAAAATGCAGCTTCTGTGCTCAAAGAATTTCCTTCAGGGTAATCAACTTTCAAACTAGGAGACTAAAATGTCAGAAGAATACAATATTCCCAGAGAGGAGCACCAGGAAGGAGCTAATGTTAGTCAGGAAATTAATGACTTTTCCAGAGAACAAGTAAAACATATTGTGCAAGAGGCTCAAAAAAATTTTGATAAGGCTGTCTCATTAACGGAACAGACGATTCAAGCCAGTATTGACCAAATGAATACGCTGCTTACTGAAGCTAAAGTCCAAATTACCAATAAGCCCAAGCCCAGTAATCCCAATCAGCCCAGTGGCCCTCTATATCAAAATACAGCCAATCCCCTGAATCAAAATTTTTCTTCAAGAAATACCTCTTCCCCCCATGCTGATTATGCCGGAGACAATACTCATGATCTTGAAGACAATTCTTCTCCCGATGCTGTAGAATCGGCTGTCTATGGTACATCAGCAAACATGGAAACTATTTTAGAAGAAAATGAGATGAATATTCAGGCAGCACAGCAGGCTGCTCAAGATGCAATCATGCATTCCATTTTACAGAAAGCACCTGCACAACCACCACTGGATGGAGAAGTCTTACCTCCTCAAGCTCAAGGGATGGGGAATATACCAAATGCTGGAGTGAATCCAGCAAACGATAACTCTCAACTAAAAAATATGTTTAATTATCAGAAACCGCATTAGATTGCATAAGGATCGAATTGGCACATTTTTTCAGCCAGGGAGATCGTTCTGGCCACTTCACCATAGTGGTTTTGTTGAATGGAAATAGGTACCCTTCTCAAATAGAATATCAGCGAGGAAGTCTATGTCTACTAGTTGGTCTCTATCCAAGGCATTGAGAAAGAAAGCAAAAGCGTTTTTTCATTGTGATTTTTCAGATGTCCGTATCCATATCAGTCTTGCTCCCAGTCGTGTGGGAGCAACCGCGTACGCTCATGGAAATTCAATTTATCTCATGCCACACATTTTGTGCTTTTCAGAACAAAAAATTCTAGAAATTTTAGGACATGAATTGGCTCACATTGCCCAACAGCGACAGGGCCGAGTCGCACCGACTTCTTCAGATCAAGGTTATTTTTTCAATTCAGACCCGGTTTTAGAAGAAGAAGCCGACAATGCAGGACGTCACTTTTCTTGCGATCAATTTTTTCCCTGGCCTGCATTTCCTGAAAAAACATCGACCTTACCCGTTATTCAAAAAGCAATTGTACTTGGTAAGGATTTTCTTTCGGACACGGCAAACCTGTCTCAAAATGCCAGTCTTGTGTTGGATTTGATTCCTATGGGTTGGGACTGGTTGGATTGGGCGATTTCCAATCCGACGCTTACCATTTCCCTCCCAGATGAAAACACATTGTTGAAAAGCATTCAAGCGGGATTGCATGGCTCAGAATTGCTGCTTCTGAAGCAAATTGGACTTTTGATTGATCCAACTCGCTTAGCCAGTTTGCCACAAAATGATTTAGAGACTTTGGTGACGGCAGAAAAGAACAACCAAAGCACCACTCAAGTAAAAACTATCCTGAAGAACAATCAGTTTCTGGTGCAATCAAATTTTTCTCAGGTATCCCAATACCTGAACAATCTGGAAATTCAAGACCAACCTGTCTTTCAAGATACTTCTTTTTCTGATCAAATTGCCATGTTCAATTGGTACAATGGACTGAACAGTGCGTTGGCACCTTTTGGAAAGGAGGCTGCCCAATTTGCTTTAGAATACGCTCAAACACCAGCAGCGTTTATCAACTACTATCAATTCTTTCTTGCTTTGGGCCCGCGTATCGAAAATTGGCAGGATGATTCAAGAAAACGAGCACGCACCGCCCAGAAACTTCTGGAAGGTTTCACACCATCCTTGCCTCTTTTGCTGAGAAGTCCCATGGTTGGTCACAATCCTGCTCCTCAACAACTATTTTCCATGATCGGCAATTGGATTGATGGAGGAAACCACATTGGCTTCAACAGCGCTTCTTCCGCAGTTCTTCAAGTGACACAAAATACGAATTTGAGTCAGCCCCAAGATATTCAAGAAGTTCTCAACAGTTATATGTTCGAGGCGAATAAACTATTGCGCAACACACAGCCTGGTGACAGTTCATTATCTCAAGATGGAATAACTCAAACTTATATTCTTAAAACCAACGAGGCTTATGCTAAATTAGTTTTGGATGTGGAAGGAATTTTGACATTGGGAACTTTTTATGTGACGGAGCAATACCAGCAACTCCAAACCCAGCAAAATCAGTTCTTTCAAGCACTGAAAAATAAAAACAAAACAACCCAGAAAAAATGACTTAACGATAGTGTGGTTACGTTTGATTTATTCCACCATCAGGCGATGGTACCTCTTTTTTCCTGCTCTGAGCAAGACGCTACCCTGGACCAGGTTTTCAGAAGCAAGTCTCCAGTTCTCATCGCTGACACGCGCTTCGTTGACATAGATCCCCCCTTGTGCAAACAAACGCCGTGCTTCCCCTTTGGATTTACAGAGCTGTACTTCCACAAAAAGTTCAAACAGGCCAATGCCTTCCGTCACTCTTGCTTCAGCAATAGTAGTGGTGGGAACATTTTCTAGATTATTAGTCTTTCTGCCAAAAAGAGCTTGAGCCGCCTCCTGTGCTTGCTGAGCCTGTTGTTCACCATGGAGCAGGGCGGTTGTTTCAAAAGCCAATCGAGCTTTAGCTTCTCGAATATCAGCTCCCTGCAATGCACCAAGACGTTTGACTTCATCCATCGGTAAAAAGGTGAAAAAGGCCAAACATTTCTCAACATCTGCATCATCAATATTCACCCAGTACTGGTAATAGTCATAAGGAGAGGTTTTTTCCGAGCTGAGCCACACAGCACCTTTTTCTGTTTTGCCCATTTTTTTCCCGGAAGAAGTTGTCAGTAGAGGATAGGTCAAGCCATAGGCTTCCACTTGTTCCACCCGGCGAATTAAGTCGGTTCCTGAAATGATATTGGCCCACTGGTCGTCACCTCCCATTTGCAGCAGACATCCATAGCGCCGGTAGAGTTCCAAAAAATCGTAGGCTTGCAATAATTGGTAATTGAATTCTAAAAAAGACAACCCCGTTTCCATTCGTATTTTGTAAGTCTCAAAGGAGAGCATGCGATTTACCGAAAAATGCCGTCCAATGTCTCGGAGAAAATCAATATAATTCAAAGCACACAGCCAATCCGCATTATTGACCAGTTCTGCCCGACCATCACTGAAATCCAAAAATTGGGAAAGTTGAGCTTTGAGCCCCACAATATTGGTTTCGATTCGTTCTTTTGTGAGGATTTTTCGCATTTCCGTTTTGCCGCTTGGGTCACCAATGAGGGCGGTTCCTCCTCCAACCAGCGCAATGACACGATGTCCTGCACGCTGCAAATGTGCCAGCCCCATCATCGGTATTAAATGTCCAACGTGTAATGAATCAGCCGTAGGATCGAATCCTGTATAACAACAAATGGAGCCTTGTTCTATTTTTTGGGCCAATGCCTCATCGTGAGTGACTTGCTGAAAAAAACCACGCTCTTTGAATGTCTGAATGATGCTCATTGTTGTTCCTCTGCGTTGGAAAAAGAATTTTTAATGCGATGAACCACCTCTTCTGGCAAATCAATGGAGACCGCTTTGTGGGAAAAGTCACTGGGATTGATTCCACAGTAATCCACTCCTGATAAATGTCTCCAACGCCCAGCCCTTCTTGGTTCATCATCCCTCACAGGGGTCGTGCAACGAACACAGCCAATGGTCGGAAAACCCTGAGCATGTAATGGGTTGATAATGGTATCTTGTTCACGCAGATATCGTTGATAGTCTTCTTCTGAAAGATTTGCCAAAGGATTGATCCTTACTATTTTGAAGTTAGTATCCAGGTCCATGATCGGCACTCGTGAACGCTGCCCTCCCTCTCCACGACGCAGAGGACTCAGAAGTGCCTCATATTCTTTGTGAAGTTCCAGCAATGGCTCAACTTTTCTTATATGACAACATTGTTCCTGTCCTGCATGGGTTAAGTACAACACTCCATACTTTTCTGTCTGTTCTGTCATAGAAAGAGCAGGTGTATAACGCTTTAAAGGCAATTGATATGCTTTGCTGATTTTTTCGATAGTGTCATGGGTTTCTGGAAACAAAACTCCAGTGTCTGCAAAAATCAGGTCTACTTTGGCCCCCATCTGATAAATAATTTTTGCCAGAATCGATCCAGTTCTTTGGCCAGAAGTCAGAAAAGCGATCCGGGGAAAAACAGACAAGGCCCATTGAATGACTTCGACTGTGGATAGATTTTCCAAGACATGATTGATGGGTGGTAAATCGGTTTCAGAAAGTGTGGAGTAGGCTGTCACAATGCTGTATAGAATAAAAACAGAAAAAAGGGGGTGGTTACAAAATGAGGGTAATTATCAAAATGAATAAAATGCTATATTTGAGCAAAACTTTCCAGTTAAAAGTAAGACTCCTCAGGAAGAGGGAGACGAAGACGATTTTTGCAACTCATCCAAAACAGCATTACCAATAGACGCATCCGCTAAGGGACGGGTTAAGTCTCCCAGAATATCCATTTGTTCTTTGAGTGCCTGAGCATCAGTACCCTTGGAAAATTCTTCCACAACCTTCATTTGTTTACGGATCGCAGCTTGCTGTGAGTTGGTCAAGACCGTTTCAGCAGTTTCCCAGAATTGCTCAATGCCTTTGAAGACAGACTCTACGGTATTTCGAAACTCAATCAACTGACGCTCATTGAAATCATCCAGGGCATGCTCAAAAGAATCCTCCATAATTTGATCAATTTCATATTGTGTCAGCCCATGAAAAGGAATGATCTCAATTTCTGCTTTTTGTTCACTTCGTTTTTCTAGAGCAGAAACAGTCAGGATACCATTGGCATCAACATGCAGTGTCACTTCTGCCAGAGGCAATCCTGCCTTCATGGGAGGAATTCCCCGTAATTTAAATTGTCCCAGTTTTCGACAATCTTTTACCAGTTCCCGCTCTCCCTGATAAATATTAATATCGATACTGGTTTGCTGATCGACATGGGTGGTGAACAATTCCGAGGCTTCTGTGGGGATGGTCGTGTTTTGCATAATGATTTTGCTGAATGTTCCTCCCAGGGTTTCAATCCCCAAAGAAAGCGGAATCACATCCAATAACAGAAAATCTCGTCGTCCTCCTGCCAACAGATGCCCTTGAATGGCAGCGCCAATGGCAACAACTTTATAAGGATCAATGGCCACATGTGGGGCACGTTTGAAAAATTGTTCGACACATTTTCTCACAAACGGAATGCGAGTGGAGCCTCCCACTAAAACCACTTCATCAATTTTATCAACAGTCAGATGACTATCATCCAATGCTTTTTGACAACTGGCCAGGGTATCCTCCAGTGTTTCTTTGATCAGGGACTCGAATTCTTCCACTTTCAGCTTTCCCTGAAAAGAAATGGATTTTTCCGGAATGTTAATCTGATAATCTGCTTCCAGGGAGGAACTCAGTTCAATTTTGAGAGTTTCTGCGGTTTGTTTGAAGGTTTGCTGAGAAATAGAATCATCCAAACTGGCCTGAGGGTATTCTTGCTGGACAGCCGCTTTGAGGGTGTTGCTCAAGGCATAATCAAAATCATCACCTCCCAGGTGGGTGTTCCCACAAGTGGCCACAACTTTAAATATTTTTCCAGAAATCTTTAAAATGGAAACATCAAATGTACCGCCTCCCAGGTCATAGACGGCAATGTATCCTTCTTTTTTTTCATCCAATCCATAAGCAATGGCTGCTGCAGTGGGCTCATTGATAATACGCACCACGTCCAGACCAGCAATTTTTCCAGCATCTCGTGTGGCTTGCCGTTGTGCATCATCAAAATAAGCTGGTACTGTAATGACTGCTTTTTGGACAGAAAATCCTAAAATATCTTCTGCTTCCTTTTTTACTTTCTTTAAAATTTCAGCGGATAATTCTTGAGGAGTATATTCCTGTTGACCAAGACGTACCTTGACGAGTTGCCGTTGTGCTTTGACGATTTCAAAAGGCAGATCTTTTCTGTCTTGCTCCAACTCTTCAAAGTCCAGTCCCATCAGACGTTTGACCGAGTAAACCGTCTGATCGGGTGCAGAAAGCCGATAAGGCAATGCTTCTTTTCCAACCACCCAATCCTCTCCCGTTTTAGAGAGGACAGAGGGGATAATGGGATTTTCTCCTGCACGGCCAATGGCTTCGGGACCATCCTCAAAAACCATTGCTGCCAGACTGTTTGTTGTGCCTAAATCAATTCCAATGATTGTCTCTTTCATTCTTGGTTGCTCCTGGAAATACGATCAATTAAACGTTGCAGATAACGCTCTGCATTCAGGCCCACCTGAATCGCCTCTACAATATTTTTTTGATCGGATGGATTTTTTTCAATGTTGCCAAACAATTGTGCGATGTCTTTTTGTAAGACACCCAGACGTGTTTCCACATCCTTCTGAATCGCGTCCAATGCATCTGTATGTTCAGAAGCATCCATCAACAAATCTTCCAGGGTCTCTTGAAGTTCAAAAATTTCCTCCAGAAATCCTGAAGGCAGTTTCCGGTCATCCAAAGGCTTGCCAT
>JANQHV010000025.1 GCA_028282505.1 SAR324 cluster bacterium | reverse complement strand
AGTCTTTACACAGTGTTTACAGGGTTTGCACTGGCGGCCATTGTTGCTGTTCCGTTGGGGATTCTTTGTGGCTTGAGTCGAACTGTGATGACCGCCTTGAATCCATTAATTCAAATTTTTAAACCCGTTTCTCCACTGGCCTGGCTTCCCATTGTGACGATGGTGGTCAGTGCTCTTTATACAACCAATAATGGCTGGTTTGATAAATCATTTTTAAATTCCGCCATCACGGTGACATTGTGTTCGTTATGGCCTGCTCTGATCAATACCGCACTGGGTGTGGCTTCTATTGACAAAGATTTAGTCAATGTCGGAAAAGTTTTGAAATTAGGTTGGTTCGCTCAAGTGTTTAAAATTGTCCTGCCATCGTCCTTGTCGTTGATCTTCACAGGATTGCGGCTGTCCCTTGGAGTGGGATGGATGGTTTTGATTGCTGCTGAAATGCTGGCACAGAATCCAGGCTTGGGAAAATTCGTCTGGGATGAGTTCCAAAATGGAAGTAGCCAATCCTTATCGAGGATTATTGTGGCTGTTTTTACCATTGGTATCATTGGATTTTTACTTGACCGTATTATGTTAATTTTACAACAGGTTTTCTCATTTGGTGAGCAGACATCATAAAGAAAAGGAAAAGGATGGCATTTTTAGAACTGAAAAATATTAGCAAATCATACGGGCAAGGAGCACAAACAACCTCTGTCTTGAAAAATGTGAATTTACAAATCCAAGAAGGGGAATTTGTGGCGATTGTTGGTTTTTCAGGAAGTGGAAAAACAACCTTAATCAATACAATTGCCGGATTGGTTCAACCTGACGAAGGGCATGCTTTGATGCAGGGAAAACCCATTGAAGAGCCTGGACCAGAACGGGGTTTGGTCTTTCAAAGTTATTCATTGTTGCCCTGGTTGAGTGTTTATGACAATGTGGCTCTGGCTGTTAATCAAGTCCACAAAGGATGGTCAAAAGAGCAACGCTCAGATCATATCCACAAATATGTCAATATGGTGGGATTGAGTCATGCCATGAATCGAAAGCCAGCAGAACTCTCTGGGGGAATGCGGCAAAGAGTGGCCGTTGCCAGAGCGTTGGCCATGAATCCTGAAGTCCTTTTGCTGGATGAACCCTTGAGTGCACTGGATGCGCTCACACGAGCTAATTTGCAAAGTGAGATTGAACGCATCTGGCATCAGGAAAATAAAACAGTGCTCTTGATCACGAATGATATCGATGAAGGCTTGTTATTGGCCGACCGCATCATTCCATTGACTCCAGGTCCTGACGCAACTTTAGGACCTGAGTTCGTGATTAGCCTGGAGCGTCCTCGTGACCGCACGGAAGTCAACCATGATCCTGAATTCAAAAGATTACGCAAAGAAATCACTCAGTATTTGATGCAAGTGGGCATGGAGCGCCCAACCGAAAATTCCCAAAAAGTCATCCATTTGCCCAAAGTGCTGCCCAATACACAAAAAGATTATCAAAAGGGTCTGCCAGGAGGGGCGATCTCTCATGAAAATCTTGGCCAAGAGGGATATGTGGAGTTTTCGCAATTAGTAAAAACGTACCCCACGCCTAAGGGACCTTTGGTTGTGGTGGATGGTTTTGATTTGAAAGTCAAAAAGGGGGAATTCATTTCGTTGATTGGGCATTCTGGATGTGGAAAATCGACCGTTTTGTCAATGACGGCAGGACTGAATGAAATCACCAATGGTGGTATTATTTTAGATGACAAAGAGGTTGTTGCTGCTGGTCCTGACCGGGGGGTTGTGTTTCAAGCTCCCAGTTTATTTCCTTGGATGACTGCTTTTGACAACGTGATGTTGGGAGTCGATAAAGTATATCCCCATGCCAAGAAAAAAGAACGTCACGATATTGTGACTTATTATCTCAATCGTGTGGGGCTGGGGGATATCCTCCATCGAAAAGCCAGTGCCTTATCGAATGGCCAGAAACAACGAGTGGGAATTGCCAGAGCATTTGCTTTGTCCCCCAAGCTTCTTTTGTTGGATGAACCGTTTGGTATGCTGGATTCACTAACACGCATCGAACTTCAGGAAGTTTTAATGGAAGTCTGGGCTCGTACACAAGTGACCGCTGTGATTGTCACGCATGACGTGGATGAGGCCATCTTATTGGCAGATCGTGTGGTGATGATGACCAATGGACCTCATGCTAAAGTTGGTAAGGTTTTAGAAATTGACTTGCCTCGACCTCGTTCCCGCAAGTCGTTGTTGGAACATCCTGATTATTATTGGTACCGAGAAGAATTGCTCAACTTCCTGGAAGAGTGTGAGCATGGAAAAAATCCAACCTCGATCACCTCGAAAAAACAAAAAATTCAACAAATGAGCCAGCAGAAAGAATCATTGCCGATTGCTGGTTGATTAGTATTCTGCCCGCGAGTGAATATTGTCTTATTTTGAATTTCTAAAACACAATTCTGATCATCTTGCTCAGTAATATGCCAAGAGGTGGTGGTTAGCTTTTCCACAAAGGGGAGGTCATGACTAACCAGTAGTAATCCTGCTGGATAATCCAGCAAGGCCTCTTCCAAGCACTCGATGGAGGGAAGGTCCAGATGATTGGTGGGTTCATCCATGACAATCAAATGGGGCACTGCGGAAATTCCTTTTGCTAATAAGATTTTCCGAATTTCTCCTGGACTGGGCAATTGACTCTCAAGCAACTGTGGCGGTCGAGTACCAAGTCGGCTGATGATTGTCATCAAGTGTCCCAGTTTTTCTTTGGGAAGAGCTCGTATTTGTTCCATCAATAATTGGGATTGTTCGATACTAATTTCTTGTGGAAGGTAAATCAACTGTTGATTCAATCCTTGTACAGCATTCATGATATGCCGAATGAGTGTACTTTTACCCAACCCATTTTTACCCGTTAAAGCAATGCGGTCATTAGGTTTCATGAGTAAAGGAGGAAACACCAATCTACGATTCTCTCCCAAGGAAAGTACTCCTGAAGGAAGAGTAAACAACACATCCTTTTTGGAACATTCCCCGTTTTGCCAAATTCCTAACTGGTAGGTCTTTTTAATTTTGGTTCCTTCCAATTTCTTTTTGAGTTGAGATGTTCTTCCATGCAGCTGATTCAACAAACGCCCGTCCTGCCCATCTTTTCCAGTATTGCGTGCTAAATTTTTTTTAAAACGTGTGTCGTGATCTTTGAGCGACAAACCTTTTTTAGATCTTTTTTTATGAGACTGGGATGCTTTTTCTCGGAAATCTGCTTGCTTACGTTTCAACTTTTTCAATGCCTGTTGGGTTTGATGATATTCTTTTTGATCAGTGGCTTTATTTTGTTTCCATTGTTGCATTGCCTCAGTGAATTTTCCACGAAGGACCATGATGGATGGAGGTTCCATCACAATGATTTTTCGACACAATGCATTGAGTAATTCACGATCATGACTGATGAGCAATCCAATGCCCTGAAACCTCTTTAATGAGTCCTTCAACATCGCGCTGGCTTCTGAGTCCAAATGATTGGTAGGTTCATCGAGGGCCAAAATAAAAGAGCGTTTCCACAAAGCTGTTCCAATTTGAGCCCTTTTGCGTTCTCCATGACTCAGGGTGTTCCAACGAGTCTGCCAATCCTCAGCAATCTTCAAGTATTCACGGATCAAAAGGGCTTCTTTTTCAAACGAAAATAAAAAATCATTCAATTCGTCAGGAGGATAGTCCGTTCGTTGAGAGCAATACAGACAATCTCCTGGCGTCATTACCATGCCTTGTTCTGGAATCAATTGAGATAAGGCCAGTTTAAGAAAGGTCGTTTTACCAGATCCATTCTCCCCGACAATGCCCGTCCATCCCATGCCAATATTAACGTTGATGTCTGAAAACAGGGGGGCATTCATGGAATCATAAGAAAACGTGACTTTTTGAAATTCAATGGATGTTTTTCCCATATCTCCTCATTAGCTACACTGAAAAGCAATATTGTGTTCATTTCTTGAAAATAAACAGTGAAATTGCGCTGAATTTGGGAGGAATTAGGAATTGAATGAAGTGGCAACCATTTGATAGAACCTGCTCACCACTTTAACTAAATTTTCCGTATGCTTGAGAATTTACAAACAATACATCTTCGGATAGCTGATATAGTGGTCCAGAAAAGTTTTGTCCTATGGCACGTTTTTTGTGGATTATAAACAAGTTAATCATTGGCCACTAAACCGAAAGGTCGGATCTCCCACTAAAACCCACTAAAAAAGATTTTTATTTAGTGTTTTTTGTGGATTTTGTGGCCATGAGCAAAAACAACGCCTTCGGACAAAATCTATCTGGAGATCTATACTAACTAATGACTTTGAATGAAAGCAATGTGTAACAGAAGAAAAAGGGAAAGATTCCGATTCCAGACTGATATTAACCCAAAATACAACGCATGATAACGAAATAAATCAATCGTTTATAGAGTAGTATTTATCATGTCCAGAACCTTTCTAAGATGAGCAGTAATATAAAGATGGGCACTTTTAAAAGTTTAAAAATCTACCAAATTCAAAATAATTTAGCAAGATGCAAGGACAAAACTTGTTGTTATTGTCTTACTATTAGGAGGCTCTGCGTCCCATTTGACCATAGGGAGTCGCCGTCGGAGCAGTCGAAATGCATATTCTCACGTAAGGCATGGGAACAGTTTAACCTGTGTAGTTATCTACCAGATATTCCAAATGTTCTTCTCCAGTGCCGCAACAGCCCCCCAGGATTTTCACGCCAAATTCACGATTCAATTTGAGCATGGTTTCCCCCCAGTTGGTGAGATCATCAGCTTTCACTTGGGAAGCTCTCTCCAATTCAGAATGATTCAATGATGAGGCATTGGCCTGAAATCCAAGCAAGCGTTCAAACAGTATCGCTGGTTGTTGGTCTGCACATAGAAAAGCAGGATAGGCACAATTCACTATGTACCCTAATGGTCGATGCATAACGGCTGAATCGACCATTTCCACTGCTTGCGCTAGAGAAGTTCCATCCAGCACCTGTCCTGCCTGGTTGATCACAAAGCTGATCAGATAAGGTATTTTTGTAGTTTCCATAGCTTTGGCAATACCAATTGCTTCTTGTACCGACGGCAGGGTGGCCGCCATTAAAAAATCAACTCCAGCTCTGGCCAAACGATTTATCTGCCATCCATGAAATTGTTGAGCTGCTTCAGAAGAAAGAGCCTGATCGGGTTGGTAACAATCGTTTTGGCAGCCAATCAATCCACCCAGCATGATGGGTATTCCTGAAGACGAGTAACGGGTTCTGATTTCTTGCATGAATTCAACGGCGTCTCCATTCACATCGGACTGAATATGGGCTTCGTTGATTCGTGCCTGGTTGGCTCGCCATGTTGGGGCGCATAGCAGAAAGGGCAGGTTGCTTGCCAAGGCGATTTCTATGTAGCTTTGATATAATCGCTTCAAAGCCTCTCTTCCCTGGTCGTCATAGATCAGCAATGCATTTTCCAGGCGGGGATGCAGGGTGACACGATTGGACCGGCGCAGTTGCTCAAGGATGGCAGCTTCCATTAAAATCAAATCATTTTCTTTTAGTAATTGTTTCATGGGTCTATTTTACGCTAAGTCAACAGGTTGGTTTAATCAACCTACAAGATTGGTACCAAAACAATAGGGGCGAACCTGTATGTTCGCCCTTTCAGACTTTTCTTCAGTTATCAAGCGGCATCCTCAACTGCACTTTTCGTTTCAACTCTCACGAAGTTAATATTCCCTAAATCTACTTTTTTACTGGCCTGGCTATCGATCTCGATACCAATAACCTCTCCGTTTTCATCATAATCCAATACGATTCCATTTGCGACCTCAGAACTTTCGATGCTAGTTTTTTTTTCTTGCAAGGCAATATAGAGCGCGTCTGTTTTGGGATAGTGTCTGATTTCCATAATTTTTACCAGTTGGGAGTAAAGTTTTTATCAATGAAAGCGTTGTGAATGGTTATCATATCATATTCTACGATCACTCTTAAATATTTTCCACCAAGCTCCGGAATCTTTGCCCAGAAACGAAATCGGCCATCTCCCTGCTCTTCTGTATACTCAAACGATTCTACAACGCGAATACACCATTCTTTTTTTAAATAGGGCCTTCTTCTTAAAACATCTTCTTCAAAATAGTCGGTGAATTGGTACATGCATTATCTTTTAGAGGGCGTTTAAAAATTATTTCCGTGACGAAAAATCGTCCAACATCAGAGAGGTTTTTCAGAAATTTGAGGCGAATAGTGAACTATTTAACGAGAATTTCTGGTGGTCCGGCATTCCGGAAAT
>JANQHV010000664.1 GCA_028282505.1 SAR324 cluster bacterium | reverse complement strand
CGCATTGCCGGCATCAAAGTCGGTAGCGTGGAACGCATTGAGTTGAGTGGAAAGAAAGCACGTGTCTATTTGGAAATAAGGTCAGAATATCCAATTTATCAGAATAGTCAAGCAACCATCAAATCTGTTGGAATTTTAGGAGATAAATATATCGAACTGGAACCGGGAAACTCACTACAAATCCCTCTACAAGATGGTGATGAGATAGAGCGCATTCTAACAGGAACTGATTTGGACAGTCTGGTTGATAATTTCAGCGATGCCCTCAATGACATCAAAAGTATTACGGGGGCCATGCGTCGTTCTTTCGGAGGTTCTCAAGGAGAAGAACGCTTTAATCAAATTCTCACAAATGTCGAAGAACTCACTGACAGTGTAAATCAAATTGCCCAAGTCACCAATAGCCGAATTGATGGCATTACCCGCTCTTTAGAAATATTCAGCAAAGATCTTTCCCAAATCACCCAGGATAATAAAAAATCCATTGGTCAGATTGTTACTAATTTTCAGAAGTTCAGTGAAGAGCTTCAAGTGATCACAACAGAAAACCGCAAGAATATTCAAACGTTGGTAACAAATGTGAGTCACTTTTCCACATCTCTGGCCAAAGATGGGCCTGCGGTGATTTCAGATCTGAAAGATTTTTCCGAAGCGCTTGCCGAGGATGTTCCTCAGATTACATCAGATTTACAGGCCATCCTTAGTGATAACAAAGACAAATTCAACAGCAGCATGGACAATCTGGATCGTGCCTTCCAAAAGCTGGATCATGTAATGGCTAATATGGAATCCATCAGTGACAAAATAAATGCAGGCGAAGGAACAGTCGGTAAACTGATCAATGAAGAAGAAACGGTTGAAGAGTTGAATAGCGCCCTGGAAGCCATCAAGGAAGTAGCAGACAATTTGAAACAATTTTCCATTGCACTTTCAGAAGATGGTCCTGCCATCACCAATGACTTGCGAGGAATTTTAAGTGAAAATCGGGCAAATTTGAAGGATACCATTGAAAATCTTGGCGAATCTTCGGTCAAACTGGATCGTACCATGAAAAACATAGAATCCATCAGTCAAAAGATTGATGAAGGCAAGGGAACGGTCGGTAAGTTGATCAATGAAGAAAAGACCGTCGATAAGCTCAATAGTGCCCTGGAAAACATCAATAATCTGTTGGGTAGTGTTGAGCGCACCAAGTTGGATTTCAGCATTCATGCTGAATTCATGAGCAAAAACCAAAGTGAATTTGGAGTAGACAGCCAAACCAAAGGTTACTTCGGTATACAACTCCAACCACTCAAAGATCGATTCTATCTCCTGCAAATCGTTTCTAACCCACGAGGAAGAAAGACCCGAAGCAAAGAAATCACTTTGAAAACACTCGACGATGGCACCGAAGAGAATGTAGAACAAATAGAAACCACCATTTCGGATGAGCTTCTCTTTTCTGCTCAGGTCATTCAACGGTACTATGATACTCAATTCAAAATTGGGCTGTTTGAAAGCCAGTTTGGACTCGGGGTTGAACAATTTTTTGGCAGAGATGAACAATTTAGAATCGGATTGGATGCCTGGGATTTTGGTAACGAATTTGGTGCTCATCTGAAATTGAATACCTACTGGCGATTCCATTCGAATTTGTTTTTCGTGGCTGGTGCAGATGATTTTATCAGTGAAGAGAAGGATTTCCGGGACAATTACATTGGAATTGGTATCAGCTTCAATGAAGATATCCTCAAACCATACCTGGGGAGTATCCCCCTGCAATCGCTTCAGTAATCCGAAAAGTGTTTATGTTGCCTTTTGATCATGATCTCCATCTTCATCTCTATGGCTGCCTTCCAGCAAGGATGCTCTGGGAAACTGCCCATACCAAACAAAATATCGATTGGGATTTCTTCGAAACGGAATTTGAACAGCAATTCGCCATACGTCCTGACATGAATAGACTCTTACAAGAGCCTTCAGAAGAAAATTTTATTCGTTTTTGTGAACTGTATACCGTATCGGAACCAGTCACGTTTGCTCAGTTTCAGGCGAAATTCAATTTGATCATTGCCATCATGGAATTACGTGATTTAGCTGAAGTGGCCGATGTGGTGCAGAAGGTGTGTCAAACTCATTTGCAACAGGGGATACAGTATGCAGAATACCGTATGCTCTTTCCTCCCTGGATTGAGGAATCTTTAATGCTCCAATTACTCCACACGATTTGTGAAGCATTGTCTTCATTTGAGCAAACGACTCACCAGGAATTTGAAGGAAGGTTATCCCTAAGTTTACCTCGTACTCAGCAGGGAGAGGTTCATTATGAGTGGCTTCGTTATGCAATGGAAAGGTTCCCTGCCGTTGCCCAGATGACCACCAGTGTGGATTTTTGTTTTATTGAGGAGGGATTTCCTCCTAAGGATCAACAGGCCCTTTTCCAGCGGATTCTCAAGGATAACGAAAAGAATCCTCAGCAAGCACTGGCTATTTTGTATCATGTGGGTGAGAGCTTTGAAGATAAAGGGTTAGAAAGTGCAGTGCGCTGGGTTCATCAGGCTGCCATCATAGGAGCCCATCGCCTGGGTCATGCCATTGCACTGGGGATTCCTCCCAAACGTTATTTAGGGGAAACCTATTCAGAATCAGTAGAAGAACGTCTGGACCAGATTGAATATGACCTGTCAAACCGGGAAGGTCTCCAGAATGCAGGTGTTCACATCAACCCTGAAAAACTGTTATCAGAACAACACCAACTGCAAGGAAAAAACAAAACAGAACGAATACAAAAAACGTATGATTTGTTCCAATTGGAACAAATTCAGTTGCGGCAGAATTACGTGATGAACTATTTGCGTGATCACAATGTGTGTGTCGAATCCTGCCCCACTTCTAACTTACGCATTGGCAGGATAGAGAATGTTGAGCACCCATTACACCGTTTCCTTCAAGCCAATCTCCCTGTTGTGATTGCCAGTGATGATCCAGGACTATTTGACACGACTCTTCAGCAAGAAGCAAAATGGGTGTCTCAATATGTTACTAATTCTGAAGAAACGCTCCATTCCCTGGCACAAAACGCTAAAAAATTTCGATCTGAAATTATTTCAGGGCGTCTTTAATACTCCTTATAGGGTTTTCCAAATTTATTCAAGTGCTTCAGTGTACGTTGTCGCACACGAACTGTGAAATTTTGGGTGTGTTTTGAATCTGCAGTAACCACTAGTGGTTGAGATTGGATTTTACTACCCTGTGCCCAGACCCGAACTTTATGTTTTCCAGTAGGAATTCCTTCAATTCGATACTTCCCATCTGCTCCTGTGACAGCATATTTGTTATTTTTGAGTACCAGAATATCTGCATTCATCTGATGATGAATATTACAAAAAACTTTCACCAATCCTGGTCGATTGAACGTCACGGACTTTTCAATCGGAGCCTTATACAATCCCAAATCAAACGTTTTTGCCTTGGATAATGAGAAAATATTGTGGTTGATGGGATCTTTGTTGCGAAAGATGACTCGCTGTCCTTTGGATATGGCTAAAACAGAAGTGTGGAATGCTTTATTTTCTTGATCCAAGTATCTGTCTGGGATATCTGGAGGCTCTTCAAAGCCAAGAAGAAAGACGACAACATTGGCATTATTGGGCGCATCAATCCATTTGTTTTCTGAGAAATGTTTGACCGTTACCTGTCCAGAAAGCTCCCCTCCCTGGCTATGGCTGGTGACGATCAACAGAATAGAAATTAACAATATGATTTGCTTCATCGATATTCTCTAGGAAGTTAACTTACTATTGTTGTAGACACTGATAGCAGTCTCCGTTAATTGAACAGTTTCAAATAGATCAGCAGGAAATACATAATCTTCTCCAGACTCGTCAATCACACGGATACATTTGTGTTGGATAGCCTTGGAATCGGGAACCACTTCATAGATTTTCCATTGTTCCAGTGAGGCACGGTAGTCATCATTATGAATACACAATACAAATTGTTTCATTGTGTCTACTCCAAATAGTATTTAACTTTAATATCTCTTTTACCAATTCCATGGGCCTCATACCAATGAACCTCGCAATTTTCCATATTGTTTTCGTAATCTTTTGACATCACGTATGGAGTTTCCTTTAGCGATGAATTCTATGTTTGTAATTTGTCCAATAATCTCAATAGACATTCCCTGGATCAACAAACCTAAATTTAAATTATAGCAGAAGCTTTAATATGCTGCAAACTTACTATTAAAACGCCGTATGCAACTTTTCCTTGTAAGTGATTGATATTATTTAACAGAGCATGTCATACCGGACTTGAGACGGTGGGGCCGCCATCGGATCTAGAAAACGTGTGTAAGCTCCTAGATTGCGGCCGGGCTGGCTTTCCAGGCAAGCCGCTTCGGCGGGCCGCCGGAATGACAAAAAAAGTCGCACATGACGTTATTAAAACTCCATGTTTAAAGGATACAAAACACGACCATGTCTGAACATCTTGTCTTCTGGGAAATCTATTGTATATTTAAAGCATACCTTGTGAAGAGATTTTTTTGTAAAAAACACAATTTCAACGGGACATGTATGTATTTCCATTTAGCGCAAAAGATCATCTTTTCATTCTGCTTTCTAGTATTTTCCCTGGTTAGCATTCCTGGACTCAACAATGTTGCCTGTCTTTACGGACAAGACGAAGATCCCCTTTTTGCGGATGAGTCGGATGAGGTGATCGAAGAAACAGAGACGTTCCTGCCCATACCAAACCGGATGCAAATATTATGGTCAGGACTGATTGATTTTCGCTTTGCTCACACAGGAGAGGCGAAACGCTGGCAGGATGGGGGCAGGGGGTTATCCAGGTATGGGGGAATTGACACGGACAAAGACGGAGCAGGGGATCGCAGATCAACCATTTTTGCCATTCCCCAGGCATCTTTAGTCACAGAAGTATTGATCGATAGCGATGTACGTGGTTTTCTGCAAATCAACTACAATGACAATGATGATAAAGAATACACCGATGGCCTGCTCGGAGTCATTGAGGCCTATATTCGTTATGAGAGAAAACAGTCTGAGCAATCGTCAATCACGGCTCGTTTAGGGAGGCTCATCCCTCCCATTTCGTTGGAGCATCCCGATACTGCCTGGAGTACTCATTTTACGATTACTCCTTCTGCGATCAATAGCTGGGTTGGCGAAGAATTGCGTCCGATTGCTCTTGAGGTCAACTATCGTTACGATTATGCTCCATTTTCTCATATTGAGTTTCTGATTGCGCCTTTTTCTGGAAATGATCCTGCTGGACAAATATTATCTTGGAGAGGATGGGCTTTGCATGATTATCAAGCCCCAGTGGGAAGTCGTTTAAAATTCCAAAAAATCTATCCTACTAAGCTTAGTCCCGAGGGGGAATGGGGGGAGCCTTTTAAAGAAATAGATGGCCGCATGGGGGTCTATACAAAAATTGGTTGGAGCCCTTCATTCCAATGGAAATTTCAAGGCTTTTACTCCAACTCAATGGCAGATCCGGAAATTGTGGATTCCGTTAATGAATACGCATGGCAAACAGAATTCACGAACATCTCTATTGAATATCGCCCTTCAACGGATTGGGTATTTTTGTCCCAAGGAATGATGGGTAACACTTGGATGGGAAATCCAAAATCTCCTGGGGTTGATAATGATTTCCAAGCCTGGTATTTGCTGTTGAGTTACGTTCCCAATGGTCATCGTTTCACTTTTCGCTATGATGACTTTCGGGTGATTGATAACGATGAATATGAAGATGAGAATGCGTCAAAAGGAACCGCCACCACACTGGCCTATCTGTTCTTACATCAAGAGTCTCATCTGTTTGGTGTAGAATATCTCCATATTGCTAGTGAGCGGGTGGGTAATGAAGGTTATGACAAAGATGATGATCCCGATGATGATCTCTATCAAGTCATGTATCGTCTCATGTTTTGAGATACTCTTCAAAATTTTGCTGTTCCAACCGTTTCTTAATAAATAGATAGGCTTGTTCTAGGTTATCCTGTGCTTTGAGGGAAAGTTGTTCTTTAAAGTCATTGAACTCATAACCACGAATACCAAGCAAATAGGCTTCTGTTGTTGCTCCAAAATGCTGATGAGCTAAAGCAAGTACAGATTCCGGAGAGATGCTATGGGTGGTGAAGGTGATTTGAGATTTGGGAAATAGTTTGTTGAAAAAGAAAGGCTCGGCACTATTCACGGTGGCATCCACAAAAATCACAATATCATGGTTTGCGATATCCACCGCATCTTCTACAGTCAGTTGGTAGTTCCATTCGACAGAAACACCGTCCAGGTGGTCTGCCTCTAGTTTCGAAGCCAGCATGGGTCCTAATCCATCATCGAGGCGTCCTGGATTGCCATAACCAAGGATTAAAATTTTAGGTTTCTGGTCATTCATACATACTGGCTTTTGCTATCCACCAGATTACCTTCTTCATCATACAGTTCAATGACCAATGGCATTTGACCAATAGCATGAGTGGCACAGGAAAGACAAGGATCATAGGCTCGAACAGCTACTTCAACATGATTCAGCAGCCCTTCGGTAATTTCTATTTGATCAGAAATATACTCCTGGGCCACTTTGGTGACAGCCATATTCATTGGTGTATTGTTATTAGTGGTTGAGACGATCAAATTGGCCATTTCCACCTGATCATTTTCGTTCACACGGTAATGATGGAAGAGTGTACCACGTGGTGCTTCCAATACCCCCACTCCGTCTTGTCTGCGATCTCCCGTCACAATCAAATCTTCTCCCTGAAGGTCTGAATCGTGGAGAAGCTCCTTGATTTTTTCCACACAATGCATCACCTCAATCATACGAGCCCAATGATAAGCCATTGTCATATGAGAAGGTTGAGTCTTGGTTGATTTGAAAAAATCTTTACGAGCTTTTTCCGCTTCTGGCGTATCAATAAAATCACAGGTATTGATCCTGGAAAGTGGTCCTACCCGATACCATCCTGTTTCGACTCCTCTTTGTTTGATAAAGGGGAACTTCATATACGACCACGGACGGACCTCTTCGACGATATAATCCAGATATCGTTGATAATCGACCTGATCAAAAATGGTTTCTCCATCGGCATCGACAGCACGCAAATTGCCGTCATATAGATCAAAGGCACCATCTTCACGAATGAGGGACATGTGGCTCGATTCAAATGAACCAAAATCCCGTAGTTGCTCCATATTTTTCAGGGTGTAATCTTTGGCCAGCTTCAATGCACTGTGAGACCACTCAACCATCTCCTCAATATCTTTCAGTAAAAAATCGCGTTCTTGAATGGATAAATTTTTATTGATGCCTCCTGGTACAGAGCTGGTTCCATGAATTTTTTTACCAGCAGTGGCCTTGATCACTTCCTGCCCGTATTTGCGCATCAAAATACCCTGTTTTGCCAGTTCAGGATATTGTTGGGCCACTCCAATGATATTGCGTGTCTTCAAATCAGCACCAAAGCCAAACAAAAGGTCTGGGGAACATAAATAAAAAAAGTGCAATGCGTGACTTTGCATGATTTGTCCATAATGCATCAAGCGGCGCATTTTTTCGGCAGTGGGAGAGAGTTGATCTGCACCCACAATCACATCCATTGCTTTAGTGGCTGCCAGATGATGACTCACCGGGCATATACCACAAAGTCGTTGAACTGTTACAGGGACTTCCCAAAAAGGACGACCTTGGATGAAGCGCTCAAAACCACGAAACTCCACAATATGCAACCTGGCTTCTTTGACCTGATTTTGTTTGTCCAGATGAATGGTGACTTTTCCATGACCCTCCACACGAGTGAGTGGCTCAATTTCGATAATCGTCTTTTTTTTGGTTTTTGAGATAGTATCCATGTTCTTCTCCTCTGGGTGCATTAATCATATTTAAGCAGTTCATAAGGCAGGTCGGTGGGTTCTCCTTTGACCAGTGCCACCAGCGTATGCCACAATGTGTCAGCAGAAGGAGGGCAGCCGGGGATGGCATAGTCAATTTTCACGACCTCATGACAAGGATAAACAATATCAAGCAGGAGCGGCAATGCCGGATCATTTGGGATTTCATGGGCAGGATTATAGGAGGTTGGGCATGTCAGATAAGCCTCTTCCAGACAATCTTTCAAAGGGTCGTCACCCCCCATGATGGCATTGCGCATGGCAGGAACTCCCCCATTGATGGCACACTGGCCAACAGAAATGAGAACGTCACAATTTTTACGAAACTTCTGCAACGTCTGTACATTTTCTTCGTTACAGCATCCTCCTTCGACGAGACCAATGTCACAACGTTGTGAAAAACGCTTGATATCATTGATGGGGGAACGATCGAAATCTACGAGCTTGATCAATTCCAGAAAGCGCTCGTCGATGTCTAGAAAAGACATGTGACATCCAAAACACCCTGCCAAGGAACAGGTTGCTATTCTAGGCTTTTCCATAATTTTCCTTTTTTTAAAAAACTACCATAACTGTTTGCCACCAAGTAACACTCGGCCTCCCTTCCCCCTTCAGACCAGCCTCCTAAGAGGGAAATTCCCCTCTTGGAAGGCTGGTGCTCTGAAAGGCCCAGGAGTGGGTAAACTTAGTGTTCTTCATGTTCTTTGTGGCTAATTTTAACTCCCCGCCCAGTTGGAAAGATTTCAAGATTGAATATCGGAGCCAATGGGTTTATGGTCATAATAACGAGTCCCGATTGGTTTTTTAAAGCCTTCTCTTTTTCGGATAATACACCCCACCGGACATAAATCATAAGCAAATACTTTATCATTCAAATCAGCATCGGTGTCCACCAAACGTTCCGCACGGGCTTTGATACGTTTATTAATTCCGCGACCGACATAGGAAAATATGCCTTTCCCATCCAGGTCTCTGGAAGCGCGGATACAACGGCCACAGAAAATACAACGGTTGGTGTCGAGCAAAATGTCTGGATGTGAGGCATCAATCGTGCGGTTTGGATTCAAGTCAGGATGATGATAATAAGTCATTCCCAGGCGATATCCCATTGCTTGCAGTTCACAATCTCCACTGGCTTCACAAACGGGACAAAGGTGATTGCCTTCTGAGAAAAGCATTTCAACCAGATCCACACGATATTTGTTCATTTCTTTGGTATTGTTTTCCACCACAATACCTTCAGAAATGGGCTGAGTGCAGGCCGCCGCAGGTTTTCCATTAACCTTGACGGTACAAACCCGGCAACTTCCCGCAGGACGTAAATCCTCTGTATCACAAAGACGAGGAATATAAATTCCTGCTTCATCTGCTGCCTCCATGATAGTTTGTCCAGTCCAGCCCTGTACTTTGACTCCATCAATTTCAAAATTCACTTCTCCCAGCATCGATTTCTCCTTTCTCACCCAATGTTTTCAACAGAAATAGGTTTTTCTCCATAGGCCCTATCATAAATACGAGACCTGCGTTTGGCAATTTCTCTGGATTTTTCGAGAGCCCGTTTGATATCAAATCCTTGCTGCAAACCATCATGTCTTTTTTTGACAATTGCCGAATAAACCAAAGGAAAATGTTCCAAAGACGATAAAATGGGATTGGGTGCTGTGATTCCCAATCCACAACGACTCGTCATGATCACGGTCTTGCTGAGGTCTTTCAGATATGCAATATCTTCCAACTCGCCCAGTCCATCCATGATCTTTTCAATTCGTTTTTTGAGCAGCACATTCCCAACCCGGCATGGGGTACAATAACCACAGCTTTCGTCAATAAAGAATTCCATATAGTAATGGACGATTTCCAAAACGCTCCTTTCAATCCCAAAAACGACAATAGATCCTCCTGTAGGCAGATCTTCAAAGGCAATGCGTCTCTCGAAGGCTGTTCGGCCAATCAACTGGCCGCTGGGGCCCCCCACCACGACGATGGCAGCCTCTTCGGCTCCAACCATTTTCAACAATTCTCTGACCGTAATGCCCCAGGCCACTTCATAAACGCCAGGAGATTCACAATCTCCAGAAACACTCAATAATTTTGTGCCTGTGCTCTCTTTGGTGCCGATACTGGCAAACCATTCTGCTCCTTTTTCCAAAATGCGGGGAACACGACAGAGTGTTTCTACATTATTTACCACGGTAGGGGCTCCCAAGTATCCTTCTTGGGCAGGATAAGGGGGACGTGTTTTAGGATTGCCTCGATGTCCCTCGCACGAACTGATCAATGATGTTTCTTCTCCACAAATATAAGAACCCGCTCCCATTTGGATACGAATATCAAAATGAAATCCTTTCTTTCCACAGATATTTTCTCCCAATAATCCCTGTTTACGGCGTTCTGCCAGAACCTTTTCCAGGAATTGATGCAAATAGGTGTATTCTCCCCGGAGATAAACAATCCCACTGTCGCTCCCCACCGCATAAGCAGCAATGGTCATGCCTTCAAACATAAGATCTGGGCACTCTGTCAATAACACCCGGTCTTTGAAGGTGCCAGGTTCTCCTTCATCGGCATTGCAAAAAATATAGCGCCTTGCTCCTTCAGAAGCTCGGGCAAAATTCCACTTCATTCCTGTTGGAAAACCAGCTCCCCCCCTACCTTTCAAGTAGGATTTCTGAATGGTTTTAATGACTTCTTTGGGAGTTTTGGTCAGAGCGTGTTTCAACCCAGCTTCTGGTGTTCCCTCATCATTGAAAATGACCTCTCCTCTGCGGAGGATATTATTTTGTACCATGGACTTGATCCATTTATTGGCATTGTTCCCATCTCCCAGTTTTTTGACAAGTTTTGCCGGGTTTAGATGTTTTTTCAGGTTTTTTGCCATTTCTCGTGCAGAACGAACATCCAGATTGGTCACCACCACATCATTGACCAGTGCTGCCGGGGCTTGATCACACATGCCAATACAGGGAGTGTACTCTAAAGATATCTTACCATCTTCTGTTGTTTCTCCCATCTGAATACCAAATTCTTCACACAGCACCTCCGCCACTGCTTCAATCCCGGCAAACCGGTCCACGATATCATCACAAAGACGAATGATGACTTTTCCTTTGGGCTCCTGAGAAAGAAAGGCATAAAAAGAAACCACTCCTTCCACCGTGACACTGGAGATGGAAAGCTCCTCTCCAATCAACTGCATGGCTTCCTGGTCAACACAACGCAATTTTTCCTGTATTTCCAATAAAATATCCAACAAGTTATGACGTTCTCTTCCGATGCGTTGGCATGCTTCTTTGACAACGGCTGATGTTTCTTTACTCATTGGTTTCCTTCCTTTTCCAATATATTGTCATGACACAAACCTGTCCCGTTTTTTCAAAATTCACTGGTATACTGGTTTAGATGAGAGAATCGTTGTTTTACCCGGGGATGGGGGTTTGACAGTGATGTTTGCTATCTTTATTTATTGTAGCAAATATTAAGACTCTGACAACTTAAATGTGGAAAAATGGTTTCTTTCTCAAAACAGCTTCATTGTTTTTTATGCACAAGCCGAAAAAGCAAGTACTGTCTTTAGAAGTACCTGCATTCATGATTTTGAATGGACTTCTTCCAAACTTCTCTCTATCATTTGGTGTCCTTTCTTATTTTGTAATAATCTTCGATTCTGTTGGGCCAACTATCTTGCAAAACCACAAGAAGAGCGCCATTCAAAAATGCTCGATCATCTTTTTTTTAATAAACTTGTACATAGAACCAATTTATTTTGGTTTTTTGCTATAATTGGAACCGTCTGGATTGCAAGCTGGGGGTTGGCCCGAATATCAATTCCTTTTGAGATCACCGAAAACAGTCGTTTTTTCTATCAGGAAA
>JANQHV010000663.1 GCA_028282505.1 SAR324 cluster bacterium | reverse complement strand
CAGCAGGAAAAATGTGTTTCCAAATGGTTTCACGTTGACTCATTTCAGGATAAGGGAAATTGACCACAAATCGAATTCTGCGTAAAAATGCCGGATCGAGGGCGTCTTTCATATTTGTTGTTAAAATGGCCAACCCTTTGTATTCCTCCATCTTCTGCAGAAGATAACTCACGCCGATATTGGCATGACGATCATGGCTATCTTTCACTTCGCTTCTCTTGCCAAAAAGCGCATCGGCTTCATCAAATAATAAGATGGCCCCTCCAGCTTCTGCCGCATCAAACAGGCGACGCAGGTGTTTTTCTGTTTCACCAATGTATTTGCTAACGACGGCACTCAGATCAATGCGATAAAGATCAAGGCATAATTCGTTGGCCAACACCCCTGCTGCCATTGTTTTTCCGGTTCCACTGCCTCCCGCAAAAAGAGCACTGATTCCTAAGCCCCTGCTTAATTTTTTTTCAAACCCCCACAATTCATATACTTTTTGTTTGTGACGGACATGAGTCGCAACTGAACGTAATACTTCGATCTGTTCATCAGGCAAAATCAAATCCTCCCAGTTCGTACTGGTTTGAATGCGCTGTGCCAGGTCGTCCATTTTTTGCCGTGCTTGAATCCGGCAAGCCTCCCATAACGCGGTTTCTATATCCTGATTTTGTTGTTTTCCCAATACGCTCATCCAGGCCGATTGAATGGCTGAAGTGCTAAGGTTGAATTGAGAGACCAATTGTCCCAAACTGCCATTCACTTTCCACGATTTTTCCTGGAGATGGTGCTGCCAGATTGCCTGTTGTTCTTGACTTTTGGGTTTAGTGACCTCAAAAACAATTATTTCTCGACGGTAAACAGGCTCTCGATCCCGACAGGAAAAAATCACGACCCCTTTCATGTGTTCAAGAAGATATAGAATTGCATCGTGTTGAGCCGATCCCATTTTTTCCATATCCTGGGCATCCACCATCAGCACTCGAAAATTCAAAGCCACTTCTCTTGTCCAGAGTTGAATCAGTTGATCCAATTCGACAGGATCTGTTGGTAATTGGTAGGCAGAGAGGATATATAGATCAAAATCCAACTGTGTACAAACTGCTGAAACCAAGTCTATTTTGCCAGCATCCATCTCTCCACAAACTTGTAGAATTGGTAATTTTTCTACGTTTTTTGCCATTTCCTTGAGGGTTCTTACCATCTTTTCAACCAGAGCTTGCTGCGAAGGCACCAATTCATTTTCACTTGTCACCTGTTGCATGAAACGTTTCAGCCTGAAGTCTATTTGTGGAATCCCTACTAAATAATGTAAGACAAATTCGTCAATAGAAAGAGGACTATGGGCCAACGAGTGTCCTTTGCCCACTTCAATCAAACGCCAGTGCCGCAGAGGAGCACCAGGAGTGAGTGCACTCCAATGAGGATTAGGCAGTGTGGATAAAGCCAGACTGAACGTGGGATAAGTCAGCCTGTCATCGCCATGAATTTTGGCACACAAACCGACAAAATCACCTTCCAATTCGATGCCGGCACAGAGTAACAAAATCCCTCTTTCGAACTCAGACAAACCAAAAATGGAGCATAACAAATCCAAGGTACTTTGAGCGGATCGTTTTTGAGCAGTTTTCTTGACAGGTTGTATTTCCGGGTCCTTGAGCTGAGCCTGTAAAGCTTGTCTCACTTGATCAAGGGCTGAAATCAATTCAAGTTGATTTTCCTTCTGCCATTCGGTTTGCTGAGTATTTTCCATCATTTTACAAGCTCACACTTGGATTCCGGTATTGTCCTTCTGTCATGCTCAACAGCGTATCGGCACCATCTATCTGTACCCTCACTAAATAGTTTCCTGGTCGAACATGATTAACTGGAAACTCGATTTCATCAACATCTTGAATTCTTTCTGGAGCTTTAAAGTGATGTGATGCCGGTTGAAGAGAGTCCAGTTCATTCAAGAACAAGCTCACCTGCTGGTCTTTACTGACTGTGGGTTTTAGCTTAACGGATAAAATTGCGGAAATAAGTCCTTGTCCGTTGGTACTCGAACCACTCACACCAATATTCCCAAGAATCTTACCCCTCAACTTGATCTTGACTCGATTGGAGTCTGGACCATAATGGGGAGTCGGCGGCCTGCCTAACATCAATTGATGAATCACCCAGATATCGTGATCACCGGCCCTGACCAGAGGATGGTTTAAGGAAACTCTGATCTGCTTGGAAGTTACTTTCTGAGGGTGCAATTCCGCATTGCCTATTCGCACAACAGTCAAATTGCTATTTAAAAAATGGCCAGTCAACGTCAAATCTTCATCAATCAAAATGGCTCCGTCCTTTCCTTTTTGAGAAATCACCGCTTGGATTACGGGACGCACAAAAGGTAAAACAACGAGATTACGGCCATCCATAAAACTCCTGATTCATCATACCATCTACCTATGGACTGACAGGCAATGGTGGTGCATGGATTGGGGTGCTACTTTCAATAATCACGACCCTGGCTTCATAGGTTGCTGATAACACATAAGGTGATTGAAATGCGGACCACAATTGGAATGATTCCTTTAAGGAAGATGGAATCATTGTAAATTTTACCTGCTCCGTACTTTGATCGAGGTCAGAGCCTCGCAAATAGCTGGTTTTGTTAATCACTTCCCTTATTTTTTGATCATCCAAAACTGGATTTGCATGAATGTACGCTGCGACGGTCCCAAGCAGGCGTTGCGGTTCTTGAGTTGCATCATCACCATAAAAACTAAATAAGTAGGACAAATCAATTGCAATTTTTGGCTGCTGAATCAATGTTCCTGTGTTATTTCTTGTGGGAAGATCCACATTTCTCAACGATTCATTGGGGTTGACCTGATACAAATAAATGTTAACCGCCGCATTATTGACTTCTGCCTTTTTATAAGGGCGTTGTGTTGTCACAGAAGCACCGGAAATGGGTTGAACAGCCGCTTGAATTTCATCTTTGATCACTTCTGTTACAGTAGCAATTGCCAAGTCATTGCTCATTTTCTACTTCCGTTTCTACGCTCTAAGTAGGTATTCAGGGAGAGTGTCGGAACAAAATCCTGGGGCTCTTCCCTTTCTTCATACTTCAAAGGCCAAGAAGATTGTTTCAGTTCGACCTTACCAATGTGCACTTTCACCGTCGTTTCCGGAACTTTTTGGTTGTTCTCATGACGTGGTAATTCAAATGTTTCCTTCCCAGATGATTCCTGTTCGCTAAACGTTTTTTTTAGAATGCCTGAGTCCATTTGACTCAAACTTTGCTCCATGTTTTCTACGGGAAGTGTGACTAAATTTTTTCTTTGATCAACGTCACTGCTTTCCTGATCAACGAAGTGATGAATTTTTTGAGGTCCTTGTCTCTCTGGTATTCCTGGATTTGTTTGCAGAGAGATTGCTTCATTGACCGTTGGTTGGGAGGTCGATGTCACGTCCACCAATGATTCTCTGTGGTTGAGTGTTGTTTCAAACTCAACTTCTGTTGAAACAGCATTTGAAGATTCTTGACTGAATTCTTTCCTACCTGGAGAAATGGGTTCGTGATGCCGTGTGTCTGTTATATCTCCAGTACTTTTTCCCAATCGGTCTCCAGCTTCTACGATCTGTTGGCCTTCTGTTTCATTTGCCTGCTCGATATCCTGTTTGTTTTGTGCATCAAAAGCTGAGAATTCAGGCAATTCGTCTCCTACAGCAGGACCTGTTGAGAATAAAGGCGGCAAAACAGGTCTCACCACTGGTTCAGATGCGAACTGCTGGGAAACGAGTTGAGTAAAAAAATCATCCATTAGTGAGTTTCCATCATTTCTATATAGTGATATCGGCGCACGGCACTCATTGATAGAATATCTTGTTCCGACCAGCCATAATACCGTGCCAAAGTCTTAACTTCACGTAATACTCGTTTGGCTTGGGCACTGATTTCTCTCCACAAAAAGTCGACAATATCAAAAGGAAGTGACAGTGGATAACCGCATTCTGGACATTCTAAATCAAGCGTCAAATTCGCCTGTGGATCACATTTGGCCATGTGCTGAGCAATCAATGCAATGATTTGCTCTGTCAATTTGTCAACAGATAGTTCTTGTTGATTGAATAAGATTCTGGACACTGCTTTTTGGATCAGCAAGTGACGAGCCGCATCGATATCAGAACTATTCGCAATTGCCGCTAAATCCAGACTATTCAATGGTCGAAGGATGATCTGATATTTTTCCCACTCCAGGTAATAATCTGCTTCTTCTGCATGAGATCGCTCCGGAGCAAGGAACTCATCCACCTCAGCAATGAACTCTAATGGTTTTTTGCATTCTCGACAGTGAGCAGTGCCATGCAGTTCTTGACCAAATGTTTGTTCCCAAACCTTCAATAAAAGGTGATTTCGTGTTCCAATGCTGAGCTGAACCAAATCATTCCATGATTGATCAGGAAAACTTTCACATAAAATAGTGATTGCCCGATCCACGGGGTGCTGTCTCAAAGACAATTCCCAAATGTGTAAAATTCTATTATTGTTCAGAACAGCAGAAGTTTTCATTGTGCCAATAGAGCATTAACAAACTTTATGTTGCCAACCTTCATGCTCAAGAGAAATAGATTCTATCGCCACACCATTTCCGTCAGCGGACAATTCGGGCAGGGTTTCGTATTTCGAGACCCAACATTTTTCTAAATCGTATTGCACCACGTGTTCTCCTTTTTCATTGCACAGCACAATAGACACCTTTTTTCGCATTTTCTTCAGGGGATTGGCTTGAGCATACCAATTACAGACGCTTTCAGCCCAAGTTTTGAAATCCTCATCTTGTGTGATACCTCGACTTAACGTCACAGGTGGAAAATCCATCGTTTTATGAGGGAGTTTGCGGCTACCGTGTGAGATTACTTCCACCGACCAAGATAATCCACTCACCTTATTGACACCGGCGACTGCACGACTTGTTTGATTGTCAAAAAACACTTTGAATCGAAAATTCTTATAAGGGTCTTTGGATAATGCTCTGGCCATTTGCTCTTTATTTTCAAGCATTAGTTATTGTTTAACAAAGCCTTCATGCTGCAATGTCAGCTGTTGAATGGCAATTTCATTTGCACTGGCACTGAGACTTGGTAGGGCCTGGTATTCTGAAACCCAACATTCATAGACCATATAAGTCAGTTTGATCGCACCAGCGTCATCGTGGAGCTGAATTGTAATGTCTTTTCTTACCTTATCACTGGGCACTCTTTCATATCCATGAGCAGGATCTAACCTCCTGGCCCATTGATGAAAAGCGTTATTTGTGGTAATTCCATGAGAAAGAGTGATGGTTCCATAACTTGTTAATCCAGGAGTAGACAGAGAAGTAGGATCACTACTTCCGACTCGATACGATATGGCTTCCGTGCTTTTTGTCAGACCACTCACATGGTTGATACCAGCCACAGTGGCCGTGTCAAATTTGACCAAAAATCGATAGTTTTTATATGGATCCAGTGCTAAAGCTCTTGTCATGGTACGTCTCTTTTATGTTTGATTTTTCATTTATTTAATTGGCCAATCAATATCCGTCCATCCCTCATGTTCTAAAGTGATTGATTCTAAGGCAACCGCATTGGCTCCAGCATCCAGGTCTGGCAAGGCATGGTATTCTGTTACCCAACAGTTCGTTAGTGTGAATCCATTGTTTTCCTGACCATTTTCATCACAGAGGATGATTTGGACATCTTTTCGAAAATCATCTTCATATTCTGTGTTTTGTGTATCTCTGGGATCTAACTTTTGGGCCCATTCTTGAAAATCAGTATGAACGGACAATCCACGTTCCAGTGTCACCGTTCCATAATTCGTTTGCCCTGGAGCGCATTTCATGGCAAGTGGATCATTTCCAGCACGAAACTGAATGGGTTCCGTTTCTTGCGTTAATGCACTCACACTATTCACGCCTGCTATGGGAGTGGAATTTCCAACCCATTTGACTAAAAAACGAAAGGTTTTATACGGATCTTGACGCAACGTACGTGTCATATAATACACCTCCTTTAAGGCAATTAAGGGCAATTACCCCTGATCTGATATTTGTTGGATCTTGAGTACAACAAATTCAGCGGGTTTTAATGGGGCAAAGCCAACAACAATATTAACAATACCTCGATTGATGTCATCCTGGGTGGTGGTTTCGTGATCACATTTGACAAAATATGCTTCCTTGGGAGTAGCCCCTTGAAAAGCCCCCTGGCGAAATAATTCCTGCATGAAGGAAGTCACGGCAAAACGGATATCTCCCCAAAGTGGTTCATCGTTCGGCTCAAAGACCGCAAACTGAGTGCCTCGATAAAGACTTTCTTCAATATAAAGCGTCAAACGCCTCACCGGAATGTATTTGAAGTTAGAGGCTAACTTATCGGCACCTCTGCATGTTCTAGCACCGTATATCACACTGCCAATCACAGGGAAGCTACGGAGGCAGTTCACACCAAGAGGATTGAGTTGACCGTGCTCACCATCTGTCAATTTGGTGGATAATCCTTGCACTCCTTTCAAAGTTGCCCCAACACCTGCTGGTGCTTTCCAAATCCCTTTTTCTCCGTCTGTACGAGCAAATACGCCAGCAACAGCACCCGACGGAGCGAATTCACCAGGGTGATTTTCTTGTAACGGATCTGCCATCAGAATGCGTGGGAAAAAAATAGCAGCGTTTTTATCCGTCATATTCAAACTACTGAAACCAGAAACCGCTTTGTCCTTATCTATCCAAGACTTGGGAGCATCCATGATGAACATTGCTCGTCTTTTCTCACAGTAAACAACGGCTTTGGTTAAGGTGCTGGTCGGAATATCCAGTTCATTGGAAATGGGAGGGATGCACATTAAGTTAAAAATGTCTACATTATCCAGAGCATAAATCCCTGTCTTCGCACTTTCACTTCCTTCATACTCCTTACTGGTCAAAGGACTGCCATCTGAACCGAAATGGTCATTGGCAACTTTTGTAGAAGCATTGTCATCGTTCCAGATTGTTTTTCCCGCAGCAGGGTTCTTGTGCTTATTGGGAATCGCTGCCGGTAAACTGCCGCTGACACGAATCAATTTTGACTGGTTCGTCAGGACGTGATCTATTCGACGAGGTCCGTCTTTGACACTCAGATTACGAAACTCTTCGATTGATCCTGTCATTCCATCATGAACAGAAAGGTTGAATAAATCTGTGGTAGCGAGTCCATAAGCAGCAGCGAGTTCCTCGGAAACATCATGATCAATACGAACACGCAATTTATTTCCCCAAGTTCCTTCATTAGCCGATTCGATCATGATTTTTTCTGTTCCACTGGGTAATTCAAGGGTGGCCTTGGTTGCTCCTTTGTGGATGCGCACAACAATCGCATCACCTCCACCATTTAAAAAATAATGCTGAACCGCATAGCTCATTGTACTTTCACGCCACAGGCCACCGAAGATGCGTTCAAACTCACCAGCACTTTGCACACGAACGGGTTTATTGACAGGGCCGCGTTTTGCTCTCCCAATCAAGGCAGTGATCGATGTGGACACACCAGAAATTGTGTGAGAACTACTAGGAACTTCCTCTATATAAACTCCAGGATACGTCAACTGAACGGGCATAATTTTTTCTCCTTTTGCCGAATGAACATTTATCTGATCACTGATTGCAGACTAACACTCAAATATAGTATTGATTTGTTATTAATGTAATCTACAGAGAATTCCTGGGGAAAGTCAAAATATCGATTCGTCAAAATTCGTTAAAAATTTAAATTTTGTTTTGAGAAATTTAACGAAAATAACGAATAAGGGATTTTAAGTGGTCAAATCATACAACGTCAAAAGGGCTGGATAAGCGGTGAGTGGAAATATAAATTTCATGGAAAATCCACTCAGGCAGATAGAAAAATTAGGAGCTGTGGTAAAAGAAAGAGGTGATATTGGTATTATAACTGTATTTCAGGAATTCTGATATGAGATGTCCAAACTGTGGTTATGAGGATGTTAAGGAGATTTTAATGACAAAAGCCTTGAAGGATAGAAAAGGAAATCCAATCGTTATTGATAAACTTCCTACTATCTCCTGTGAAAACTGTGGAGTCTTGTTATACTCAGCAAAAACACTACAAATGATGGATAATATCATAGATCATCCTGAACACATGAAAAAAAGAACCGTGAAGTATGTAAAACTAGCAGTAGCATGAGTGCTGTGATCAAGGACTTCTGATAATCCATCATCGTAATAAGGAGCCTGTATTTAACGAACGGAACCTTCTATTCGAGCAACTGTTTGAAAGAAATATACATATCCGCTTCGCTTCCGGTGATCTTGCCATCGACCTTGATCAGTTTTATGACTAAATCTTTGACTTGTTGCTTTTGCTCTAAATTGAGAGCAGTGGATAATTCCATAGCGTTTTTATCAAAGTGTTCCTGCAACAGTTTGCGATTTTGGTAGCTGGCTACTTCTTCAACTTTGGTTTCTATCAACGCATTCAATTCTTGAGGGTCTCCTGTCCACAATTCTTGAAGCACCTGATTGATATAATCGTATTCTAACCCATCAAATCCATCCACATAGCTGACAATCAGCATGCACTGAAGCAGGTTTTTCAAGTGATCTTTATTCATATTTACCCATCGTTGCTGTATATTTGGGAAAAAAACTGGTTTTTTAATGAATCTCCTGTATGACAAAATTTCTTCCAAGCCACAACATAGAAAAAAAGGCACTTTTCAATTTTAGTTTACAGTAGATGCGTAGTTTTACCCACCCCTGCCCCTCTCAAGAGGGCAATTTCTCTTCTGGGCGGCCGGCGTAGCAGAGGGGGAAGGGACGGTCCGCCACTGCGGTGGGATGCCAATGTGAGAAACTGTCAACTACTTGACTGCAATTCTCAAAGGTATCAAAAAGAAAAAACAAGAAGAGCCAAGGCGATTTTTTCAAATTTAACAAGAATTGTAGCACTAACTATACTTTTATCAACCTTTAGTATCGAGGGAGCCTCAATATGAGCTTAAGAGTCCGTATTTTATTAGCCTATCTCATTGCTGGAATATTGCCATTCATTATCTCAGGATTTGCCAGCTATACGGTTGCCCGAAAAGCACTAGGCACGGTACAGGAAGGTGGAATAGCCGCAGTGATAGAACGTGCTAAAGACCAGTTGGTTGTCGTTCGGGATGCCCGTAAAAATCAAATCGACGCTTATTTAACGGATATTGTTCGCGTGCTTAAAATTGTTGATAAAAATTCAACAATCGTCAGAAATTTAAACGCAATGGAGTTTATTTTTGAATCAGCTGGTGGGGTAAAAGCAGGCAAAAAAGTACTCAATAATCCGATGTACAAAAACACTTATGATAAGCTACACATGACATTTAGCAGTTATGTTGAAGCGTATAATTTTTACGATTTATTTCTTTTCAATATGAAAGGAGATTTGGTTTATAGTGTGGCAACGGAAGCGGACTTTGCAACTAATTTTGTAGAGGGGCCTTATGCTGCCAGTGGATTAGGCAAGGTGTTTCGAGGTGCCTTAGAAACAGGCGAAATCGCTTTCAGTGATTTTGAATCTTATGCACCCTCCAATAATGCTCCTGCCGCATTTCTCGGATATCCCATCCGTAATGATCGCAACGAAATACGTGGTGTGATTGCCATCCAGCTCTCCATTGATGAAATTTCCAAAGTCATGGGAGATGCTTCAGGAATGGGAAAAACAGGAGAAACTTATCTGGTCGGGATGGATCACCGATTGCGTTCCAATTCCCGCCTGGAGTCAGAGATGACTGTGACAAATAGCTTTCAGGAGAATCTATTGATTCAAACTGAGGCAGCAAAAAGTGCACTGGCCGGTCAGAGCGGTGTCAAAGAAATCACAGATTACCGGAATTCACCAGTACTGAGTGCATATACCCCCTTTGAGTTTCATGGGACCACTTGGGCACTTCTGGCAGAAATTGATGTTGCTGAAGCTTATGAAAATGCTCAAAATTTAGCCAGGCAGCAGGGAAACGATATTGAATCAGCGACCCAGCAACTGTCTTTGTGGACATTTGGTGTAGGAGGAGTGGCTGGTGCTGGAGGAATTTTGATTTTCCTGTGGATTGTTTCATATCTGGTTGCGTCCAATCGGCGCATTGAAAAAGTCGCCGAAGAAGTGGCTGTGGCTTCTGATCAATTCGCACGAGGAGCACAAACTCAGAGTATCGCCGTCAATGAAATTACCTCATCAGTGGAGGAACTGATTGCTTCCATCCAGGATGTCGCACAGCATTCCAGCAATGTGTCCAATGCCGCTCACAACTCTGCTGAGGAAGCAAAAGCTGGGGGAGAGTCGGTCAAACAAGCCATTGCCGCAATGGGGTTGATTAGTGATTCTTCACAGCAAATTGATGAGATCATTGTGGTCATTTCAGACATTGCCGAACAAACCAATCTACTCGCCTTAAATGCTGCCATTGAGGCCGCACGTGCAGGAGAACAGGGCAAAGGGTTTGCGGTGGTGGCTGATGAAGTGCGTAAACTGGCAGAGCGTAGTGCTACCGCCACTCAGGAAATTTCAGCATTAATCAAACAGAGTGGAAAACGAGTCGAAGAGGGCATGTCTTTATCGAACAAAGCAGGAGAGATGCTAGAAGCGATTGTGGACCATGTTGATAAAACGGCTGAAATGGTAGAACAGATTTCTGCTGCAACGGAAGAACAGGCGGCTACCTCCAACGCCATTAAAGATGGAATGAATCAGATTGCAGGAACGGTTGAAAACAATGCTGCTGCCTCACAAGAACTATCCACCTCGTCACAAAACATGCTGGATGAAATTAACAAGGTCATCACCGGAAAGGTGCGCAGGCAACCAACAGGAATGGCTTCTGTCTCTGCTGAAGAGATTTCCCAGGATTCTGTCGAGAAACCTTCTTCAGTGGTGGCAGAACCTTATCAAGCTCCTGCTGTATCCACTGCACTTGTGGCTACCAAACCAGCAGCGCTTTCTCATAAAGACAGAGATCAGGATTATTTGGACTGGTAATCAGATTTCCAACGTATTGCTACGAAAGTGAAGTCATCTTCACGTGGAAGATCCTTTCTATACTCATTGGCTTTTTTAACCAAAGCATCAATGAATTGTTGAGAAGGTTCGTGGCCATGTTCTTCACAGGTTTGCAGAATTCGTTCGTATCCAAATTCTTCTCGCTTTTCATTTTTATGCTCTTCAATACCATCCGTGAACATGAAAACCATATCACCTGGTGTTAACTGAATGGTATGTTCGGGATATTCTCCAACAAACATGCCCAGCATCATTCCGGTTTCTGTTTCCATAATCTGATAATTATTTTTCTGGCCATATACCGAAAAGGGGTGGGCGGAATTGGCACTGGTCAGTGTTCCTGTTTTTAGGTCAATCACTGCATAAAGCATCGTCACAAAATTGCCACGGGGGTAATTACCATCCACCTTTTCATTGAGGGCCTGGAGCAATTTGCCCGGAGACATGTTCTCTTGTGTAGCCAAATCCCGAAAAAATGCCCGGGTGATTGCCATGATACAGGCAGCACTGGGGCCATGCCCCGAAGCATCGGCAACAACAATCCCCAATTTATCTTCCGGCAGTTCGATCAGATCATAATAATCACCGCCTCCCCCCAGTTCAATACAGGTGTCATAATACACGCCTATTTCCAGGTTTGGGTATTCTGGGATCGATTGGGGTAATAGATTGCGTTGAACAATGGCTACTTTTTCCAACTCCAGGTTGAGGGCTTCAGTGCGCTGTTTGACCAGTTTTTCCAGATTTTCACTGTATTCTCTATTCTCTTTGCGCAGGTTCCAGGCAGAAACAAGATTTTGGGCCAACTGCCGAATTTCGCCGTCATTGAATGGTTTGTTGAGATACAACCACATGGACTGATCATCGAAAAATTCACGTATCTCTTTAGGATCACGGTCGGCATAAGCAGTCACAATCGCACACATGATGGAAGGATCAATGAGGCGAATTTGACGAATGGTTTCCGTTCCATCGATTCCTCCCGGCATGATCATGTCAAAAAATCCTGCCGCAATGGGATCTCCTTTTTCAAACTGCTCCTGATAAATTTCGACAGCCCTCTCTCCGCTTTCGGCAAAAAAAAGATTGTATTCGAGTTGTTGAGTTTTACGACGGCGAGATGTGCGTCTTTGAGCAGGAGTTAGAATGGTTTTGTAGGCTTCCAGAATATTTGCTTCATCATCTACAAAGAGAATATTTCTATTCATCTGTTTCTCCATGAATCCATAGCCTTTGTCTTATATTACTTCGATTTTGCAAAGGCAAACAAAAAATGGCAAATCTCATCTCTCACCTCTCAAATCCCACTGTTCAACCTCATCACTGCATTTTTCATCAGAGAGATTCGATGGTAGAAAGAGCCCGTGTCTCCTCAGAGTGAACTTCTTCCTGTGCGGTTTCCGTCTTAAATTGGGCAAGCAATCGATTCAATTCTGCTGTCAATTGGCTCAATTCTTCAGCGGCGGCGGCATTTTGTTCAGAAATCGCTGTATTTTGGTGAATGACCTGCTCAATTTGGTTGATCCCCTGATTGACTTCCTGAATACTCTCATTTTGGTCTTCACTGGCTTCTGCTATTTCTCCCACAATGTTGGCAACCTTGGCAATCCCAGTCAGTATTCGGGACAGCTCTTCTGCTGTCTGTTTGGCAACATGAATTCCCAGATTGATATTCTCAATAGAGGTTTCAATCATCTCTGTCGTTTCTGTTGCAGCTTTTGCACTCCGTATGGCCAGGTCACGGACTTCATTTGCCACAACTGCAAATCCTTTGCCATGCGAGCCTGCTCTGGCAGCTTCTACGGCGGCATTGAGGGCCAGTAAATTTGTTTGAAATGCAATATCGTCAATGACTTGCATGACTTTGGAAATATTTTGGCTGGTGGAATCGATCTTTGCCATAGCCTTCACCATTTCCCCCATGTGGTGCTCGCCCGTTTTGGCGTTCTCTCGTACAGTGCTCACCAACATCTTCGCATCAATCGCATGCTTCGTATTATGTTGAGACTGACTGGAAATTTCGTGAATTGTTGCTCCGATTTGCTCCATAGAACTGGCTTGTTCAGTAGTTCCCTGGGCAAGTGTTTGGCTGGAATCAGAGATTTGCGAGGTCTGCCTGGCAACTCGTGTTGCTGCTGTTTTGCTTTGATGGATGATCCCCTGGAGTTTCTCAACGAAGACATTAAATCGAACACCCAATATTCCCGTTTCATCACGGGTGCTGATCGCGATTCTCTGGGTCAGGTCCCCTTCTCCCTCTGCAATGTCATGCAATCGGGAAACCAGCATCTGAATCGGACGAGTGAGAATATTAGAAAAGACAATGGCAATGACCACCGTGATGACAAGCAAGATCAAAGTCCCCAACATGATTTGATTTCTTAAGGCATTGACTGATGCAAATGCTTCATCAACCTCAATTTCACTCATCAGTGCCCATCTGATTCCCAGGATGTCTAAAGGTTTGTAGGAAGAAAGTACTGAAACGTTTCGATAATCCAAGAAAATCTCCATGCCTGTTTTCTCACTCAGAGCGGCTTGAGTTCCCTGAGTTTGGACAGTTTGGAGACCGATCGCGTTGTTCGAATTCTGAATTTGATCAATCACTGCCTGAGAGATGCCTGCTTGCTGGATGGCTTTGAAATAAGTCTGGGGATCTTCTATCAGCAACCTGGGCTGATTTCTCAGTTTATAATCTTGACCAACGAGATAGGTTTCTCCCGTTTTTCCCAAACCTGTATTTTCCCATTGCTCATGGCCCGTCATGATATTATTGATTTCGCCCACAGGCATCTGGAAGAGCAGAACCCCGATTTTTTCATCTCCTTTATAAATTGGAGAGGCAATAAAAGCAGCCGCTGCATTATAGGAAGGATGGTAGGGTTCAAAATCAACCAACTTGACAAAGTCTTTGTCGTTGGCCTCTTTTGCCGCTTTGAATGCTCTGGCAAAATTGGTTTTGCTGTAAGGACCGTCCAGTAAAGAAGTACCGTAATCCACTTCTTTGAAGACGGTATAGACAATGTGGCCGGTTTCAGGATCTACCAGAAAAATATCATAATAACCAAATCGTTCTAAGTAGTTGCGAATAATAGGATGGTATTTTTGATGAACCTGGCTATAAATGCTGCCATCACGAGCATCATCCAACTTTTCTTTTGACCCTACCGGATTGGGATTGGAAGCTATATATAAATTTTGTAAAACTCGTGTATTGGGGTATTTGGGCCAGTAGGTTTCAATCGAGAGGTCTGCATCCAGGTTATGCATGAGGCGATTGAAAAATTCATTTTGATAATAGGCATCCACCCGTGCATCAATCAACTCCAGATCGGTTTCGCTGATTTCCAGGTCGGAATCCAGATAATGAAAACTTTCCCCAAACTCTTCCATCGCCTCAATAATCATCTGATCTTCAGAAAAAGTGAGCACCTGATTTTCGATTTGTCGAAAGTATTTCTCGACCTGCAAACCTTTGATTTCCCGGATTGCCGTTAATTGTTTGAAAGATGTTTCCTCCAGTGCTGTTTTTGCATTATTGTATCCAATCAACCCGATTGCGGAGATGGTGACAACGCCAATCCCTAAAAATGCAATAATTAATTTATTTTTCAAATTCATACCACTAACGCTGACATTGGTTGATAAATTTAATGATGAATGAAAGAAGTTTCAGTTTATGCCGAATGTGTTGTTTTTTTCCGTTTGGCCCTTTGTTTCTTCCGCTCTCGACTAGAAACGTAATTTTTCTTTCGAGTGGTTGATTTGGAACGTGAGCCTGTTTGACGATTCTGTTCTTCAGCAGTGTTGACGGACTCGTGGTGGTAAGTTGCTTCTGGAGCTTGAGGATCCACATGGAAGAAAAGATAGCGAGGATGAGGCAATTTACCTCTATGGAAGAATTGAATGACCGATTCACGGGCAATTTCTGTAATGAGCTTTTCAAATAAGACAAATGCTTTTCGACGGTATTCATCAATTGGTTTTTTCTGGGCGTATCCTGCCAGCCCAACTTCCTCTCTAAGATGATCCATGGCCAATAAGTGACTTTTCCAGCGTTCATCGCCAGTCATTAACAAAGTTTGGCGTTGGATCAAAAGCAGCAACGTCTCAAAAATTTCTTGCAGAAATACCGTATGGTATTCCAAAAATTGCTGTCTGAATTCTGTGGAAATTTGATTGAGAAATAGAGGTATGGCTCCGTTTCGTGGCATGGAACCATGGGTTTGGTGATATGCGTTAAAACGTTCAAACCAGCCATGACAGAAGCTTTGCAGTTTTTCCATTTCTGGGTATGGAAAAGCCCATGAATCGGAATCGTAGTGTAAAATCAACTGCATATAAATACCAATCACTTCTAACAATTCAGCTTCCTGGTATGTTTTCGAAAAGTCCTCTTTGAAATGATTGATTTTGGTTTGATAATAATCTTCTGTCACCCGATACAGTTTTTGGATAGTCTCGTCCTGCTGTAAAGTCGGCGTTTCCCATTCTTCATCAAGGTGGGTATTGAAAAGATGGAAAAATTCCTGCTTGAATTCGTCCCATTTCCATTGATCCTGAAATTTGTCGCTGCAAAATTCATCCATCAATACTTCAATCATTTCGGCACACATGTCCAAGAAACCATGATGAATGTCATCACTCAAAATGGCCCGGCGGTTATCATAGATGATGTTGCGTTGACGTTCCATGACATCATC
>JANQHV010000621.1 GCA_028282505.1 SAR324 cluster bacterium | reverse complement strand
CATAATATTCTCCTGAATTTGGGTTGGGCTAAGCCCCCACTTTCAGGAGGATATACTAAATATTGATGTCAAACATTGAAAGTCTCACCAGTCAAACTGGTGGCTTACCTGTCAAAGAGTTATCTCGTCGCTACGGGGTGAGCCGTTGGTTCCTTTATTTTAGCTGCCGTAATTTATATCTAGAGTTGATTTCGTCGCTGGTTTCTCCTTCCCAAAATTGGAAACAAAATTAACAGTTTAGACATACCTAAAAACGGGTACTATATATCAAAATTGAAAGGTGTTTGTCTACACGGGAAGAGTCTGACATTCATGCAGACAAGGGGATGCTGAATCATTAAAAAGCCGATCCATCAACAAAGTTCCAAACCTATGCGATGTTTTTTCTACCACCGAGCTAGAGTACCCTGTGTCCTCCAACGTTTGAATGAAGTGCTTGGAAACAAGCAATAAAGTTTGTAAAAAGAGATGAACTTCAAACTCACAGGATCTTTTGGAAAAATGCAGGGTTCCAAACTTCTATTCTTTTGTTGGATTTTTTGCTTTGATTTATGGCAAGTTTTCAAGATCATCTAAATCTTTATGTCGTCCACTGGCCTTTTTATTGGTTTTGAGATCTTCAAGACTAATGAGAGAAACAGAAATTCCTGAAAGATGATCAATAATCTTTTTACGATGGCATTCTTGAAATTCCACTCCCGAAATCGAAGTCAAGATTTCAATTCGCATTGGAGGATAGCCCATGCGAATAATTTTATCCTTTTGCAAAAAAAGCTCTTCATTTATCTCAGGATTTGAAAAACCAAATTTATTCAACACTTCGACTACTTTTTTTGCATTATCGGGTGTGGTAGCAACCCAAACATCAATATCATTGGTTGTACGAGGATAGCCATAATATCCCACGGCATACCCTCCAATAAGCAGATACTCAACTTCTTCCTCGTTGAGCAATTTCAAAAAATCCCTGAAGTCTTTCGGTAGCTCGATTTCCATAATTGATTCTTCGTAATTCTTCTATGTGACGAACTCTCTCTTGGGGATTTCGAGAAAGCCAATAATCTTTTGAATCTGTTTCATCATATATAGATGATATTGATATTACTGAACGATCTACTTGCATGATTAATCTCTATTTTTCGTTGCAATCTTTTTTGTATTAGCTCTTCATTATACGTTAGTATCTTCATTAACCTCAATCTTTAAGCACCTATCAGCATCGTTTTTTACAAATCCAACGAGGTTGTAGAAAAAGTGGATTTTGCAACTTTTCCCTGCATCCCCGATTCCACTAGTTTTAATTCGTTTTAACGATTTTGTCCAATACAGACTAAAATTGATAGAGCGATTCAGGGGAAAAGATCAGATTTAGACAGTTTTTTTGCTCCTTTTGTTGCAATTCAGGCAAAACAGCCCCCATATTTTTGTATTTTTCCAATATACTTCCTGCCTTCTTGTTGATGTTTTCTTGCCTTAAAACGATCACGATCTTCAAAATTATCGTCACGTTTACGAAAATCCCGATCAGCCACATAGCCATCAATGCCCGCTTCTTCTAAGTATTGAAGATCATTTTTCGTATGAAAACCACTATCAACTGAGACAGCGACTTTTTGCAGAAAACTAGCAATGCTCGTAAAATGGGGCCTACTGTCCGCGGAAAGTGCCATGAAAACAATATGCTGTTCACATAATTTAGCAATCCTCCGACTAGAAGTAATCCCTAAAGAATAGGCATATAACACAATTTTTAAAAGAATTTTGGGAGCCTAGGCTGAAGCACCTGTCACATCATTATGGTAACGCAAATCAAATAAAGACAGATCCAACTCTTTTTCGATCAAATGATGAATTGTGTGTTCAAAACTACAAGGCACTAGCTGCTCTTCATAGTTGATGGGCAGTAGTTTCGTTTGGCAATAATCTACTGGCTTATAACGGGCCATTTTATTTCTCAGAGAAAAGGTCAGTAATTTTTAAAAAATAATAATTTATATCAAATAATTTCATTTATCTAAAGGTGCCGTAGTGATGGATTGCTACGAGGTAACAATTAGTGGCCCTGTTTATCATAGTCCCCCGCAGACAGATTAATGTTGAGTATAATTATAATGAGTTTAGCGAAGAAGAAGTGGAGAGATTTTATTCGATTCCATATTCCTTAATTTTATTATAAATCGTCGCTCTGCTGATGCCCAGGACGCGAGCGGCTTTAGCTTTATTCCATTTGACCTGATCCAGAGCTTGAACAATCGCTTCTTTTTCTGGCTTTTCAAGTGATCCTGCCATTTTTCTATCAGTAGAATGATCGTTCAAGGTGTTCAAAAAGTATGGGGGCAAGTGTTCTTCCAGAATCAATCCATCCGTGCAAAGAGCACAAGCAAATTCGATAATATTTCTAAATTCTCGAATATTGCCAGGCCATGAATGAGATAAGAATATTTTTTTAACCGGTTCTGAAACACCAATGATATGTTTTTGGTGATTTTTTGCGAACTTTTGGATGAAATAATCCCCAATTAGAAGCAGATCCTCCATCCGTTCACGTAAGGGAGGGAGTTCAAAAACGACCCCCATCAGTCGATAATACAAGTCTTCTCGGAATGTTCCCTGGCGAACTTTTTCCAACAAATTACTATTGGTTGCTGCCACTACTCTCACGTCGGCTTGTTTGGTTTTTGACTCTCCGACCCGTTCATAGTCTTTTGACTCAAGGAAACGCAGCAAGCGCAACTGCATGGCCATTGAAATATCGCCGATTTCATCCAGAAAGATGGTTCCTGACTCTGCTGCTTCAATCCGGCCTTCCCTATCGGAGACAGCTCCCGTAAAAGCACCACGAACATGTCCGAATAGTTCACTTTCAAGCAGGTTATCCGACAAAGCAGCACAATTCACTTTGACAAGTGGTTTATCAGCACGGATTCCCCCATAATGGATTGCATCAGCAATCAACTCTTTGCCTGTGCCACTTTCTCCGATAATTAAGGCGTTGAACTCTATATTTGCCATTTGCTCCAACAAAGCAAAGATTTTCTGGATTTTTTTACTTTTGCCAATGATGTTGCCAAAACGACCACGCTCCAAAAGCTCTTTCTCCAATTTGGCCAATCGACTCACATTTCTGATGACCAGAACAACTCCTGAAAGATGGCTGGTTGGACTCTTTAATGGACTTGCATTGAGCACCAACGTTTGATTCCCATGACGGTGACAGGAACATTCTATCCTGTGCTCTTTTACCGGCTGTTGGGTTTTTAGAGTCTTCACAACCAGATCATGGCAAGGTCCGATACCCAGCTCTTGCTGTTTCTGGAAAAAAGATACACCCTCCATATTGGGCAAGCAGCAGATCTCTTCCTCTATTTTGTTACAGTGAATGATTTTCAGGTTTTCATCAATAGTAATAATTGTATCCTGTACACTGGAAAAAATGGTTTCCATCAGCAAATTCGCTTGTTCTTTTTCATGAATTGCCATTTCTCTTGTACGAATTGCGTTTCGTAACTCTAGTTGAAATCTCACTCTAACCAGGACCTCTTGTTGCTGAAATGGTTTAGTAATATAGTCCACTCCACCAACAGCAAAGCCTTTGGTGATACTTTCTGAATCTTCTAAAGCACTGATAAAGATAACGGGAATGTCTTTTGTCTTCTCAGCAGCCTTTAAGTGTCCACAGAATTCATATCCATCCATCCCAGGCATTTTAATGTCGAGCAGGATTAAATCAGGCAGCAACGATTTGGCTCCTGACAGAGCGAGTTGAGGATCAGCGACAGGACGAACGTCATATCCTTGCTTGGATAATAGTTCGCTCAATAGTTTTAGATTCACTGGTGTATCATCAACAACCAGGATGTTTGCTGTATTAGTTTTAGTCTCATTATTCATTTACGATACCATCAAGCATCTAAAAGAATCGGTTTTAATGGAATAGTCATGCTTTAAGCAAGTTCAAGATGGCTCCAGGAATGCCATCCAAGGAAATCAGTTTTTCGGCCCCTCCCCGTTTGTAGGCTTCATTGGGCATACCAAAGACAACACAACTTTTCTCATCCTGGGCCATTGTGTGTGCACCTGCTTGACGCATGGCCAACATGCCATCGGCGCCATCACTGCCCATTCCTGTAAGAATCACCCCAATGGCATTGGCTCCGGCATACTTAGCTACCGATTGGAACAAGACTTCCACCGAAGGACAATGTCCACAAACTTTGGGACCCTTTTGGCAATCAACCAGATAAATTCCTCCAGAGCGCCGCACCGTCATCTGATGCTCACCAGGAGCAATCAACACCCTTCCTGGCAAAACACGATCTCCGCTTTGTGCTTCTTTGACTTCCATCGCACACTGCTCATTCAAACGATCTGCATAAGTTTTGGTAAAGACAGGGGGCATGTGCTGCACAATCACAATACCAGGAATCGTCGAAGGCAATTGTGGCAACAGGCGCGAAATCGCTTCCACTCCTCCTGTGGATGCGCCAATAGCAATCACTTTATCTGTGGAAACCGCCAATGCCTGACTTTTTTGAGCGGAAACTTTGGTTGCCCTGGGTTTCTTTTTCCAGTGGCTCACATCGGCTGTTGCCGCAATTTTCACTTTAGTACGAATCTCAACTAGCATCTCTTCGAGGCCGCGTGCCACATTGGTACTGGGTTTGGTGACAAAATCCACAGCTCCGGCTTCCAGAGCTTCAAAGGTAAGGCGTTGTCCTTTTCCCGTCAGGGCACTGACCATGACCACTGGTAACGGGAATTGAGGCATCATGTGACGCAAGAACTGCACACCATCCATTTTGGGCATCTCTACATCCAGCGTCAAAACATCGGGACGGAGTTGGGCTATTTTGTCACGAGCCATATAAGGATCGGTAGCGGTTCCCACCACTTCAATTTGTGGATCTTTTGCCAATCCTTGGCTTAATATTTCACGAACGAGTGAGGAATCATCCACCACTAAAACACGGACTGGTTTCATGTTTCTTTCAGTAATTTGACAATCGTTGCAGGGAGTTCATCAAGAGGCACCAGCTTTTCAGCAGCACCTCGTTTGTAGGCTTCATATGGCATGCCAAAGACCGCAGAGCTGCTTTCATCCTGGGCTAATGTGCGAGCCCCTGCCTGACGCATCGCTTGCATGGCATCCACACCATCGTCCCCCATACCGGTGAGCATGATGCCAACGGCTTTTGCTGATGCATGTTGGGCAACAGAACGAAAAAGCACATCAATGGAAGGAGAGTGTCCTTGGGGATTTTCCTCAGGTGTGCATTTGACCACATAAAATTTACCAGAAAACTCAATTTCCATTTGCTGGCCACCGGGGGCAATCAAGGCACAACCTGGCAAAACTTGGTCTCCTGTTTTAGCTTCCCGGATTTGCAAGGAACATTGCTGATTCAATTTGTTGGCATAAGCCGCAGTAAAGCCAATGGGCATGTGTTGAGCAATCACAATACCGGGGATGGTCATGGGGAGCTTTTCCAACAATTGACGTGTGGCTTCGACTCCTCCTGTCGAGGCTCCAATGGCGATCAACCGGGTTTCATCTACAGCAACCTGTGAGGCTTTCGGAGCTGCGGAAGCAGGTTTGGCAACAGCACCCGTTTTCCAAAAACTCACATCCGCTTTTGCCGCAATTTTTACTTTGGCACAGATCTCCTCTAGCATTTCATCCACTCCTCTGTCCATTTCGACACTGGGTTTGGTCACAAAATCGATGGCACCTGCTTCCAGCGCATCCATAGTGACCTGTTTTCCTTTTTCAGTGATGCTGCTCACCACAATAACCGGCAATGGAAATTGTGGCATGAGATAGCGAAGGAATTGGACTCCGGTCATTCGGGGCATCTCTACATCCAGTGTCAGCACTTCTGGTCGGAGCTTTGCAATCTGATCTCGGGCATCATAGGGATCTTCTGCGGTTCCAACCACTTCAATTTCAGGGTCTGCAGCCAATCCATTGCTCAGGGTGTTTCGAACGATTTCAGAATCATCAACGATGAGAACACGAATTTTTTTCATGGCATTTCGAAGAGATGGGTTTTGTCAGATGTACCGGAAATTTCAGGTTGTTGAACAGTTCGAGTCACTTCTCGTTTTTGATAAATGGCCGGGGCCACATATTGGTATGGGCAATCTTCTTTATCCAGAGATTCTGTCTGCCCAATAAAGAGATATCCTTGCTCCTCAGTCACATCATAGAAATTTTGAATCAGTTTTTTCACACGTGGTTTATCAAAGTAAATCATTACATTACGACAGAAGATTGCAAAGAACTTTCCTTTGAAATTAAACTGGGGCTGGATCAAATTGAAACGGCTGAAATGTACATATTTCTTGATATCTGGTTTGATTTGCCATTGATGTGCCGAAACTGACTGAAAATATCTCATACGCATCATGGGAGGGATATTTCTCAGGCGATCTTCCGGATAAATCGCCTGACTGGCCTGGTTGAGCATATTGGTATCGATATCAGTAGCAAGAATGCCAATGTCCCATCGGGAACTGGATGTTTGAAAAAAATCCTCCAATACCATAGCCAGGGTATAGGCTTCTTCCCCAGAAGAACAGCCTGCTGACCAAATGTGCAGGTTTGGTGCATTCAGAGAAGGAGGCTGAGTGATTTTTTGGGGAAGAGCAAATTCCCTTAAAAAATCGAAATGTTCCCCTTCCCGATAAAAGAAACTATAATTAGTCGTAATTTGATTAGCGAGCGTCAAAAGGGCTTTGCCGGTCCGATCTTGAGCCAGATAGTTATAATATTCCTCAAAACTGCGAAAGCCCTGTTGCTGCATGATAGGCAGCAGACGAGTGGTGACCAAAACCTGTTTGTCATCTCCCAGAGCTATTCCAAACTTGTCATAAATTAAGCGGGCAAGATCTTGGTAGGCTTGATTAGAAATTTGCATATGTATTTGTACTCATTATTTCAGATTTCCTTGCAGGTTCCTCTCCCGCTTTACTTATACGAAGTTGCCTTTAGTGACAATACCTGAACTTCTTCTGCCTGAGAAGAGGATTGAGGTGAGTGGATAAAATGCTCGTCACTTTTTAAAGGCAACTTCGTATTACCATGTCTGTGGAAAAATAGTAATCTTAAAACTTACCGGTATCTTCTTCATCAAAAGAAATCAAATCTGCTCCTGAAGGTTGATGCGCCTGTGAGGGCTCTGGTGCAGTCGCAGCAGGTGCGTGATGAGTAATTGCCGGCAATGGTTCTGGGGTCATTGGAGCCGCTGGAGGCTCAAATGAGGGTCGTATGAACGATTGTCCACGAAGTCGAAAACGCGCCACAAGCTGTTTCAGGTTATTTGCTTGCGAGCGTAACGTATTGCTGGCAGATGCTCCTTTCTCAGCAGATTGGGCATTTTGTGCTGTGACTTGATTGAGCTGCCCTAAGCCCGAATTGATTTCACTGATTCCACGAGCTTGTTCATTACTGGCGCTGGCGATTTCATTGACCAGATCCGTCACTTTCACAGAGCCTTCGACGATTTCTTTCAAAGATACTGCTGTTTCGTCCGCAATTTTTGCTCCTGTTTCCACTTTTTTGATAGAATCATTGATCATTGAGGTCGTTTCTTTGGCGGCCTCGGTGCTGCGTTGTGCTAGATTACGCACTTCTTCTGCGACAACAGCAAAGCCCTTGCCGTGTGCTCCTGCTCGTGCAGCCTCTACTGCTGCATTGATCGCCAGTACATTGGTCTGGAATGCAATTTCATCAATCGTTTTGATGATGTTGGAAATGTTTTCAGAAGCATCATTGATGTCTTTCTTCTATGAAAGACATCAATGATGCTTCTGAAAACATTTCCAACATCATC
>JANQHV010000489.1 GCA_028282505.1 SAR324 cluster bacterium | reverse complement strand
TAGCTTCGATGACATCTTTCTCCTCTTCTATGGGTTAAGATGTCTTTATAATCCAATAACAATAAACTAAACAGCAAATTTCAGAATGAGAATTGCTGCAATTATGGGAGCTAGAACCATCGGGTTATCACATCGTTAATATCCTTTTGCACACGATCAATGCATGTTTGGAGGGCTATATCCCGCAGTTTTTAAAAATAAGGAGGGCCTGGCGGATTGCCATTCTGTCTGTTGAGCTTATCGAAACAAAACCAGTGTGTCTTTTTCAACAAGCTCAGAGAACATTTCTGTCAAATATATGAACAGTGTTTATTGGACAAAAATATGATCATGTCCAAATCATAGAATCTGTTTAATATTTAAATTTTTTGATTTGCTCAAGCAACTCATGGGCTTGATCAGTAGAATGTTGAGTTGATTGGGACTGTTGTTTTGTCATCTCATCGATGCTTTCTGCGGCTTCTGCAATTTCCGCACTGCTTTCTGCCAATTTCTCTAAAGTTTCATTGATTTCTTGCAGCGCAATATTTTGTTCTGAGGTTGCCGTCGAAATATGCGTCACCAATTCTGAACTTTCTGTGATCTTACTACTGATCCGTCGTAAGCTGCTCTCTACCATTTCTACAGCTTCTTGCCCATCATTGATTCGTTGATTACTTTCTTGAATCAGTGTTTGAATTTCTTGTGTCACTTTTGCCGAATTTTCTGCCAGGCGACGGACTTCATCTGCTACCACGGCAAAGCCTTTTCCTTGTTCTCCTGCTTTTGCGGCTTCAATGGCAGCGTTGAGAGAGAGCAAGTTGGTTTGATTAGCAATTTCGTTAATGGCTTCAATAAAATTGTCAATCTCTGTCGCTGTTTCTTGAATACGTTTCATGCTTTTTTGCATTTTTTCAACAGCTTTTGACCCTTCCTTGCTTTCAATATCCGCATCTTGAGACGATTTGTCCGCATCTTTTGCATAGTTGGCAGTCATTTCTACGCCAGAATGAATTTGACGTGCAGCAGCAGCAGTTTCTTCAATGGCGGCAGATTGATCCGTCGCCAACTGGGTTAAATTATGCATCGTTGAGGAAACCTTTTCCACAGATTCTGTCAATCCCACACTGTCTTTGTCAATCACATCAGCACTGTGAGAGATTTGTTTGACAATATTCTGTATTTGTTCAATGAATACATTGAACCATTTGCCCAGTTCGGCAACCTCATCACGTGAATCGACCGTCAATCTTCTGGTTAAATCTCCTTTGCCTTCTGCAATGTATTTTAAAAATCGGATATTTTCGTGAATGGGTTTGGTGATCAGATTGGTAATGAATAAAATGATAATCAGACTTACCAAAATCACAATAGCGGCGACAGCAACCATAGCCAAAACAACCGATTGGATGGCCTCCTGCAACGCACCTTGCTTTGCGTTTCTAGCCTGAGCAATTTCATCTAAATACACACCCGTCCCAATAACCCACCCCCACGGCTTAAACAGAGAAACATAGCTTATTTTGGGTTGATGTTCTGTTAGTCCTTGATCGGTAGGCTTTGGCCAATCATACCCCACAAACCCTTCTCCATTTTCTGCAACAACCCGGTTCATCTGCTGAAAGAAAGGCACTTTTTCATCAATTCCAGTGGCATAAACGATTTGCCCTTTTCGATCCCCACTGGCATATTTGTATTCTGACATATCTTTGCCAATGAGGGCGGGCACAATTGGATGCATCAACATCCTGCTACCAGCGGGATCTTTTTCATCAAAGGAATGGATCCAAAAATAATCTTTTTTTTCGGGACCATAACGCAAGCTTCCAATCACGTCAGCAATTTCTTTTTTGATCCTGGACTCTACATTGCTCAGGTAGGCTCCTGTTCCAATAACCCATCCCCAGGGCTTGAAAAGTCGGACGTAGCTCAATTTTGGCTGATGTTCTGTAAGTCCCTGGTCAGTCGGTTGAGGCCATTCATATCCCACAAATCCTTTCTCCTGCTCTGCAACAACCCGATTCATCTGCTGAAAGAAAGGCACTTTTTCATCAATTCCAGTGGCATAAACAATTTGTCCTTTTCGCTCTCCACTGGAGTATTTATAGTCGGAAACATCTTGACCAATTAATTTAGAGGCAATGGGATGCATTAACATGGTAATCCTTGATGGATTTTGAGCATCAAAAGAATGAATCCAGACATAATCTTTATTAGTGGGACCAAATCGCAGTTTTTTGATTTGTTCCTTCAATTCTTCTTTTGCTCGCACCAGGTCAGCCTCTGGATCTTCAGCAGCCAATGCCTGCTGGTAACGGGTTTCGATCATTGAATACAGAACATCCAAACTGGCTTTCAGTTTTTCTTCTACAATGGCCCTGATCTTTTCCTCATTTTGTGCGTCCTTGTAGGCAGCTTCTAGTGCCGTATACGCTGTATTCATCACATTTTTGAGTGCTTGTTTCCTCTTATCTAAAGTATCTTGCTCAAACTGAACAATGTCTTTTTCTGATTGCGAAGTGATAATCCAACTGACCGCTCCTCCTAATAAAACTGTAGTCAGCACAACCAGTCCAAAACTCAACGTTAAAATTTTCCATCTAATACTCATTGTGCCCCCTCCAGCCAATGTTGTTTACTCATAGTTCCCTAGAAAAGTTTTTTCCTATGGCTTAGTTTTTGTGGTTTGACCAATAAACCCAAAGGTCGGTTCCTCACTAAAACCCTCTGAAAAAATCTTTTTTTGCGGATTTGGTAGCCATCGGCAAAAAAATGCCTTTGGCAAAAGCTTATCTGAACACCTAATTACAAAAAATGCATTCTCAAATCAGGATTAAACCAGATAAAAAAGACCTAAATATTATACGTAAGAATTAAAAATTCACTAACGATTTGTCAAGTCATACAGTCTGACTTATGTTGAATACAAGTATTTTTTTCAGATTGAAACAATCTCCATTTTCTCTCTTCAGGGCAAGCACATATAAATTTTGTTAAGAAAAGATTATCTTTTGTCTACAAAATTTATATGTGCTTGCCCCACTGAATTTGCTTTATGCAATGATTTCGTTATAATGTAAACGAATATTTTAACTCCAATTTCATGCTACATACTTTAACAGGACATCTGATGAATTTGCAGATTGTTTTAGATGATCGACTTGTCCAAGGAAAAGACACGCAAGCCTTGTCCGAGGAAGTCCATAAGGCTTTGATTATTAGTCGTTACGCAAATGAAGAACTCAGTCTGGGTGAAGTCAGAGAATTGCTAGGGTTTCAATACGCGGAGGAAGCTGTAAAGTGGCTTCACAATCGAGGGATTGATACAGCACGCCGTCTTCAAGACACTCACATAGCTCAAGCACAACACAGCGGCTTTCAGAAATTTATGGCAACACGTCGTAACCATCCGTCTTTATGAATAGTTCGGTCATTGTTTGTGATACTTCTTCTTTAATTCGACTTTACAAAGGAGGGGTACTTGATTTGCTCGAAAAGCTTTTTGAGAAAATTTATATCCCCCTGGCGGTTAAAGCTGAATGCCAAACTCCTACCATTCAGGTTTGGATCAATAACCAATATTGTGAAACTCTTTCTGTTCAACGATGTTTGTTTGAAAGTTTAGGCTTGGGGGAACGAGAGGCCATTAGTTTGGCGGTAGAACTATCCTTTGAAAAATCCTTTAAAAAGTTACTGATTATAACGGATTGCGTACCTCACATCGATAGCCTCTCATTGAAGTAGCAATCATTAAGTTGATACACCAGCCTTCACTGTAAGTAAATTTATTAATCCTATCGGCGGGAGAGATTAATCCATTATGCTTACGAACGGTCCATGGATTTGAAGGGCTAAAGTTATAAACTAACGCAAACCCGGGCATATAAAGGGTTGCTTGTAAGATCTATAAGGCCCAAATTAGAGTCTTTTCGTAACAAATATCCAGATTTTGTTTCTTGAAAAACTTCATCGGCAATGAATTTTTTTCGGGAAATC
>JANQHV010000431.1 GCA_028282505.1 SAR324 cluster bacterium | reverse complement strand
ATCGTCTGCGTAGTCGAACTACGTGGGCGATGCGTCAACGCAGGAAATCGGAATAAAAGACAAGTAAATGTGTAAGTTATTTTTGGAACATTCCTAAACTGTTGATGTGTCAATATTGAGAGGAAGCTCAATCATGAATTTGCTTCCTTTGTTGAGGGTGGATTCCACAGAAATTTTTCCATTATGATTGGTGGTGATGATAAAATAAGATACCGATAAACCCAACCCCGTGCCAACACCTGTTTCTTTTGTAGTGAAGAAAGGCTCGAATATGCGTTTTCGCACTTGTTCTTCCATGCCAGTACCATTGTCTTCCACCTCGATTTTAGCATAGTTTTTCTCCTTCCAGGCTCTCAGAATGATTTGAGGTGAACTGTTATCAGTTTGAGCATAGATGGATTGGGCCGCATTGCTGAGAAGGTTGAGAAGAACTTGTTGCAACTCTGAGGTAACACAAGGAATCAAGGTCAAGTCTGGCTCAATATCTCGGATAATTTGAATTTTTCGAAAATCATATTTCTTCTTTAAATTATAATCTCTTGCTGCCAGTGCCACGGTATCATCAATCAAAGTGGGCAGATCTGTCATCATAATTTTTGATTTGCTGGGGCGGCTGAACCGCAGCATATCTTCTATAATATGGGAGGCTCTTTCAGCGGCATCTCGGATACCATTCAAGAACAGGAGAATCTGCCGTTTTTCCAAGAAATCATGCAACTGGTCCAGCTTTATTCCATACCGCAGGGCCATTTCAGCACTTTTCTCATTTTCTGGAGAAAGGAATCTCAACATATTTTGTGTACTTTGCAGGATGATACTCAAGGGGTTGTTGATTTCATGGGCCATGCCTGCGGCCAGTCCTCCAATAGACATCATTTTTTCTGTTTGTACGATCATTTCTTCAAAGCGAACACGTTCGGTTACATCATCGATTCTCAAGACAGCACCTGTAACGCCATTGGCGATCAAAGGATAGATCGTGATATCAGAATAGTTAGGCGTCTCTCCATTTTGGGTAAGGACTTTCTCTGTTTTTTTAGTTTCCTGGTCTTTCATGGCATGATGGAGATCTTCCATTTGCCTTTGTATTTGTGGGAAAACTTCTTTCAACAAACGTCCCTTAGCTTGATTATCCGTCAATCCGGTGAGGTTTTGTGCTTCTCGATTCCAGTGCAGGACTTTTCCTTCAGGGTCCACACTGATCAGGACAGATGGCATCGAATCTACGATAGATTTCATTAAATTTTGTAAGTAGCGAATTTTCTCTTCTGCTTCCAGATGTTCCACAATTTCGCGTTGTAATTGTTGATTGAGAATTTCCAGTTCAGCCGCATGATTTTCCAACTCTATAGTTCTTTTTTGAACTTCCTCTTCCAAGTGTTTCCGGTGCATCTGGATTTCCAGGTGGGTTTGAATGCGTATTAGGAATTCCTCCCGTTGTATCGGTTTGGTGAGGTAATCGACAGCACCGAGTTCAAACCCCTGGACTTTATCCATGGTGTCAGAAAGTGCACTTAGAAAAATGACAGGAATGTTCTTGGTTTCCGGATTTTCTTTCAAACGGCGACATGTTTCAAATCCATCCATTTCTGGCATCATGATATCCAGTAAGATCAGGTCAGGAGGGTTTTGTTTGACCAGTTCCAAGGCTTCCCTGCCACTTTGGGCAAAGCTGGCCAAATATCCCTTTCCCCGTATGATCGTGCCAATCACCTGAATATTCTTGGGCTGGTCATCTACAATGAGAAGGTGTTGTTCATGTTTTTGCAATGTCTGCATAACCTATTTTGAGTTTTCAATTTGTTTTTTAACTTGGAGAGACAGTGTTTTGAAATTCAATAAGTATTGTTTTATTTTCTCAATATCAAATTCGATGGCAGCCGAGTGCAATTCTTCTCCCCAATGATTGAGGGGAGGATACTCAAAGTCTGTGCCAAGTTTTTGTATTTCTGCAGCAAAGCTCTCTATTTTGTGAATTTCATTCTGTTTGGACAACTCCAGGCATTCCTCTTCTTTGTTGTTTAGGGTTTCCAGCAACTCTGGCAATTTTTCCAGTGTTTCTGGAGGAAGTTCCAGTGAGGTATCAAATGGTGGAGGTTTGGAAACTTCAACATCTTCTTTTGTGACAGTGTTTGGTAAGAATTTCATTAATGCCAAAATGAGATCCGTTTTACTGACAGGCTTTTTCAGGTAAGCATTGCACAACGAATGGATCGTTTCCTCATCTTTTTTCATAGCAGATGCCGAAACAGCAATAATCGGGACTGATTTCAAATCTTCTTCATTGCGTAAGATGGTTGCAGTTTCATAACCATCCATCACAGGCATTTTCATATCCAGTAGAATGAGGTGAGGATGGTGTTCTTTCGCCATTGCAATAGCTTCTTTGCCATTTTCAGCTTCGATGAGCGTCAGTTTATAGTCTTCCAGAAAACCAGAGACCAGATCCCGATTGAAATCAATATCATCCGCAATCAGAATCTTACTGTTTTCAAATTGAATTGAATGAAAATCGATACGCTGGGGTTGATTGGCTTCTAATGCTTTCAAAGAAGCCACTTCTACGTCTTTCAAAATGATATGAAAGGTGCTGCCTTTACCAAGCGTACTCTCGACATTGATTTCACCATTGAACATCTCAATCAAGCGTTTGGTGATGGCCAGCCCCAATCCCGTGCCACCAAACTGAGATGTTTTCTGTCCTTTAACCTGGGTAAAGGATTCGAAGATCGATTGTTTTTCATTTTCTGGGATGCCTTTTCCCGTATCTTCCACAGAAAAAATAAAATCCAGTGTACTGTGATCGGTGTCATCGGGATAACGATAATTGGCTGCAAGCTTAACATATCCTGATTCGGTGAATTTGACAGCATTGCCAATCAGATTGATTAAAATCTGCCGCAGGCGAGTTTCATCGAGGAGTAAGGCTTGAGGAAAGTCAACGGGAACATCGATCATGAATTCCAATCCTTTTTCTTTGGTGCGTTGCTCGAAAACGATCCGCATTTCATTAAAAAGTTGTTGTGGAGCAACGGGCTTGTATTCGAGTTGCAATTTCCCGGCTTCAACTTTCGAAAGGTCCAGAATATCGTTGATCAGGCTCAACAGAGATTTGCCACTGGCATGAATAGATTCCAGATAATGTTGCATCTGGGGTTCTTGTACTTTACTTTTGATGATTTCCGAAAACCCCAAAATAGCATTCATGGGAGTGCGGATTTCGTGGGACATGTTGGCCAAAAACTCACTTTTGGCCTGATTAGCCGAATCAGCCACTTCTTTGGCGATTTTCAATTCCTGGGTACGTTGCTCAACTCGCTCTTCTAAAAAATCATGAGCTTTTTGCAATTCAGCCGTCCGTTCCTGCACTTTGCGACGTAAGAGAACCATGCCTCCAAAAAAGGTCACCATGCCTGCTGCTAAAATGCCAAGCATCCAAAACAGCCAGATAGGAATCGCTGCTTTGCCTGCAATCCCAATCCAACGGTCGAGCGCTTGATAATAAATGGAATCCTGCGACTTGCGCAACTCCAGCAAATGACGATCTACAGTTTTCAACATCTCCTGATGTTTGTCTTTGGTAAAGGCATAACGGATTTCGATGGGGTTGAAAATAATAGAACTTCTCACAGCTTCGTAGTCATGAATAAATTGTGAGGCAAACAAGCGGTTGACTACACCTCCATCTGCTTTTTTTTCATGCACCATTTGCAATACCGACTTGAAGCCATCGGTTTCCAGATAATTGACATTGATCCCGAAATCTTTCAAACGTTTCTGGAATGCCACTGTGTGTCCAGCCCGTTTCAAAACCGCGATGGACTTTCCTTCCAGGTCGAGGATTGACTGAATCTCAGAGTCTGGTTGAATGACCAATAAACCCCAGTTGGTGATTAAAGGCGTTTCGTTGAAATCATAGATTTTTTGCCGTTTGGCCGTATAACCAATAGCACTCAACACATCGATTTCTCCTTTGTTCAGCTTATCCAGACAATCTGCCCAAGCACAAGGATCGTACTCGATGTCCCACCCTTCCTGGTTGGCAATGTGAGTGAAGACTTCAATCACCAACCCCTGGACCTGGCCATCATCATCACGAAAGTTCAGAGGCTTGTTTTGATGTAAACCAAATTTGACAGCATGAGCGGTATGGGCCAGCCCCATCCATAAGACGAGCCCAGCCACAAATATGATGAAGCCGGATAGATTCCGATGTTTCATAGTTTCCCCCTAGAATTCTTATGCTGCTCTATGGCAGATGCAATGTTATTCACCACCAAAAACACGAAGTGCCACAAGTTGAAGATTTGATTTTTGTGAACATTGCCAAGTCATTAATTTCACAAATATTTTTTAAGATGCAGTCTGTCTTCGTGTCATGCCGTAGCTGTCATTACAGTATCATCGAATCAGGATAAATTGAAATAGTTTATTGTCACGACCTGCGTCATTGGAGACAAAAGAAAAATCTGCTCAATCCTGATTTTATTGGTGTCTTAATAATTAAAGATACCAACTATTGTTATCAGAGAAGACAACAAATGGGAAGCAGATAAAATCGAATGCATTGCGGCAAAAAGAGGTCCGTTTATCATCTCTGTATGGATTGATCAATTTGCTTTTCTATGTTCAGCACAATCGTTTGGAGGTTTGATAAGCATTGTCTGATTTTTTCAATATCAAATTCTGATGTTGCTGAATATAGTTTTTCTCCCCAATGAATCAAGGGACGGTAATGATAATTCGTGCCCAGTTTTTGAATTTCTTCTGCAAAATTCTCTATTTCATGAATGACATTCCGTTTGGATAATTCTATAGATTCCTTCTGTTTGGTTTTTAAGATTTCCAACAAATCTGGAAGTTTTGATGAGATTTCAGAGGACAGATCCAGTGAGGAATCAGTTGGTGCGGTTCCAAGAATATCAGGGTTTTCTGCTTTTATGATGGTATGTGGTAAAAACTCAATCATTCCTGAGATAAGATCTGTTTTACTAATCGGTTTTTTCAGACAGAGATCATATAAAGAATTGATCATCGGCTCATTTTCTTTCATTGCTGAGGCTGTGACTGCAATGATTGGAATGGTGTTCAAACCCTCTTCTTTTTTGAGAATAGCTGCTGCTTCAAATCCATCCATTTCAGGCATTTTGATATCCAGCAAAATCAGTTGAGGACGGTGTATTCGAGCCATTTCAATAGCTTCTTTGCCATTTTCTGCTTCGGTAATGGTCAGTTCATAATCCTCCAGAAATCCCTTGATCAAATCCCGATTGAAATCGATATCATCAGCTACCAGAACTGTACTGTTTTGAAATCGGACTGATTGAAAGTCAATGTGTTTTTGCTGATTAGATTCCAATGCTCTCAAAGAAGCGACTTCGACTTCTTTCAATAGAATTTGGAAAGTACTACCTTTGTCAATGGTACTATCTACATTGATTTCGCCATTGAGCATTTCAATCAAACGTTTGGTGATAGCCAGTCCCAGTCCTGTGCCGCCAAACTCAGACGATTTCTGCCCTTTGACCTGAGTGAACGTTTCAAATATGGATTGTTTCTGATCTCCTGGGATGCCTTTTCCCGTATCTTCTACAGAGAAAATGAAGTCCAAAGCACTTTGATAGGTGCTATCGGGATAATGACAATCAGCAGACAACTTGACATAACCGGAATCTGTGAACTTAACAGCATTTCCGATCAGATTGATCAAAATCTGTCGCAAACGAATTTCGTCGAGCAGCAATACTTGAGGTAGGTCAGGAGAGATGTCTATGATCAGTTCTAGTCCTTTGTCTTTGATGATCTGTCCGAAAATAGTCTCCATTTCCCTGAAAAGAGCCTGAGGGGAAGTTGCGGTATATTCAAGTTTCAACTTTCCTGCTTCTACTTTAGATAGGTCAAGAATGTCATTAATCAGACTAAGAAGAGACTTTCCACTGGAATGAATGGATTCTAAGTAATGAGAAAGTGAAGGCTCTTTTACTTTGCTTTTCATAATTTCCGCAAAACCCAGAATGGCATTCATTGGTGTGCGGATCTCATGGGACATGTTTGCTAAAAATTCACTTTTGGCTGCATTCGCAGCTTCGGCAGCTTCTTTAGCATGTTGGAATTCTTTGTTGATTCCTTGAAGGTTTGTTATCAAAGTAGCCAATTGTGTTTTTGTGGTTTCATAATCTTGTGCAATGGATCCAAACTCATCAGCCCTGTTCAAAATTTCTGGATCCAGGCGAGTGGAAAGGTCACCTTTGCCAAGGAGGTGTAATGAACTACTGATTTTATAGATGGGGTTAGTCAAGTTATTGGAAAAAACGGTCCCAATGACAACTGTCAAGAGGATACTAAAGAATATCACACTGCCCATGACAAACAATATCGTTGTCTTAATGGTATGACCCGCCTTCAGGTTATTGGCTGCTGTTTGTTTTTTTTCCTCAGTCAATCGCAAGACTTGTGCAAGCAACTGATCATATACCTCTTGAGAGCGAGAAATCATTAATTGGTAGGCTTCTCTTGTATTAAAATTGTAATGCAGCAGGATTATTTCCTGAGTGATTTTAGTGTTTTGATTGAATAATGCTTGAATGCTCTTAAGCTCTTTTTCTCCTGTTTCAATTTTTTTCTCAATGGATTGATGACCTCGCAGGATCATTTCTTTGACCCTGTCCATCTTTTCAGGGTCGGTTGTGCTTAAGTATCGGTAGGTATTCAAGCGAAGATTATTAATTTCACTTTCAATATTCCTAAACTCATTCAATGGAAGAAGATTGTCCTCATACATTCCATCAAACAATTCTGACATGTTGTTGATGTAATAAATGCTGATTAATCCTTCAAAAACAATGAGGACCATGAAACATAAAAAAACTAAAAAAAGTTTTGGCCGGATTTTTAATTTTTTGAATATCAATTTTTATCTACCTGAATTCATAGTCTAGTGAGACTATGTTTGAGTTGAGCACATGTGAACATTATAAAGATTTCTCATTTTGCCACACTGGCGTACCATTGAAATGATATAAAAATAAATAACTTCAATATTTTGTATAAAATTGTAGCTCTTGAATTTTTAAGGGAAAATATATTCTTGTAATACTTCCATGGCTTCTTTGTTTTGGAAAAATTCTTTTGGGCTAAGGTGATCGAATATGTTTCCTTCCCATTGGTTTTCGTGTAATTCCTGATTATTTTTCAAGAGTTCTTTGGCATCAAAATGCTTAAGAGCTAGAAGTTCTTTCTGGATCTCATCATCCGATACGTTGATTTTTCCCTTCAACGTGAATTTTCGAATGATTTGATAATGTTCTTCTTGGTGTGTTGGGTTCTCAGTCCAAAGCTTTGCTTCTATCCATCCTCGATAAAACTTTTTTATATCTGCCTTGGGGACAGTTTTGAGGATATCCTGGTAGCTGCCGACTCCCAGCGGAATGGTTGGAGTTCTTTCAACAGTCACTCCTCCAGCTTTGAGAAGCTGTTGTTCCGATCTATCTTGGAGCACCACTGCTTTCAAACGGCCATAAACAAAATTCTTGACCAGGTCATCATTGTTCAAAGGCACTATTTTCACATCTGATACCGTGTGACCTGATTTTTTTAAGTAATTGGATAAGACGATTTCACCAGGTGAATCCCCACCGACAACTCCAACATTCATGCCTGTCATGTTTTGATGGAGCAGTTCTTTTTTGATCACCATGATATAACCACCTCCCCACATCATTGCTGAGCCAAGAAAAACAGATTTGTTGTTAAGAGGCTTGAGGATAGTGGGTAAATTTCCCAAATAGAAATCACCACGTTTATATTTAACTGCATTGATGATGTCTTTGGTTGTCAGATAAATGACGACTTCGATATCCAAGCCTTGTTTTTTCCAAAATCCTTTCACGTCCGCAACCTGAGCTGTGGACCAGGCAATATGAGACATATGAAGCAGTTTATAAGTCTTGGCATTGATCGTTGGCATAAAAAATATACATATCATGAAGACAATCCCAAGCATTGCTGTTTTTCTCATAGATGACCCGTTTTTATCCTACTTTGATCCAGGTATAGTTTGGTACCCTCTTTGCCCATGAAAATCTCCCGAAAACTGTCATGCTGAGCGTAGTCGAAGCATCTCAGAGACCCTTCGACTACGCTCAGGGTGACATGGAATTCAATGTGCCAAACAAAACCAAAATCTCACTACTATATATTTCCATCATGGAGTGGTTGCTGTGTTCGTTTCCAGGTTGAAAACAAGTGTTTCAAAATCCAGTAAATACAGTTTTATTTTTTCAATATCAAATATTGATACGGCAGACGATAGCTCCTCTCCCCATTGAATCAAGGGAGGATAATGATAGGTTTTCCCCAGCTTTTCAATTTCTTTTGCAAAACTTGCTATTTCATGAATGACATTCCGCTTGGACAATTCTATGCAATCCCTCTGTTTGATTCTTAAGATTTCCAGCAAATCTGGGAGCTTTTCCAGTGTCTCTGGAGATAACTCCAGTGAGGGATCAGCTATTGAGTTTTCAGAAACCTCAATATCTTCTTTTACAATCGTGTGTGGTAAGAATTTCATTATTTCTAAAATGAGATCCGTCTTATTGACAGGTTTCTTCAGATAGGCATCACATAACGGATGAATAGCTTTTTCATCTTGTTTCATGACGGATGCTGAGACAACAATTATTGGAATTGTGTTCAAATCCCCCTCCTTTCTGAAGATGGTTGCTGTTTCGTATCCATCCATCACAGGCATTTTCATATCCAGCAGGATCAATTGAGGATGGTGTTCTTTGGCCATTTCAATGGCTTCTTTGCCATTCTCTGCTTCAATGAGTGTGAAGTTATAGTCCTGCAGGAAGCCCTTGATCAAATCTCGATTGAAATCAATATCATCGGCAATCAGGATTATACTGTTTTCAAATTGGATTGAATGAAAATCAATATGCTTTTGTTGCTGGGCTTCCAATGCGCTCAGAGAGGCCACTTCTACATCTTTCAAGAGAATATGAAAGGTACTGCCCTGGTCAATGGTGCTCTCGACACTAATTTCACCATTAAACATCTCAATCAACCGCTTGGTGATGGCCAGGCCTAACCCTGTGCCGCCAAACTCAGAAGCTTTCTGCCCTTTGACCTGGGTGAAAGATTCGAAGATGGCTTGTTTCTGATCGTCTGGAATGCCTTTTCCAGTGTCTTCTACAGCAAAAATCAAATCCAGTGTACTGTGATTGGTATCATCAGGATAACGGTAATTGGCCGAAAGTTTAATGTATCCTGATTCTGTGAATTTGACAGCATTGCCGATCAAATTGATCAAAATTTGTCGTAGACGAACTTCGTCCAGGAGCAAGGTTTTGGGAAGATCAGGAGAAACTTCAATAATAAATTCCAGACCCTTGTCTTTGATTTTCTGTCCGAACAAAACCGACATTTCGTCAAAAAGCCGTATTGGAGAAACGGGGGTGTGTTCCAGTTTCAGTTTCCCCGCTTCTACTTTGGAGAGGTCCAGGATATCATCAATTAAATTCAGCAGAGATTTGCCACTGGAATGGATGGATTCGAGATAATGAGCCAGTTTGGGATCATCAATCTTGTTTTTCATAATCTCTGAGAACCCAAGAATGGCATTCATCGGTGTGCGGATCTCGTGAGACATGTTGGCTAAAAATTGACTTTTGGCCCGATTAGAAGCTTCTGCTGCCTCTGCTTTTAATTGGTTGGTTTTTGCCTGGAGCTGGAAATGATAGAGGAATCCGATGATTCCAAGAACAATTGTAACAAGAGCTAAATAAAACCACCACTTTTCCCAAAATGGCGATGTGACCGTAATTTTTATGGAAGTTCCTTCTTCATTCCAGACACCATCGTTGTTCGAACCTTTCAAGCGGAGGGTGTAAGTTCCCCCAGGAAGCCCCGTGTAGCGGCCAAATGGGTTAGAGCCTGAATAGTACCATTCCTTGTCTCTTCCCCCAAGCATGTAGGCATATTGATTTTCTGTCGGCCTGGAATAATTCAAGGCGGCAAATTGAAACTCAAAGTAATTTTCTTGCCAGTCTAAGGTAATTTCTCGAATTTTCTCAGGTGCTTTACCCAGGTTGATGTTTTCGCCGCCTTGTTGAAAGGCCGTTAACACAACAGGGGGTACATAAGGATTGCTGACTATTTGCTGTGGATAAAAACTATTAGCCCCTTTGCTTCCGCCAAACCAGATTTCTCCATCTTTTGTTGTCAGGCTGGAGCGCACTAAAAAGGTGTTGCCCTGCAGGCCATCATTTTTTGTGTATACTTGTGTTGTTTCGGTTCTTGGATCAAATTTTATCAGTCCAGCATCAACGCTCCCTAACCAAAGATTGCCTTCAGTATCTTCCGTCAGGCTGGAAATGATATTGGAAGCTAGCCCATTTTCTTGTGTGTAATTCTTAAAATTTTCTGTTTTTTTATCAAATTTACTGATTCCTCCTTTCCCCGTGATCCATAAGCCGCCTGATGCATCTTCATACACTTCATAAAGGGTATCTGAACTGAGGCTATTGAGATTATTTGGCAAATGTGTGTAGTGTTTGAAGGTTTCATTTTTTTTGTCAAACCGATTCAATCCTCCCCCATAGGTTGCTATCCAAAGCGTTCCTTGGCCGTCATCGTGAATTGAGACGACGATATCATGACTGAGGGTATTCGAAGATTGGGGATCGTGTTTATAGTGAGTAAAACTCTCCTTTCTTTTGTCAAATTTTTCCAATCCTCCGCCAACGGTTCCCAGCCAGAGTAAATCAGCATTATTTTTGTCCTCAGTAATCGCAAAGATCCGCTGACTTTTTGTCAGGCTATCGGGAATATCAGGATCATTTTTGTAATGTTTGATGCTTTTCCCCGTTTCTCTGTCAAACAGAGTCAAGATTCCCCTCCAACTGCCAACCCAGAAGTTTTTTTCGCTGTCCTCAAAAAGAGCCGAAAGATTCATTTCCGGCAAGCTGAAAGGATCATCAGGATCAGGAAAATATCTGGTAAAATTCCTGGTTGTTCTGTCAAACTTATTCAGGCCACCTTGTTCTGTTCCTATCCAAATCATGCCGTTGCTGTCTTCCAAAATTGGCACGATGATATTGCTGCTCAAACTATTGGCGTTTTTGGGATCATGTTGCCAAAGATTGAATTTTTGGGTATTTTTGTCATGCTTATCAATTTTGCCGTTAGAATTTATTACCCAGAATATTCCGGTTTGCAACTGCTCATAAACATTGACTACCCCATTGGAACTAATGCTGTTGGGATCATCCGGGTTGTGAACATAATGGGTAAAAATGTTCTTTTTTGTATCAAACTTTTCCAGACCAACATTAGCATTGATATGACAAATCCAAAGATCTCCAGATTGATCTTCGTAAATGTTCCACACATTGTTATGGGCAAGGCTATTGGGATCATCCGGATCATAGGTGTAGTGAATAAAAGTTTCTGTTTTTTGATCAAATCGATTGAGTCCCCCTTTCTGGGTACCAATCCATAAGATGCCATTTTTATCTTCAATGATTGAGTTAATCCAGTTGTCATTCAAACTATGATTGTCACTGGATTTACGTTGGTACCGAGTCCAAGTTTCTGTTCTTTTGTCAAATCGATTGAGCCCTCCCTTCGTACCAATCCATAAGATGCCATTTCTATCTTCAATAATTGCGGTGATTGAATTGTCACTCAAACTATTCATATTACCAGGATCGTGTTCATAATGCGTCCAGGTCTCTGTTGTTTTATCGTACTCGTTGAGTCCTCCTCCGTCTGTGCCTATCCAAAGGATATTCGAGCGATCCACAAAAAGTTTTTGTGTGTTAAAGGAAATGTTATTACTGCTCAAACTATTGGGATTATCCTGGTCATGTTTATGATGCGTCCAGGTTTCCGTTGTTTTATCATAGCTGGTAATTCCCTGGCTAAACGTTCCAATCCAGATGATTCCATCGTGGTCTTCCAGGATTGCACTGATCATTAAACCAGACACGGATGAGGGACCCGCCTGGTATGTTTTTAATTCATAGCCATCATACCGGTGCAAACCATTCAACGCCCCGAACCACAAAAAACCATCGCTGTCCTGCAGAAATGCTCCGTGCATTGTCGCACCTGTATCAATGGTTGCCTGTTGGAATGGTTTCATGGTTCCTTGTGCCCAAAGACTTGGACAGGAGACGATTGACTGCAGGATGATGAAACCGATGATTCCTGTATCTTTTAATAATTTGCGAAGGAATACCATTTCCTTAACCTCTCGTGGATTGCGGATTCCTCCTTTTTTATCATTTCTAACAACTGAGGGCAATGTTGCTATGCAGAACGGTGAAATATTTCTGGGGATAAATCACCAGGCTATTTTGGGGTATCCATTTAAGGCGGGACAGTTAATAAAGTCAATGTCTTACCGCACCCCTCCCGATCGAAGGTCGACCCCGCTCCCTTGAAAAAAGGGAGGAGATCGTTTCATTTTGGTAAAGACATGTGGGAGAAATCAGGGGACATAAATCGAGCAATAATTGACGGGTTTCATCTCAGCGCATTCCAACTCTTGAACGTAGGTCCCACTCACATTCAATCGACAATTCACGCCAGGTAAATCGTTGGGAAGGGCCGCTTGGCATTCAGTTAAAGTTGAATACGTTCCTCGTTCCCAAGAGGGATGCTGATTATGATCTCCGTAGCCTGCGGTCCCAGAGCATGCTGGAGGAGATTGATTGAAATAATCCGCGATTGTGGCATCACGGAGATGGCTGAGAGAGTTACGTAAAGTCATGGTATGTCCCAAACCGTTATTATAGGCACAAAACTGAATCAAATGCCTATTAGCTGGAGAAGTATCTGCCATTAAACCATCCCAAAGGCACTTGGAATGCCGCATGGGCTCAGTGGAACTATGCCAGCTTGTGGAAAAACGGATGGGAACTTTTGTATTGATGCCTCTGGGACGAACATGGTCAATATAATCTTTCACCTGATTCATGAAAAAAGGCGCTTGGGCCGGACAATTATCATTGCAAACGCAGTCATTGAATGCTGCAACAAATCCACTTTTAAACCAGAGCTGACTCGTTCCCCCCAACGGAAACTGTTTTATATCAATTTTTTTAATCCCCATGACCATCTCAGCAACTTCCCGCACCTTGCTTGGTTCAAAAGGAATGTCACGGGCATTGTAATCCAGTTGAAAATATATTGTATAAATCACTTTAAGGGATTCTGTGAAGTCTTTTAGCTGTTCAGGCTGTAATGAACTAAAGCGTCGATTGGCAGGTGGAAGTGGTTGTACCTGGTGGACATTGTTATAGCGATAACCTCCGTGGGGATCAGCTAGCAGAACAGCTTTTAAAACTCCTTCGCCAAACAGCCCTAAGCCATAATCTTCAGATATTGCCTGTGCGACCAATGTTCGAGCAGACCCCTTACTGAATGCGGCAAAAATAAATTCGTTGTTTGTATCCCGATTGCCCAATATGCCTGGTCTCGCTTTTTTAGAGGCAAGCACGTTCGCTGCAGCACGAGACCCATCTAAAATTGCGCGAGCATTGTCTACCAGATGATTAGGAAGCCCTGCTGTTCCTGATAATAAATAGTTACCGGTTCCTGCTTGAATATAGCTCCCCCCATAATGAGTCTCAAAAGTAGGAAATCCCTGACCTGCAATAACCACAGCATCTCTACTGATGATTGGATCTGTCTGAGAAATGATTTCTTTTCCCGCTCCGCCACCATGACTCCACACCCAAATAGGTGGTATCGGCTCACCATTAATATCTGTTTCAACGGAAGCATGTACTTTTTTGGGCAAAAGCAATACACCTGAAGCCCATCCTCTTTTTTCCGACCCAGAGCGATCCATTCCCCGATGTGTTTGATAAATCACTAAATATGCGTCCATACCTGTCTCAGGGTCATCATAGGTAGCCGAATAAGCGGTACCATCCAGGTGCGCAATGGCCTGAGCTTTAGTATAACTCCTGATTAAACCACATCGTACCACTTCTCCTTTTTGGAAGAAATCTGGTGTAGGATCACCTTTTGCGTCAATTAATAAAGGATCCAGCGTTAATATATTTAAAAATTCATCCAGATCTGAAATTTGATTCGGATCACATCCTGCGTCAATTTCAGGTGTCCATTTTTTGAGCTGTCCTGATGCAATGCCAGACCAGGCCAGCAAAACCATCACCAGTAGGAAGAACAAGATAAATTGCAAATTGCCCCGAACAACAATACGTATTTGATTCATTTTTACCTCCATTCGTTATTTGGCATTTTCTCAGGAGTGGCCACTTCAAAATTTGCTTCTCCTGAGCATGGGAGCTGCCATCGCATTCTGATGCATACCGGCCGCTTTTTTGATACTTTTTCCGTAATATAAAAAATTGAAAAAATTGTCTATGGGGAGAGACTACTCAATTTTTCGGGAATATATTTTATATAGTAATTTCAAATGGTTGGATGGCTTAAAAACTGATTTTTTCAGGGAAGGGCTATTGAGAGAATGTATTATTTAGGGAGGCACTACCTATTTTCCCAGGGAAGCTTTTTTTATCTAATGACATTGAGTTACATGACCTACTTTAGTACAAACTGTTCCATCTGAGCCGGTTATTGTATTTCCCACACGGTGAAATGTTCTTCCGTCAGAACTGTGTATTGTGTTTCCCACACGGCTGAATGTTTTTCCATCGGAACTATGTATTGTATTTCCCACACGGTGAAATGTTCTTCCGTCGGAACTGGTTGTTATGTTGCCCATACGGTGATAGCTGGTTCCAGGAGCACCGATAATTATATTATCGTCCGAACTCTGAGCCTTTCTAGATAGCCATGGTACAGACGTATTTGAAGCAGGTTGCGCTTTCCATTGTTCTGACGACGGTTCCCACGAGTCTGAATCAGCATGTCGCCTCATTTCCTGATATTTTCTATTCCAATATGTTCTGAGTTTTGAGTCCATATTGTCGTTTCTTGAAGCGATAACCCGTTGGATCGCATGGAAATTTTGCAGTGACTTCACCTGCTCTGGTGTATAGTGGGATGGATAATGACTTCTGTTCGAACATGCGGTTCCTCCCAAAAGGATGAGGATGCATACAATGACTTTGATCACATTCACTACCATTGGTCTTCTCCTAAAGCGTGGAGGTGTGAGCAACTCCCTACTTGATACTGCTTACGATTCCCTGTCAAAAGAAAGTAGTGGAGCCTACTCATGGTTAAAGCTTTTACATTTTTATAGCAGAATAGTTTATAAAAATCTAATGCCGTGCAACGAAATTTTCTACCTCTATTTTTCAGGAGTAATGCTTTTTTGGAAAATAATTTGATTGTGCAAACGTTGGGGCAAGTGGAGCACCATTTCTATATTCCTTTCAGAAAAATAACCATGAGCAACGAGCTGATAATCAATATAAAAAACTCCGTCTTGTTTAGCAATTCTTTGGATTTTTAATTTATGGTGGGCTTCTGGCCACCCGAAGCCTCTGACGAGAGTACGGATAGTGCCTATTTCTTGACCAGAGGGAATTATTTTAATCACTTCCCTGTCCAGATTGGTCTGCAGGTGTATTTCTCTGGTATCTGCTTTCAGAGATAAGCCATGTTGATGGTCTTCAAAAACGGGACGGCGTGTCAAAAAAAGCAGGATCATGATTCCAATGAGGAAAAACGTACCAATACTGATCCCCAGTATTTTCTTGATACTAGGTGGAGTGGTTGGGTAAGTGGTATGATTAGGAGGATGTAAAATAAAGTAGTAGAGCAAGGTTGACGTCAGCAAAACGACGCCTAATGCCCAGTATGTGTCTGTGGGGAAGTGCCCTCCCTGTCCTACACGGGCGATGCTCATCAAACCTCCATAAAGTAGTCCCACGGCTGCTCCTGTCCAGGCCAGCCAGCGCGATTTCTGGTAAAGGAAGATCATGCTCACAAAGACATAAGAAATGGTACAATGCCCACATGGAAAGGACTTTCCTTTGCCTGGAATGCCTGGTTGGGTGACATTCAGATATTCCCATCTTCCACCAAATTCTTGGATTTGACGGGGTCGGGTGCGTCCCCAGTAATCTTTCAAAATTCCATTGACAATAATGCCTCCCCCCACAATAGAAGTCAGCACCAAAACCATGATATAGCGACGCCAGGAATACAATTGAGGTCTGATGTAGGTCAGAAAAAGTACTACTGCTCCACCTACTGTGAATAATAATCCGGGGATGGTTCCGTATTTGTAGAGCCATTTCCAGGGCTGTTTTTCCACTAATAGCCATTCACCTTCAGGGGTATAAAAAAAAGCGGTTATCTGAAGATCAAGATCATATGCAATAAAAATGGCAGTCAGGATGGTCAAAGCAGCAACAATCAGAGCAATATAAAGAAAACCCTGCTTGTAGAGATCAAAAGAGTTTTTTTGTGTGTGTTGGATCATGAAATGAAGACGAGTAGTTGAAAGTACTTGACTGATGAGACAATATGATTTGGATAGAATAGAGTACTCAAGTGTCAGTCAGGTTTAGACTAAATGCATCGATTCGATCACTAATGACATGAGAACCAGAAAAAAGCCAATAACCGACCATATTGCAGAAAATCTTCGCTGGTATCCTTGAAAGAATCGTTCCATCAGAAAAAACGCATAAAGCAGCCAAATGAGGATAGAAAAGCCTAAGCGTAAAACACTGCGAGAGCTTTGCAGATCGATGCTAAGTGTGATACCTAAGATCAATCCAATGGTTAGAAAGAAAAATCCCATAATAATTGATTTGTAACTCGTTTGATCGAGAGTTGCCAGAGATGGGAACTGATTGACCAGCAACTTGACCAGTTTCGTTTTGAGTTGGTGATCCTGGTAAAGGAAAATGATGCTGGCAATACAGGAAAAACCAAACAGAACGTACCCTGCAATGAGTGTGGAAATATGAGTGATCAATAAGGTTTGATGCAGCAATGGAGCTTCCTGGATTAATTCCAGGGTGGGAAGGTCTTTTTTGTGCAATAAATAGGAAATCAACAACAGGACAATGGAAAAAGGGGGAATAACCGTGGTACTGATTTGGCTGGTGATGTACTTTCTTGTCAGCAGATAGATCAGAATTGGAATCCAGGCAATCAAATTGAGGAAATCAGAAATCAATGTTTCTGGCCACGTGTGCTGATAAAATAAATAGCAGATTGCCACAAAATGAATAGAACAGCCTGCTTGCAAGATATGGATTCCCAGAGATTCAGGGATGTGGAGTCTGTGCTGAAATTTAGCAAATTGGGCACTCCAGCCTGCAAAGTAAAAAAGGAGGCTAATCCATATTCCGACTTCAACGATCATCGGAGCCTTTTATGACGTTGGTTTAATATCAATTGCTTTGAACTGTAATGGCGCATTTTGAGAAACATGGTGCATTTGCAGAATAATGGCCAAGTCCAACAATCCTTCCAGTTTCGTATACCAATCGGAATGATCCCAGGCAAAAACCTCCAATTCCATTTCTGTGGTATTCACACAAAATTTAAGATGCTGATTGCCAAAAACAGTAATATCTTTCAAGCTTGTTTTTTTGATTCCCAAGATGGGTTCCGGGTTATGAGAACCAAAAGGGGACATTTGTAGTAGTTCCTGAACCAATCCATTTTTAAGCTCTTGGGGGCCTATCCATGCTTCAATCTTCAAGGCATCCGTCGTCGCATTGACCATGCTGGGTGGAATGGTTTGTCGAAATTGTTTACAAAATAATTCAATATGCTTTGTTTGTAAACTAATACCGGCAGCAGCTTTGTGTCCACCAAATTTGTCTAAAAATTCATCACAATGTTGCAGGGCTGAGCATATGTCAAAATTTCCCACACTGCGGATCGATCCAATCGCAAGCGACTCTTCAAATAATGTTACAATAACGGTAGGTTTTTGGAAACGTGAGGCGATTTTTGCAGCAACACTGCCGATCACGCCAGAATGCCAATTCTCATTGACCAGGATAATCACATCCTGGTCTTGTTGATTGTGTGCCAGAGACAGAGCTGACTTGAGTACCTGATGTTCAATTTGCTGACGCTCAGCATTGACTTGAATGAGCTTAATGGCCTGTAACCTGGCTTCTGTCTGTGAATGAGAAAGCAATAAATGGACACCCAGATTAGGATCTCCCAATCGCCCAACCGCATTAATTTTGGGTGCCAATTTAAAACTGATGATGTTGGGAGTGATGTACCCCCGGATATTGCTTTCTTTGATCAATGCCTGTAACCCAGGGCGTGGACTGGAATTGATCATTTCCAACCCTTGTTTGACAAAATATCGATTCTCATCAATGAGCGGAACACGATCCGCAATTGTGGCAAAAGCCACCAGATCCAAATCCCGTTGCAAGTCTGGACGGATATAACCAGACAGATCCCAATAGCCTTGTTCGGTTAAAAATTGATCAAACGCTTCCAAAAACTTAAAAGCCACTCCTGTTCCACTCAATCCTTCAAAAGGATAATGACATTGAGGTTTTTGAGGATTCAGGATGGCTGCGGCAATTGGTTGTTTGGAGCAGGCCTGATGGTGATCGGTGATGATCAAATCAATCCCCAATTGATGGAGTAGTTTCGATTCGGCAATTGCTGTGATGCCATTGTCGATTGTGATGATCAGGTCTGTTTTTTTGTGCTTGAGTTCCAGCAAGGTGGACTCTGTCATGCCGTAGCCATTTTTCAAGCGCTGGGGAATGAAATAATAGATCCGTAATCCTATGCGTTTGAGGTATCGATATAAAATAACCGTTCCTGCTGTTCCATCCACATCATAATCTCCGTAGATCACCACCTTTTCACGACGTTTTAAAGCCAGATAAACC